>CAMTMX010000008.1 GCA_947073495.1 uncultured Porphyromonadaceae bacterium
TTCGATTCAGGACCGAAATCAGACCAAGAAAAGACCTCATCAGACAGAGTTTTGGCACTAAAATGGCACTAAGAATCACAACATAAGTTTTAGTACCAAAATACGAAAACCGGAATTAAAAAAATAGTGAATCCGTCTGCCCTTCATTGCGGGTCATATTCAAAGACGCATAGATATTGACAAGTAGGATTATAATGATAGGCTCTGAATAAAAACGGACCACAGTATAACTCTCTGCAGTAACAAATGAGAATGCTGAGATTGCAATATCATGAAAAATCAGTAATTTTGCAACATGAAGAAGATTGTGAAACTAAAAACATGCAACCGGAGTCTACTTATCCTTACTATATGCATACTATTTTCCGGCATTCAGCTTGAAGTCATCCATAGCAACAGTCTGACATTGGTGTGGATTCACATAATCGTCGGTTTACTTTTTATGTCTTTTATCACATATCATATTTTTCTGCATTTTGATTATTGCAACTGGTTCGCTAAATTTCACAATTTGAAAAACCAATTCACGCGTATACTTTGGTGGGTATCATTGCTTACTCTGATTACCGGCATAATCGCTTCGGTGCATTGGTTGGTGACATTTGCGCATGCACCAATAGGTGGTGTGCATGGTAAGTTAGGATTTTTAATGATTCTACTTTCAGCAGGACACATCATAAAGAGATTTAAGTTTTTCAAACGCAAATAACGTATTCTTCTTTTGCAGGCGGATATTGAGGGTCATGCGGCTATAAAGTTAGAGCACGTTTTTTAAATAATTATCCTTCAATATTAAATAATATTGTTTCGTTAATTATTCTAAGAAACTACTGTTTAAATTTATTTGTCGAAGGAATTGAGAGTATTTGTCAGGTAGATTTTTGATATTTATGATGGAGTTATTGGGGGACCATAATGACTGAATAAATATCTTAACGATGCCGACAAAGACCTAAATGACAAGACAAAATAAATTTTAGACGGATTATGAAATTTATTAGACCATTAACATTCAAGCCTTAATTCAAGGTTATAACATATAAATTGATTACCATAAAAATTCAATATTTTCAGGTTGCAATATGATTACAATTTTATACCTTTGTAAATTGAATGTTCCATTCCTTAAATAAGACCAAAATGAGAAAGATTTACACATTCATCACACTTTTATTATTGTTTGCAGCAAATGCAACTGACACATTTGCTCAAAACAAAGCACCTCAGACCGGAGATATTGCCCCGGATTTCACGTTGGCAACACCTCGAGGAGACTCCATTAGTCTTTCAGACTATAGAGGTAAATATGTTCTAATTGATTTTTGGGCATCATGGTGCCGTGACTGTCGAAAAGAAAATCCTGCGGTGGTTGAGCTCAACCGTAAATATACAGGTGATAAATTTGCAATTATCGGCGTTTCAATGGACAAAGATAAAGATGCATGGCTCAAGGCAATTGAAAAAGACGGTCTGACATGGACACAGGTCAGCGACCTTAAAGGTTGGCAGTCCATACCTGCTCCCGCATACGAAATCAAGTGGATCCCTACCAATTTCCTTATCGGTCCCGATGGAAAAGTGATAACCACAGGAAAGGACCTCACGAATGCAACTGCCGCCCTTAAAGAGATTTTCGGAGAATAATTCCTATTCTTATTGTATACAAACCAAAAGAGTGAGCGGGCTAATCCAACAATTAGTCCGCTCACTTTCTTACATTTGAGATATAGTTCTATTACTTGTCAGTATTTATCGACTCCATTAGCTTGACGGCGTCTACATAACGTTCGATACCTTCAGCGACCTGCTTCGCATCTCTCATCGCGTGCACAACTGTGGCAGGACGATTAGTGACATCCCCACCGGCAAAAACACCCTTACGGGTGGTCATTCCATATGGATTTTCCCTTGTCAGCACATACCCCTTCTCATCCACCTCAATACCTTCAGTTGTTGAAACTATTCTTGCAGCAGGAGCGCTACCTACTGCCATCACGACATGATCTGCCGGAACAACCGTTTCAATACCATCAGTATTTAAAGTGACACTCCTTAGATGGGTGGGGTCAAGCGCCTGAATATTTGTTATTGAGGTATTCCATAAGAATTTAACACCCTCATTCACAGCTTCATCATACTCTGAACGAAGAGCTTTCATATGACTTATGTCACGATGATATACTACAGTCACTTCCTTAGAGCCCATTCTTATAGCAGTTCGGGCTGCATCAAGCGCCGTATTTCCGCAACCAATCACAAACACTATATCATCGTTTCCCACAATCACCTCATCGCGCGACATGCAACCACTTTCATATAAACTCACTCTTCTTAGGAAACGTATAGCCTGCCTGACGGCAGGATGATTTACTCCCGGAATATTCAATCGCTTTGGAACTCCTGTCCCAGTTCCCATGAATATGGCATCAAAACCTTGTTCAAACAATTCGTCGATAGTATGCTTCTCTCCAATTGTGTTGTTAAGATGAAATATTACTCCAAGATGTTCTATTTTCTTTATCTCCCTACGTACCACTTCTTTCGGCAATCGATATTCCGGTATTCCATACATCAACACTCCGCCCGGCTCCGGCTCCATTTCAAAAATTTCAACTCCGAATCCTTTTCTTGATAAGTCGCCGGCAATTGTCAGTCCGGCTGGCCCGCTTCCGATAACCGCTACCCTTCCTCTGGTTTTCTCCGGTATGGCCTCATGTGTCAAACCGGCATCAGAATCAAAATCAGCCACAAACCTTTCAAGTTTACCTATATTAATATGTGTCCCTTTTTTCTCAAGAACACAGTGGCCCTCACATTGCTTCTCATGCGCACATACCCGTCCGCATACAGCAGGAAGGTTGCTGCGCCGGTTTATAATCTGCATTGCATTGCCGAAATTACCTTTTGCCAGTTCTGCTATCCATTCAGGAATATCGTTGCTTATCGGACAACCTTTTTTGCAACTCGGCACTTTGCAATGCAAACATCTCTGTGCCTCTCTGATAGCTTGAGGAAGAGTATAACTTTCATTTATCTCCCTAAAGTCCTTTTTCATAGTCTTTTAAAATTATCATTATGTACTCGACACTTTTCAGGTTTCATAGTATTTTGCAAAATTACAAAAAAAAAGGATATATAGTAAATCTGCTCAATCGCAGACTGACTTTATTTAGAGCACATTGCTATAAATTTCGAGATCGTAGGGGCAAAATACGCCCAAGGAGCTGACAAATACTCTCAATTCATTCAAACAAATAAATTTAAACAGTCGTTTCTAAGGAACGAACTAAATAATCATGAAAAAATATCTTTTATATCATTCATTTTTGTTAGTTTTGCAAATAAAGTCGTTTACTGTAAATAGAAGTTGTTTAAACTTTTTCTTTTTAAGGCAAGGAGCCTTAAAAAATCGTTTTCCATAAAAAAGTTCAAACAATTCATAATTACAGATTTAACAAAATGCTCAGATTATGTCAGAAATAAAAAAATGGGATCTTTTAGATTCCGAATATCTTATCAGAAGACCTTGGTTGACCGCAAGAAGAGACCGCGTTAAATTACCCAACGGACAGATCAATGACGAGTTTTATGTTCTTGAATACCCGGATTGGGTTAATGTAATTGCGGTGACTGAAGAAGGCAAATTCGTCATGATTGAACAATACCGCCACGGACTGGGTGAAATCCAGATGGAAATTTGTGCCGGCGTTGTTGAAAAAGGGGAACACCACCTCGACGCTGCAAAGAGAGAACTGTTGGAAGAAAGTGGCTTCGGAGGTGGAAACTGGAGATTGCTCACAGTTTTGTCAGGAAACCCCTCGACCACAAACAATCTTACATATTGCTACGTGGCAGAAGGGGTAAGGAAAATCTCCGACCAGCATCTTGACCGGACTGAAGATGTAGCTGTACGAATTCTATCTCGCGAAGAGGTTGAGAATCTTCTTAAAAAAGACGTCTTGAAACAATCGCTGATGGCAGCACCGTTACTCAGATATCTTTACATGCCTGTTTGACCAATTATACATTAGTAAAAGCCGTAATTTGTCGGATTTGCACTCGAATTGCATAATATTGCCACTAATTTTGTTCATAATTAAAAGAGTTGTTTATCTCATTTCATATTTTATATCTTCATAATTATGTCGGCGATATCATCCCATAGTCATAAAGACAGTGAAAAAGATTCAATAAAATGTGATGCACATGGTCACTGCCATTGCCACCACCATGGCGGTTCATCGGGACCAGATCATGACCATGGAATAAATCAGTTTTTTCTGCCCGCAGTTTCATTCATACTGCTTTTTGCCGGTATCGTCATGAACCACAGCGGTGTCGAATGGTTTAGTAATCATATTATAAACCTTTTATGGTTTATAATAGCTTTTCTCCCGGTAGGCATTCCGGTTATTAAAGAAGGTTGGGAGGCAATCCGACAGAGAGATATATTCAACGAATTTACACTAATGATTGTGGCATGCATAGGCGCCTTCTGCATCGGGGAATATCCGGAAGCCGTAGGCGTGATGCTGTTTTATACATTGGGAGAAATGCTGCAAGATCGTGCCGTAGACAAGGCTACACGCAATATCAGCAAACTTCTTGATGTGCGGCCTGAACAAACCACGGTTATTAAAGACGGGCAATCCTTCACAGAATCTCCACAAAAAGTAAAGGTTGGAGAAACTATCGAAGTCAAACCAGGTGAGAGAGTACCACTTGACGGTGTGCTGATTGAAGATGAAGCCTCTTTCGACACTTCCGCGCTTACAGGAGAAAGCATGCCTCGCACTATTACTAAAGGCGAAGAAGTGCTTGCCGGTATGATTGCATCCGGTCGGGCAGTCAGGATCAAGGTCAATCGTCAGTACGAAGACAGTGCCCTTGCCAGAATTTTAAAAATGGTAAAGGAGGCATCAGGAAGAAAAGCCCCAACTGAAAAATTTATCAGAAAATTCGCACGCGTATATACTCCTATTGTAATTCTACTGGCATTTTTGATTGTTGCCGTACCGGCAATTATCGGAGCGACCACTTCATTCAATTATGTTTTCTCTGATTGGCTCTACCGCGGACTTGTATTTCTCGTCATTTCGTGTCCATGCGCCCTCGTAATTAGTGTTCCTTTAGGATATTTTGCCGGAATAGGAGCTGCGTCAAGGTGCGGGGTCTTATTTAAAGGTGGCAACTATCTGGAATCAATAACTAAAATTGATACAATAGCATTCGATAAAACAGGCACCCTCACAACTGGTTCTTTCCAGGTGACAAAAGTGGAACCGGCTGATATTCCTGTTTCCAGACTTCTTTCCCTCGTGATGTCTGTTGAATCAAAAAGCACCCACCCTATCGCACTGGCGGTTGTTAAACACGCACTCAAGGAGGGAGCAAACAGGGTTACTGTCTCTGATATGAACGAAATCTCGGGACGGGGCGCCGAAGCCATGATAAATGGCGAACGCGTTTTAGTGGGAAATCTCAGAATGCTCAAAGAGAATGGGATCTCATTTCCGGAAGATCTTCTTCACACTTCCGCCACTATTGTCGCATGTGCGGTAAATGGGAAATATGTCGGGGCTCTTCTTCTTTCCGATAAAATTAAAGATGATTCCGTTTCTGCGATCAGACACCTTAGAAATATTGGCATTGAAAATATTTATCTACTCTCGGGCGACAAAGAAGAGGTGGTCAAAGAATATGCCGGGAAACTGGGGATAACCGCCGCATATGGCGGATTACTTCCTGAGGATAAGGCTTATTGTATTGAAAAGCTGATAAATCAAGACCATCGGAATGTTGCATTTGTAGGTGACGGAATGAATGACGCACCCGTACTTGCTCTCAGTAACGTCGGTATCGCAATGGGCGGTCTTGGAAGCGACGCGGCAGTAGAAAGCGCTGATATTGTAATTCAAAATGACCGGCCTTCGAAAATCGTCACGGCAATCAAAATAGGAAGAACCACCGGAACAATTGTGCGTGAAAATATCATAGGAGCAATAGCTATAAAGATTATCGTCCTGATTGCCGGAGCAATGGGCGACGTATCCCTTTGGGTGGCGGTATTTGCTGATGTCGGTGTAGCATTGCTCGCCGTACTCAATTCCTTAAGAATATTATACAAGAAATATGACTAACAGGTGGATGAAAGATGTTGAACATCTTTAGCTTAATCCTATATCTTAACAAAAAGCATGAGTAAGACTATAAAAAAGAATTTTCCTGTCACCGATCTTGCATGCGCGGCATGTGCCGCAAGAGTGGAAAAAGTTTTGGGAGAACATAAGGGTGTCTGTTCTGCAAGTGTCAACTTTGGCAATTCCACAGCAAACGTGGAATACGATCCTTCCGTCTGCACCCCCGAACAACTGAAAGCTGCGGTTGAGGATGCCGGCTACGGAATGCTTATTCAAAATGATGAAAACTCCATTGACTCTCTTGAACAGATACAGTCTGAAAAATACAATGCTCTGAAAAAGCGTACTGCCCTTGCCGTCTTGATGTCTCTTCCTGTGGTAGTGACAGGGATGTTTTTCATGAATATTCCTTACGCCAACCTTATCATGTTTCTTTTTTCTACCCCCGTTGTTTTCTGGTTGGGCAGGCAATTTTTTACTGGAGCATGGCAACAGTTACGCCACAAGTCTGCAAATATGGATACACTTGTGGCTTTGAGCACCGGCATAGCCTGGATTTTCAGTGTCGCCAACATGCTTTTCCCCGATTTTTGGCTGTCCAGAGGAATTCATCCACATGTATATTTCGAAGCTTCAGCAGTAATTATCGCCTTTATCCTTTTAGGAAGGTTGCTTGAAAGCAAAGCCAAAGGCAACACCTCCTCAGCTATAAAGAAGCTGATGGGACTGCAACCGAAGACTGTTACTATTGTCTTGGGGAACGGTGGGTTAAAAGAACTTCCTATAGAACAGATCACTCCCGGACTCACTGTGATGGCAAAACCAGGAGAGCGTATCGCGGTAGACGGGATTGTGACGGAAGGTAACTCTTATGTAGATGAATCTATGCTTAGCGGCGAGCCGATTCCGGTTGAAAAGAAGACAGGGATAAACGTCTACGCAGGCACTATCAATGGCAACGGCACATTGCAGTTCAAAGCTGTCAATACAGGAGCCGACACTCTGCTGGCAAAAATTATCAGAATGGTGCAGGATGCACAGGGAAGCAAAGCACCAGTGCAACAATTGGTCAATAAAATTGCAGCCATATTTGTGCCGGTAATTATATGTGTTGCCATAATTTCTTTCCTGATCTGGCTTATCGCAGATCCAAACGAAGGATTCATTCATGGTTTATTAGCGGCCGTGACAGTCCTTGTCATCGCTTGTCCGTGCGCATTAGGTCTTGCCACTCCTACGGCGATTATGGTCGGAATAGGGAAAGGGGCTGAATCAGGCATACTCATCAAAGATGCGGAAGCACTTGAGACTGCACCTAAAATCGACACTGTCGTGCTTGATAAGACAGGTACACTCACCGCCGGCAAGCCGGTTGTGACAGAGATCTCCACCTTCAGGCATATATCCGATTCAGATGCCATACTGGCGGCTTTAGAAAGAAGATCCGACCACCCTCTCGGGCAGGCAATAGTAGCACATTTTCATAATGTAAATGACTTTAAAGTTTCTTCTTTTGAGAATGTGACCGGCAAAGGACTGCAAGGGATGATAGAAGGAAAGTTGTTCTACGCAGGCAATCGTCGTCTCATTGAAGACAATGGGATCATTATTTCACCCGAAGTATCCGCTAAAGCACAGGAACTCACATCTCTTGCAAACTCTATTGTCTATTTTGCAGACAAAGATGGAGTGATTGCGATTGTCGGCATATCAGATCCGGTTAAACCAACATCTCCGGCAGCCGTAGGTGAACTTAAAAAAATGGGAATAGAAGTAGTGATGCTGACCGGTGACAACCAAACCACTGCGGAGGCGGTGGCGTCTAAAGCAAACATAACTAAATATGTTGCGGAAGTTTTGCCACACGAAAAATCAGCCTACATTGAAAAGCTTCAAAAAGATGGGAGAAAAGTGGCGATGGTAGGCGATGGAATCAACGACAGCGCCGCTCTCGCGATTGCTGATTTGGGTATAGCCATGGGCACAGGAAGCGATATAGCCATAGATGTCGCCGACATTACAATCGTGTCAGCCGATCTTGCAAAAATTCCTACCGCAATCAGGCTGTCGAAAGCTACGGTACGAACTATCAGACAAAACCTTTTTTGGGCTTTTATCTACAATCTGATTGGAGTGCCGATTGCAGCCGGAGTCCTCTACCCTATCAACGGGTTTCTACTCAACCCTATGATTGCGGGGGCTGCCATGGCATTCAGTAGTGTCAGTGTTGTAACAAACAGCTTGCTGCTAAAACGTAAAAATTTCTAATCATAAAACTGATAAATCATGATCAACGAGATACTCGAACATAACCGTCGGTTTGTTGAAGAAAAAGGTTATGAACGATTCCTGACCGACAAGTATCCCAACAAGAAAATCGCAATAGTGACCTGTATGGACACTCGCCTTGTAGAACTTCTTCCGGCTGCTTTGGGATTCAAAAACGGAGATGTAAAAATCATTAAAAACGCCGGAGCCACGATTACAAACCCGTTCGACAGCACCATGCGTAGCCTCCTTGTCGCTGTCTATGAATTAGGTGTGACAGAAATTATGATTATAGGGCATACGGGATGCGGCGTGCAAGGAATGGACAGTAATGAGATGCTACACCTGATGAAGCTACGTGGCGTCCCGGAAAACAATATAAATCTTATGAAACATTGCGGAATTGATCTCAACACATGGCTTCATGGATTCGACAGTACGGAAGACGCTATCGAAGAAACCGTTGATCTTGTCAAGAACCATCCTTTAATGCCGAGAGATGTTGTGGTCAAAGGATATATCATGAACTCTGAGACAGGAGCATTGTTGCCTTTATAAAAGATTTATGAAAAAAAAGATTGACATGGCGACGTGGAACCGTCGCGGAAATTTTGATTTCTTTAAAGACTTTGCCAGTTCCTGGTATTCGGTTACTACGGAATTTGAATGCGGAGGAGCATTTAAAGAATGTAAGGAAAACGGCACCTCTTTTTTCGTCCGCTACCTTTATGCTGTCTTAAAAGCGGCGAACGAAGTGGAAGCATTCCGTTATCGTAGAGACGAAGATGGTTCGGTATTCCTATACGATCATCTCGACATCATAACCCCCATTGCATGCGCGACAAACTTCGTCACCGTAAGAATTCCATACAATGAAAATTTCAATGCGTTTTATGAAAATGCCATAAATATAATTAATGGTGTTGATCCGGATGCAAACCCCTATTGTGTGGAATATGAAATGTCTGAATCAAAAGAATTTAATGTAATTCATCTGAGTGCGGTGCCAAAGATGCGTTTCACAGGGATGACATTCACGATCCACTCTTTGGGAGAGCCATGTAAATACCCCCTTAGTGTAATGGGGAAAGCTGTGGAGCATACCGACGGAAAGATGTGGATGCCATATTCCATTTATGTTGACCATGCCTTTATCGACGGCAGCCACCTCTCCAAATTTTTCGAAATTGTGGAATCAGTTCTGAGATGAAAGCAGCTCACTCACTTCCGAGGAGTATTGTCTGCCTACAGGTAGTGTCAGTCCGGGTTTTAATTCAACTTCTCGTTTATTGAAACTTCTCACTTTCATTTTATTGATAATATAGGAACGATGAATCCTGATAAATTCATTTGCAGGAAGCTGAGTTCCTATATTTTTTAATGTCATACGAGTCACGGTGCATGTGCCGTCTTCCCTGAATATCTTGACGTAACCTTCCATTGCTTCCACATATAATATTTCCCGAAGATAAATACTCACGTTGTTATATTCTTGCTTGACAACTATATATTTCTCTTCGTCCTTTACCTTTTCAGTCAGCCCCAGACGCCGGAGCGCCTTTTTAAATGCAGTCTGGAAACGTGAAAATGCGAACGGCTTATGAAGATAGTCCACAGCATCCAATTCAAACCCCTCCATGGCATAATTTAGATAAGCTGTGGTGAAAATAAAACACGTTGCAGATGGCAGCCGGGTAGCTATCTCAAGCCCGGTAATATTTTCCATTTCTATGTCTAAAAACACGATATCCGGTGTCTCTCTTCTTATCACCTCCAGACCTTCAGCCGGATCAGAAAAGACCTTGATATCTATACCTCCTATCCGCTCGCAAAACTTCGCTACCACATCCAATGCCAATGGCTCGTCATCAATAGCTATACATTTTATTCTTCTGTCCATACTTTTATCTTTTAGTTCTTTTCCTCTATTCTCTATTTAACGCATTATCGCAGTTTTATTGAAAGATTGAGCCTATACACTCCATCATCTTCTTTGACATTGATCGAATGTCTGTCAGGATAGAGCACTTCAAGCCGGGCTCTGCAGTTCTCAACTCCGATAGGCACATCGGTTCTGAATTTATCCGCCTGCTTCATGATTTTGTTTCCTGTCTCAAAATCCAGTTTACCGTCTTTTATGTGTATTATTATTTTTATATTGCAGTTTTTACTTGTGCTCGACCCATACTTGAACGCATTTTCTACAAATGTCACCATAATCATAGGCGGGATCAGGATATGAGGATCATCCACTTTGCAATCAAGTTCCACATTTGTGTGCCTGTTCAATCTGATCTTTTGTAGGTCAATATAATTCTTTATATTATTCACCTCATCTCCAACCGGCACTGTTTCTTTCTCAACCGCCGTATATGTATATCTTAATATCTCGGTGAATTTCACGAATGCCTCTTCCGCTTTCTCAGAAGCGCCGATCACAAGGCTATACAACGAATTGAGTGTGTTGAATAAAAAATGCGGACTGATCTGGGCTTTTAACACTGCAAGTTCAGCCTTATCTCTTTCCGCCTCTATCTGTCGTTTTAAAAGCACCTGAGAATAAAGTTCTCTCACAAACGACACACTCAGCGAATAACCCATCACAAGTGAAAACATCAGCCACAACGTCACCGACACACCGAAATTTCGCAGTTGAGTCTGATATTGGCTCAACACAGGCGTCACAAAGTCCATTTCAGGCAGAGGATAGAGGGAAAGAAGATAATTCAGCAGTATTAAAATAAAAAGTACGCCCAATATCTGCCAATATTTCTTGGAAATAAGCAAATTCGGCACTCTCACGTAAAGAATGACGAAATAACATGCGTATAGAAACACACATGTCAGTAGAAAAAAGAAAGGCCATTGTGACATCCATGTGTAGGAAGGTCCTAAAAACACCAGGATGGGCATAAACACCATACAAAAGAAGATGTCTAATATGACAGATGTCTTACTCTCTAAATAATTCATTCTGCAAAGATAATACTCATTAGCTTGCAATCCAATAAGCATCCTTAACGTTTATTGACACATTCGTGCATTCCGTCCGCACTTCGGCATTAAATACCCAAATCTTACTAAATTTGCATAAATTTAATTTCTTAATTGTGAAACGCCTTTTTCTCATACCTGTTGTTTTTTCTGCCTTGTTCGCTTCTTGCGGCAAGGAGCAAAAGCCTGTGCAGCCATCTCTGATGGAGGCATCAAAACAGGAGTTGGCGGATGCAATTGAAGAACGTGATCAGCTCCTCGCGCTTGTCAAGGAGATCGCCGAAAGCATAGCAGAAGTAAAAAAACTGGAAAATATCGTTGCCGTGGGAAATCAAAAGAATTACGAATCGATAGACGGATATCCCGAAATCATAGACGACATTTCCGGAATACAGAAAACTCTGCAATTGCGCCAACGACAACTTTCTGAAATGGAAAGAAATCTGGAGGAATCTTCACTCCATAATGATGAACTCAAAGGCGTGATCCGCGCTCTTCGCAAACAGGTGGATTCTCAATTGGAATCAATAACTCGTCTGAAAATCCAAATATCCAAAGCTGAAACCGACATCGAAAGACTAAACAAAGAAGTTGACTCTCTTAATGCAAAAGTGAAAGAAGTCTATGACGAAAAAGAACTAATAGCCACTTCTTCCCAGCGCCTTGCCGATGAACTCAACACTTGTTATTTTGTGGTCGCGACAAAAAATGATCTCAAAAAGCATAATATCATAGAAACCGGATTCCTTCGGCATACAAAAATTTTAAAGAATGATTTCGACAAGTCTTTCTTTATTGTCAATGACAGAAGAAGCCTTGACACAATCAACCTCAATTCCTCTAAGTCAAAGATTCTGACAAATCATCCGGAAGATTCTTATGAAATTATTGAAAAGAACCGCAATCAATTCCTTCATATCACTAATCCGGAAAAATTCTGGAGCCTAACCAACTACCTTGTTATTCAAACAGATTGATATATTCTCGCAATTTAAATGGCTGATTTTGGCGGTTCTCAAAAGGGGATGCATCATGATGCATCCCCTTTTTTAGATCTCAGCCACCGGCGATGTTTTCTTTCACCCTTTTTTCGTTTTCTTCTAAAAGGACGTAATACAAGCAACGGCAGATATCCCGTTATTGCTATCAACGAGAATATCAATCCTCCTATCG
Source organism: uncultured Porphyromonadaceae bacterium (assembly GCA_947073495.1). Taxonomy (GTDB): domain Bacteria; phylum Bacteroidota; class Bacteroidia; order Bacteroidales; family Muribaculaceae; genus Lepagella. The sequence goes on from CAMTMX010000008.1 coordinate 12,576, forward strand.
TTCCCGCAGCAAGAGGATACCAGAAACTTTCTTTCGATGTCCCCACGAGAAAAGGGATAAAACCCAACACAGTGGAAATGACAGTCATTATCACCGGCATTATCTTGACCCTGAAAGCCTGAATATAAAGACGCCGGTTCAACTCCGGTTGAAGCCTCACCTCTGAAGCTATTCTGACCATATCACCTTCTTTGGCTCTGCATGAGGCAAAACGCAGCCGGATGCCGTCAAACTCGTTTATTATATAGATTGCTGCATTGACGGTTATGCCGCTCAACAAGATGAATGAAGCAAAGCCTCCCTGATCAAACTTCAGATCAAAAAGCCAGAAGGTAAGGAAGATTCCGACATACGACATCGGGATGATCGCGATTATGGCAAAGGGTCGCATCAATGAATTGAAAAGTATAGCCGACAGAAAAAATATTATCAGTACGACTATAGACAGAACCCAATATTTACCAAAATCCTTATCATCCCACGACCATGAATATTCGTCTTTCTCTGCTGAATAACCTGTAGGCAATCTTTTTCTGAATTTATTTAAGGTCCGGTCAAGCATCTTCTTCCCCTGCTCGTATGAGCCGATATAGTCATACTGCATGCATATTCTGTACGATTGGTTCTCTTTTACTATATCTTGAGGTGAATTCCCTTTTGAAAAATCAGCAAGCTCCTTGAGTTTGAAAGTTTTGTCACCTATGGCAATCGGCATGTTCAAAAGTCCCCAGACATCATAACCCACACTTTGTGACGAAGACAGTTTCACCGGTTCCATATATCCGCCGGATTGAATGGTGATGCAATTGATATCGCGTCCGAACACAGGAGAGAGGGCACCATAAAAATCCTGTATAGTAAGCCCCTCTTTGGCAAGAGCCTCCCTGTTTGCAACGAGTGAAAACTCTGTGTAGTCATCTTTCCAATAAGAGAAATCAGATTTCAGTTCCACCTCTTTTATACGACGATGGCTAAGAAGTGTGTCCCTGAGTTCATTGGCATATTCATTGAGTTCATCGTAATTAAATCCGAGAAGTTTTACTCTCATGTTTCCCGACGACTCTCTGACATCATTATTAAATCCCATGTCTTCAAGACCATACACGCTCCAGCTGCCACCACCTAATGTCAACGCTTTGGAAACGATGTCTGATTTTAAACGGTATGGGAAACCTGTCTTTGCCGCCTCTTTTGTGAATCGTATGGTTATGGCACCTTGTCTGCCGTTATAGATATTTGTCTGAAACTGGCGTATTCCGTCAAATCCGGCAAGATAAGTTTCCATTTTCCTTATCAGGGCATCCATTTGATGAAGAGTCGACCCGTTGGGAAGCGATGCATTGATATAGAGCATCCTTTCCCCTTGTTCCCGATTGAAATATACACCTTCCCTCACCTTGGAAAAAAACAGGTATCCGGTCCATCCCATGGCTCCAAGCATCAGGATGAAAAACGCCCATCGCCAACGCAATGCAAATTTTATATATTTGCTGTAGATGCGGTTTAAAAATAAATTTATCTTTCGGGTAATTCTTCCTCTCCGTTTATTTCTTACCCTAATTCCGAACCGGTCGGCAAGTGCGGGGACTAAAAACAATGCCACCATAAGGGAGACAACAAGATTGATGATCACTACTATCACGAAATCTTCAAGATTGAGCCTCACCTCCTCATCCATCAGGAATACTACCACCAAAGCGCCTGCCGTGGTAAGTGTGGCGGCAAGGATTGCAGGAAACGCTTTACGGTCATGACGCCGCATATAATGGTCGCACATCACTATCGTATTGTCGATCACAAGGTTGAGAGATATGGTGATTCCCGCAAGGGAATAAAGCTGGATCTCCGTTCCGAATGCCCAATATAGAATGACCGCCACAGCAAGATTAATGGCAAGGCTTATCACGATCAGCAATGTATAGCGCACGTTGCGCGTCACAAGAACAATAAACAGCAACAGTATCAAAACGGTCAGTCCTGTCCTGAAATAAATTTTGGATAGTTCTTCGCGGATAGTGTCAGTCGCGTCATTACTTAACAGGAAACGCATCCCTTCCGGCGCATGCTCTTCTATATTCTCAATAACCTTCCCGACCTTGTTGCCGACTTCAAGCTGGTTGGCATTCTCTTCGGCAGTGATATTCAGATAGATCGACGTGAGGCCGTTAATCCTGAAATAAGACACAGGGGTCCCTTCCGTATGTTGCGCCCTGACGATACGGTCGAGCGTCACAGGCATTCCGTTTTTAGGAACAACTGTTATTTTGGAAATATCAAATTCATCAGGTTTACCGGGAGCTTGTCTCACTAGTCTTATCCATCCTGACTCTGTTTGTGCCATCCCAAGGAAGTCTGAACCGTAATAGCGTCTGATAGCATCGGTTATATTGTCCGGACTGACTCCTATAGCCGACAATTTATCTGCATCATACTCAAGCCTCCATTCATTTGGTGTCACTCCATAGACCGACACTTCAGCCACTCCGGGAATATCGGCAAGCACAGGCTTTACCTTCTCATCGACGTATGCCCCGATCTCCATTGAATTCATGGGAGAGGTCACAGTATAAGTCATGAACGGGGCTTTTGCCTCCTCTTTCGCTTGTTGCGCAGCTACTGTAGGATAAGACACACCTTCAGGGAAACTGCCCCAAAGCTGGCGAACAATCGAAGATGCCTCAAGCCTCGCCATGTCGATATCTGTATGTCCGTCAAGTTCAAGCCTCACGGATCCATAGCCGTTGCTCGAACGAGACTCCATTTTCTTCACGCCGGATATCCTCGACAATGCACCCTCAAGCCGACTCGTCACCTCCTGCTCTATAACTTTCGATGAATTATAAGGCATCGAAAAACTCACTGTGAGCGAAGGAAGGTCGCGCGACGGAAACAGCTTGACAGGAAGCATCGGCAGAAGCAGACACCCCGTAAGCGCCAAGGCTATAAAAACCACTATTACTGAAAATCCCGATTTCATTCCATCAGTTTAATTGATATTGGTTGTTGGTCGTTGGTCTTTAGGTTATAGTTTATGGGATATAGTTTAAGAGCTATTTGAAGCCATACAAGAACCTAAACTCAAATCCCAAAACTCAAATCCCAAACCCTAAACTCAAATCCCAAAACTCAAAACTCAAAACTCGAATTCCAAAATTCAAAATTAATTAACCTTCTGATCCAAGTCAAACTTCCTCGCAAGAGGGATATTCATCTCGAAGTCATAAAGAGTCAGTTTTCTAAGTTTATAATAACTCAACCAATAATTTTTCAATGCCTCGATATAGTTTTTGTTTGCCTCCTGCCTACGTGAAGAGGCAAGGGTCATGCTGCTGAGATCCGTCTTCCCTATCATAAATCTTTGGCGGGTCTGATCGTAAGCCATATCAGCAAGATCCATTGCCTCCTGTGCCGATTTGATAAGATCGAGCTGAATGTTGAAATCATCAACGGTCATCGACACCTCTTCCTCAAGACTTTGCTCATCCTGACGAGCCGCTATTTTCGCCACATCAAGGTTGCTTACCGCCATATTGTATTTCCCTTTTCTCACTCCCCAGTCCACGAGAGGAATGGTCAACGATATCGACACAAGATCCTGACGCATCAGATTGCGATATGCCGCTGAAAAATTATCGCCTACCTGATTGAAACCTATGCTCGCATTCAATGAGGCATTAAACCGGTTCTCCATCTTTGTCTTGCTGACGTTGCTTTGCGCCTCAAGAATTGTCTGTTTATGACCTAACAATGTCGGACTGTTCTCCCTTGCGTAAGCGAGAGCATCAGCCACCGGTATTGTCCTTGCCACAGGCAACGACGGTAATGTCACCTCGATCTCGGAATTCTGGTCCATACCGAGGAACGATGCAAGAGAAGCGTTCGCCCTTTTCAGGGAAATTCGGTTGTTTTCAAGGGAATTGCGGGCGTTGACAAGATCCAGTTTCAAAGTCAGCAGCTCCGCCTGCGAAATAGCGGCTATCTTAAACCGTCGTTCTCCGAGAGTGTATAGAGTATCTGACGATGCCAAGGTTTCCTGTGCAAGCCGGTATTCGGTCTGTGCGAGCGCGAGGTTGAAGAAAAGTGTCACGGCATTTTCAGATACCCCCTCCATGTTGTAGATATACTCTTTCTTCACTTTCTCATATTTCACCGGCTCTATCTTCTTCTCCCATTTGAATTGATTGTAACCGAGAAGCTGCTGGTTATACCCTATCCTCACCGGAACGCTCGAATATTGTGTGTAGGTGCTTGCCCCCATGTTTCTCAAGAAGTCAAGGTCCGACTCCACAAAGAAGGTACCTCCCAGCCAATCGAAATTCTGGGTTATGTTCAGTCCTGCGGAAGCATAATACGATTGCTGGGCGCGATACACATCGATATTGTTCTCAAAATCATATCGGGAAGTGATGTCGCGATAATAGCGTGCCGGAGTCAGATTGAGCGAAAGGCTCGGCAATCTGTTGGCACGGAATGAACGGAACTCCCAATAACCCGCCTGATAAAGATTGCGGTAGCGGAAAGCCGACAGCGAACTGTCTGACGCTATCTCGATTGTCTTCTTCAGGTCAAGTTTCACAGGTGTTGAAGCCAGGGATACGTTCTGCATTCCGCAGAACGTCAAAAAAGCGGCAAATATCAATCCGGCATTTTTTCGGTCTATATGAAGGTTAAGCTTTTGCAGTTTTAGTTTCATCTTTTTTATAGATAAGCCAATAAATAAGAGGAATTATAAATACACTCACCAGGGTGCCGACCACCATCGAACCGATCATCGCTATAGCGAGCGGCCGTTGCAGCTGGCTGCACATGTCGTTTGAAAACAACAGGGGCACCATCGCCAATATGGTTGTCAGAGAGGTCATCAGAATCGGGCGAAGCCTGCGCGAGCCTCCGGTATGTATCGCCTTGAGAAGAGGCATCCCCTGCGATCTAAGGGTGTTGATGGCATCGAGTTTGAGGATAGAGTCGTTGACAACGATACCGCATGTCACGATAATACCGATCGCCGACATGATGTTTAGAGTATGTCCGCACGCCCAGAGTGTAAGCAATGCGAATGCCGTGTCGAGAGGGATCTCGAGAAGCACAATCAACGGTTGTACGAAACTTTCAAACTGGGCACAGAGAATAAAATACATAAGTATGATAGAGACCATAAGTATGAATATCATTTCCCTCATCATTTCCGAGTTGGAAAAAAACGCCCCGGAAATTTCCGCTTCCCACCCTTTGTCTTCTTTCACGGTGGTCTCGATCGCCTCCACCACCTCTGCCGGATGATCCGCCTTTTCATAAGCCAACAGGAGATATTCTCCGTTCTTCCCGGCATGTATCTCACGGAAGTCGTGTGCGACACGTGTGGAGACAAGACTGCTCAGAGGAATTTGCGACCGCTCGTTGTTACTGCCGACATTGGTTGTAACCATAGTTCCGGAAAGGGTTTCCTCAAGCGTCTGTTTCCCTGCTGACACAACTACGGGTAGATATTCACTGAAAGATCGCAATGTCGTGACGCCATCCTCTTTGAAAGATGACCGCAACACACGGTCTACTGTCGACGGTTCTACGTTATAAAGTGCCATCTTCGAGTTGTCGGCAACTATGTCTGTCTGTTCCCTCAGAGCCATCGATGAAGAAGCCTCACCGGCATTCCCCTCTATTTTTCCCCTGATTTCAGCATATTTTTCCGGATTTGACGCCACACTTTTATCCTTATGGGTAAGATGCACTTCCACGTCAGGTTCTGCCGATGAAAATATCTTTTCAAAAATATTGTCGGGAGGATAGAAATCTACAGATGCAAGGGGATAATGGTCTGTTATATATGCCGACACCTTATCGGTCAGTTTTCCCACTTCCTCATTCGATTCTGTGCGCAGATATATTTCAGCATCCGATTGTGAAAGATCGGTGCCGTCGTCAAGCATATAGTCCTGCACTCCGATCGCCGCAGAATTTTCAAGCACACCTCCTCCACATTTGGCAATTATCTCATTGACACGCCGTCCGTTTTCCGAAGCTGTGATATTTTCATTCCATTCAATCCTTGCCATAGTTTCCACGTGGTCAAGTTTCGGCATCCTCTCAGTCTCCATCTCCTCGAAGAATAAGACGCACAATGGAATTATGGCGGCTGTAAGAATCAGAAACACCGCCTTATGTGAAAACACGAAATCCACACCATGATTGTAGATTTTATCCATTAAGCGGTCCATCTTCTTGGTCTCCTTCCATTCCCTCTCTTTCACTCCCCTCTCTTTCCCGTTTTTCCTTTTGGTAAAGAAAATGCGATATAACACAGGTAGAAACATTATGCCCACGATATACGACATTGCAAGTCCCGCCGTGATTGAAAACGCCTGGTCTGTGAATATCGCACCTGCGATTCCGCTCATGAAAATCAGGGGGACAAACACCGCTATCGTCGTGAGTGACGAACTTAGCAACGGAGTGATCATCTCGGTGGCTCCCTTGTCGCATGCTGGCATCACATGGAGCCCGCGTTGCCGCCACTGCGTGATATTTTCAGTCACAATCACCGAGTTGTCGATCATCATACCCACGGCAAGTATCAATCCTGAGAGTGAAACTACATTGAGAGACACCTTGAAAAGATAGAACAGCAGAAATGTAAGTATAAGAGCCACAACGATAGTGAGTCCTATCACAAACGGAGTCCTGAGATCCCCCATAAACACAGCCGTCACGAGAAACACCAATATCAAACCCAACAGCAGGTTCTGCACAAGATTAGAGATTGTATAGTCGAGAAGGTCCGTCTGATTACGGCTTATGGAAAAGGAATACTGAGGATATGTGCTTTCAAAACCGGTGATGATCGAGGCGAGTTCATCTTTCATCTTGTCGATATTCTCGTCATTCTGTTTGATGACGGCAAGCGTCACCGCCCGTTTGCCGTTGTATTCAGAAAGCCCCTGCGGGGTGTGCTCCACGACACTTACTTCCGCCACGTCCCCCAGACGGATAATTCTGTCGCCTTGCCGGATATAGATATTGGAGACATCCTCCGGAGTCCTCAATTGGTTGGCGACATTCACGTTATATTCATAATACCCTTCCCTGACCGTCATGCTGCCGGGTGTGAAATTTGCCGACACGAGAGCGTTTTCAATGACTGAAGGTGTGATTCCGGCAGCTTCCGTGCGTTTGCTGTCAGGGACTACACGGATCATGCGCGTAGGCACACCCGTCACATCGACCATCGCCACCTCGGGCATCTGCTCTATGCGCCTTCTCACAGAATTGTCTGCCACCTGTGCCATCTCAAGAAACGACGCGTCATTATCTCCCTCACCTTTCATAGTCATGTAGATATAAAGCACGGGGATATCCGTCGCACTCGCCTTGATAGCTTTCGGTCGCTGCATGTCGCGCGGCATAGAGTTCATGGCGGCGTCTATCTTTTCGTTTACGGCTATAAAGGCAAGGTCTATGTCTACGCCATAATCGAAATCCATCCGGATCGTTGCTGAGCCGTCGCGTGTCTCGCTGTGGATATCTTTCAGACCAGCCACCTGCTGAAGCTGACGTCTCACCGGAGCAGTCGCAGTGTTTTCAAGTTCTCTGGCTGAGGTGTTGTCAGCGGTGACACGCACCGTGATCCTCGGTATGTCGATTGCCGGCAACAGCGACACCGGGATAGCGAAATAAGTCACCACCCCGATGATGACGAAAGCCAGAAACGCCATCACCACCGCCACCGGCCGCTCTATCAAAAACTTAACCATAGTCTAATCTGTGCAGAATGCATGATTCACAATTCATAATCTATTATGCATTGTGCATTATGAATTATGCATTCAATTGCTCATTCAATTCTTAATTCTTGATTACCTTAACGGGCGCCTCGTGGGCAAGATTGACGTTGCCGGTCGTGATCACTTTCATCCCCGGTTCGAGTCCGTCTGTGATCGTGTAATGCCCCATATTCTCCAGACCGGTCTCAACATAATTCCACATCGCCTTGTCTCCCTTCTCATTAAGTGTGAAAACCACCTGTCTGCCCGTGCGCAACACAACAGCCGTCTTCGGTACCACCAACTGCTTGCCCAACGACTTCTGGACACTGACCTTAACGTTCATTCCGTCATAAAGCCCCTTCCCTCCATCCACTGAGGCAACAAGGGTCACCATACCGTTTTCATCCACCTGTGGATTGATCTCCGATACACGCCCAGAGTAAACGCCTCCGGTTGAAAACGGAGTTATCTGAACCTTGTCTCCCCTCTGCAACACGGCAAGCTCACCCTCCATAATCTTGAATTCCACATCCATGCCGTCACCGATCACACTACAGAAAGGCTTTGACGCGTCAGGACGGTTAAACACCTTTCCTGAAAGGTTGGCTACCACCCCGGAAAAAGGCGCCGTCAAAGTGGCTTGCTCTATTTCATGTTCCGCTTTTGCAAGGGCAGCCTCGGCTTCCATATATCCGCTGCGCAATCTGGCGAGCTTCATCACGTCAGCCGGTATTCCGGAAGATGCATCCGGATCATAACCTTGCCCTATGAGGGCATCCTGAAGATCCAGCTCCGCCTTGGCAAGCGCCGTGGCTGCCGATTCCCGCTCTTTTACAAGCTTATAAGTATCGAGGGTGGCAAGCTTTTGTCCTTTAATCACATGATCTCCATTTTTTACATATACGGATGTTATTACGGCATCCCCGCCTGTGGGGAAATAAAGATCGGCATTATTGTGTCCGGCAGCTTTACCGTTGCTCACCACTTCGTGGTTAAAATCCCTGATGGTTAGTTCCTCTGCTGTAACTTCCGTTATTTTGGAAGGCTCGGCTGCAACCACAGTCTTCCCCTTCTCTTCCGCGCTGTCCTCTTGCTTCTTGTCAGAACCGCACCCTACCGATGAGATCAGCATAGATACTGCTGCAATATTTATAACCGTTTTTAAATTTTTCATGATGTAAGTACTATAAATCATTTAAGTTTGCAAGCTTTCTTTTGGTAGTTAGTCATTAGTTCGTTAGTCATTAGTTAATTAGTTATTAGTCGTTAGTCTTCAAATTAATCTTAAACTATAAACTTTAAACCATAAACTAAAACTATAAACCTTCGCTTGCGGAAAATTTGAATAAATCAAACTTGCGTATCGGAAATCGAAAATAGCAAGATAATATTAAAACTCGAGTCAAATACATTCAATCTTCCACTGAAAATCAGAAATAATTTGAATTCAACTACAAAATTAATACAATTCCCCAATTAGCCATCCATATTTCCACTATTTTTTTAATTTTCATAAAAATTATCAATTTCGACTTGCTTTAGCTTGAGCGTAGCTAATTATGAATTATGCATTAAGCATTATCAATCCTACTCCCACGGCAACCTGCCGAAGATTGTGGTGACACCGACAATAAACTTCTCGGGAAGCAGACCCCAATAGCGTGAGTCTTGTGAATCGATTGCATGGTCTCCTGCAGCGAAGCAATAGTTTTCAGTGAATGTATAACTTTTTGCTGTTTTCCCTCCGATTGTAGCGTTGCTGTCGCGCCATTCCACAGGTTTACCGGTCTCCCAGGCTATATATTTCCTATATAAAATTGTGTTATGATAATCGAGCTTGATTTGCGACCCCTTTCCGGGAATAAGCATCGGACCCATATCTGCAAGAGTCCAGTTGAAGGTGGAATCCTGAGGGTTGCACAACATCCATCCCGGCACAGGTACAGAATCCGGAGTCTCCCGGATATAATCCCGGATATATCTCCCTACAAGCTCCTGCTCTCGTTTCACACCGAACTCCCGGTCAAGACCGCGCACCCGGTAATGTCCGTTTCGGATTTCGAGCGTATCGCCGGCTACCGCCACGGCTCGCTTGCAATAATACATACGCATATTCATCGCCACGGAATCCCAGCTGTCGGTAAACGGTGCGTTGAAGACTATCACATCACCGCTCTCAAGCTTCCCATAACCCGGCATACGTTTCACCTCGTAAGGTTCTCCGGCTGCACAGGCGTATGGATCGAACACGCGACCACCGAGCTTAAGTTTGTTTATGATTCCCCTGTCTCCGGGATGCAGCGTTGGAGTCATCGACTCAGTGGGCACATGAAACGTATCGAAAACCGTAAACAACAGCAACACATATAGAACCACCAATCCGAAAATCCAAAGAAAGACCGTACAGAAAATGTCGAATGCCTTCGATAGAATGCGTTTCCAGTTTCCCGTTCTCCGTTGTCCGTTGTCCGTTTCCTGTTTTCCGTTGTCAGGTTGTCCGTGGTCCGTTGCCCGTTGTCCGTTGTCAGGTACAGGTTGTCCGTTTTCCGTTTTCCGTTCTCCGTCGTCAGGTTGTTCGTGATATGTCATATGTTGTTCGTTACTCATTATATTGTATATCAGTTCAATATAAGTATATCTATCTCAATTATCAATTGATAATTACTAATTACTAATTAACCCTTAAGCATTAACTTAACCGCTTCTTTTCTCATTTGCTCCACGGCAAGAGAGGGAACTTTCTCTTTCGTGGATAATAGGATTTTCGCTTCCCTTCGGGCTGCGGCGGAATCAGCCGGCTGCCTGAGGTATAGCTTCATCAGAAGATAATGCGGATAAAGCCGGTTGGGGCATCTCAGCGTGCTGCGGTGGAGGTAATATTCAGCACTATCGCGAATATTTAGTTCTGTATAGTTCTTCCCGATGATGTTCAGAGGCATCGGGTCGGAGGAGTGAGACAGCAGATCCATCATCACTTCGTTTGATTTCTCCCACTGTCCGCTATTGTGTAACGCCAATCCGGTCTGAAATAGTACGTTCTGATCAAACTTTTTGCAATCGATAGTAAGAAAAACGGTTGCTGAGAAAGCAAAAGCAATAAAAAACAGCTTCAAAGCAGATGTTAGGGGCAAAGGGATCAGGGACACGTGGTCTCTCCGAGACCACGTCGTGCAGAAGAATCTGTGTGCAGATAAAATTGCCTGAGTCGTTTGCCCTGCGTCGGCTCGGAGAGCCGACAAGCCCCTACAAACACACATGCCTCTGCCAATAAAGGCGGCGATGCAGATTGCCCCGATTGTCAGTATGGATATGGGGAACTGGAAAGGATAGGACGCTGTCATTACCACGGCGCAAGCCGCCACACTCCCCGCTATTCCGTACCTGCCGCTACGGAATGCCGACACGAATGCCATTATCAGGACGGCGATCATCAGCAGTGACCATCCCCACCCGTAGGCAATCGCAATCTGAAGGTATTCATTGAAAACATATTCCGGAGCGTCGGCGACAAGGATCTCGCCGGGCGACGCCGTACCGGAAGCGAAATACCGCTCCTGCGCCATACCATAGGCACCCGCCACATTCTGCCATCCCACCCCTTCGAAAGGATGGGGACCGACAGCACCTGCCGCCACCTTCCACATCAGAAACCTTCCGTCGGCAGACCCCTGCTTCATCCGATAAACCCCGACAATTAGCAATGAGCAAATAGCAATTATTACTAAGAGTGAAGAGTAAAGGGGCAAGGGTGAATTCTTTGTCGGGGGTGTGGCGTTCCCTCCGGGACGCCTCCTGCAAACGTCTTTCAGTCTGTTTCCAAACAATGCAACAACGCTTCCTACAACTGCGGCGCACCACGCCGTCCTGCTCATGGAAGCCGGCAGCAGCACGGAGTCAATACAAATCACGATCCAGGCAAGCGACACGAGGATAAAGTTACCGATCTCGTTCGCATGTGGCGGTCTCGGAGAGACCGCTGTCCCCTGAAACAATTGGCAATTACTAATTGCAGAAGATTTCCCTGAATTACCAATTTTCAAAGACTTATAAAAATTACTAATTACTAATTGCTCATTACTAATTGTATAGAGTGCCCACGGCAGCGAGAGTGCGAGGTAACAGGCGAAGGGACCGGGGTTGTAGAAAGTGCCCGTAAATGGGTACAGACGATTGCCACTCGGCTCCATACCGAGCAGTTGCAGCAGCCCCAGACCGCCCTCGTATATTGCCGCTGTCAGGAGCACTGCAGTGATTGCCAACACTGTTATATTGCCTGTGCCGCGTGCCATTGGATCAGAGGTCGTGTACAAAAGTCTGCCTGTTGTCCCTCCAGACAAAGATCTCCTCCTCCCTCCCTTTGGTGAGGTCGCGCAGCCAGTAAAGCGCCCCTTCCGGAGCCGACATGGTTATCTCCCTGCCGTCGGCCACCTTCTCGCCGGCTGTCTGCCATCCCTTCTCAGGCGAGTCGAAATAAAGTAGCCTGTAGCGGTGACCGGGCCATACGAAGTTGTCGTCGTTGCGTGGCACGAACCCTATGGCGGAGACAATCTCGGGCCTCTCGGTCTCCAGTATTATGGACCTGCAGTTCAGAGGGGCGGCGAAGAAAGAAACGAGATCCCCGTCTGTCACCCTCTCCGGATGCCGGTAACGGTCGAATACGGTCGTCACCCTCACGGGCACTTTTTCCGTTGCCGCGGAATCGGAGTATACCTCTATTTCCCCGATCACCATCTCGTCCGTCCCCGGCACGCTGTAACGGATATACCGGGTCTTTTGAGACGGCACGTGAAGAACATGCAGGTTTGAAGGGAGCGTGTCAGGCAATGGTCCGCTCACGCTCGCCCCTTTGAAGTCCCGGTTCATCGAGAGTTCAAAGAACGCACCACCCACACCTCTGGAGAACCAGTCGTAAAGGTACGGCATGAATGGCATTTTCCTTCCGAGGGTCATCTCTGTCTTATCCTTGCCCGGTTTCAGCTGTCTTGCCGAGAGGTCATGACGGAATTCAACCGGGTATCCGCAGGGGACGGTTCCCCCTTTACCGTTTCCGATCAGCGGCATGTATATTATACCGGGCTCAACATCCCGGAATCTCGCGGAGTGCCGTCCGCTTTCGGCGGCGTAGTCCACCACCCTCCATCCCGAGGGTGTGAAGACACCGAGCATGGCGGTCTTCCCGTCGGGGTTTTCAATCTCCACCTCGAGCGTGTTCTTCCCGAAATATTCGGACGTGACATCCTTGAGATAGTAGTCGTACACGACCGACTTCACATCCCTGCAGCTTTCCATTGCCTCCCTCCCCTCCGTGACCGCATCAGCCAAGTAACGGTAGACCTTGCCACGCTTGCTGCGGTCATAGAACGACGAGTCCCTGCGCGATACCATCTCCCTACCCAGGGGGATGAACCTTCCCGTCCGGTTGTCCCTGACGACCACCCATTCATGGAACGCCCCGGTCTCGGGGGAGACAAAGAAAGCGTCGACCGCACACGGGATCCCCGCCCCGCGCAGGGCATAAATCTGCCTGTCGCACTGGTCGCGGCATGGACCGGCTGTGTTTTCAAGAAGGTCGGTGGCTCTGCGGTGAGGCCACAACGCGCAGACATTATACTTGAAACCCTCCTTTTCAAGAAGGGAGTTCACAATCTCGGCGGCTCGGAGGGAGTCGTCATCGCCGGGATAAAGGGAATCGAGCAGGGCGCCGTACCTGTCCTCATAAGGCTTACGCCAGTCAGACAGTTTCTCGTCGCCTATGCGGTAAGGGAGCAGGAAATTGTTGAAGTCGTCGTCGGGGAGATCCCTGTTCCAGGCTCTCTTCTCCCGCTGGCGGTATGCGGCATCTATATTGGAGATGAGATAGTCCGAAGTGACTGCGTGGGCGTCCCTGACCTTTGGGAGCGACAGGTGGCTGAAGGATCTCCAGTCCCGGTCAGAGAGGTCAGGGAAATACCAGGCGTCGGGTATGACCGCCACCTTGTGGAGAAGGGTCTCGATTGAATCGAGCTCCCCGTTGTCTTTCCATGAGAACCAGTGGGGGAGGTTTCGAATTAAAAATTCGGCGGAAGCGAGTTTTTCAGTGCTGTCCCCGTAATGTGCGAGCACCTCCCGTAGTTCCGGGGCATTCTCACCGGCATATTCCAACGCATGTTCAATCCGGTCGTCTACTGTGATCCCACAGGAGCTGCAAAGGACAGTCGGCAATAAAATACAATATAATTTCAATTTGGAAAGTCTCATGAAAAACAAAGACAACAAAAAATATGGATGTAGATTTCTTTTGAATTAATTCTTAGTTGAATACAACTTAATAAATATCTCTAATTTTATTGCTTCAGAGTTCTAACCTCAAGTAACCGGGGATTACTTTCCTCAGAATAGCTGTCTAAAAACAGGAACGAATCGTCACTGTCGCAACAGACTTGAGTGGTAAGGAACATCGGATCAGCATCCTTCAATATATTATTCTCTATCACACTTTCAGATGCGGGGTAATAGATATATGTTTTCGCTTTTTCATTGACGTTGCCAAGCGTAATCTTCATCTTGTTATCCTGCCAATTGCTTACTAAAGAGATATCGTTATTTAAATATTTATAAGAAGCGATCCCTACATATTTTTCCCGCAATTTAGATGCAAAGCCCATATCGTATTTATCGAAATAATCATGAGCGATCTGTGTGGTCTGGAAATAATCTTCTAACGGCAAAATCTTTACAATTGAAAAATCCCGCTTTTCGACATTATATGCCATTGCCTCATCAGTATGTGAAAACTGATAGGTCACCCAATTACCCATTGGCTTAAAACCATGTTGCTTTTGAAGGGTGTTTGGGAAATCCACATCAAAAAAGTCCCCGCGTTGCTTCCCCTCCATATCTATCACCCTGAAATATTTATTTTCATTTGTCGTACATAATATTGTGGAATCATTTACATAACAAACCTGATTGACAAAGAAATCCGTTTGGATAGCCCCTAAATATCTTAAGTCCTTACCTTTATACCGCATTATTTTTTTCATATCAGCTATCCATATTTCGACATTGTTTTCTCTTTCTGCAATTGCAAAATCATTAATGCCGGCATATTCCCCGGGACCATTGCCGGTACAGCTTAATGTGGATTGATAATTGCCCGACTTATCAAATATAAAAATATCATTTATACTCTTTATGTAAAAATAACCTTTCCGCTTAATTATTTTTATATCACGGGTGGATATCAGGGTGCTGTCGGATGTCGGAAGTTGAATTATTGAATAATCATCAAACAACTCCGACAATTGAATTTTCCCTTTAAATTCATTGTTTAACGTCAAATTAGGAAACAATACGTCTGTATTCTTATCATCCGTTCTCCCACATCCGATCAATGTTATAGTAATCAACATTGATAAAAGGTAAAACAATATTGTTTTTTTCATATTAATTGTGTTAAAATATATCCTATGAGATTCAATCTCATAGGATATATTGTGGAAAGATTCAATGACCTACACTACCACAGGTACAGGAATATCCTGTGCCATTTGTTACACAATGGTATTCATCAATACCATAGTTGTTCTTGCCTGCATATTTCCATTTGCAATGTCCACTAGATTCACCAGCCGTAAGAGCCTCGATATTGGCGATCTCATCGGGTGTGAACTGATGGCGAGGTGCGCTGTTCCCGGCGAGGAAACAACCACCTGTAGCGATGGCTGCGAATGCAAGCCCAATGAAAAGTTTTACTTTCATGTGCATTGTTTTAGTTGTTGTTATTGGTTAACTATCTCTCCGGACAGTTCGAATTGAATGTCCGTTTTTTGTTCAAAAAGGATTGAAATGGTGCGGAAGAATTCTCCCGGGACAGTGTCCTGAAATTCGGCTGTCAGTTCATAGCCTAAACCGGGTGGGATTATTCTTGTGGAAATGGTTCCGGAAGTGCATTCACAGGAGGTTATTATGTCCCGCACCTTCAATGTGTCCGCTGACTCATTGTGTAGTTTGAATACATGCGTGACTTTTTCTCCGGGAGATACTTTACCGAAATCGAATTCGTAAACTTCTTCCTGTGAAATATCCTGACTGTCTAAGTCATCATCTCCTAATTTAGAAAGATATAACCTTTCTAAACCGTTGTTGATAACGGGATTCCCCATGGCTATTACTCTGTGGTGACGGTCAAGCAGAAAGGTCTGAAGATCAGTATTTCGGGGGAACCCATTGACGCTGTTGAAGCTGTCATCCGGGTCATATACCATATTTCCCGAGAAGGAGTTAAGCTTGACAAGGTGTTTCAGTTCCTTAACCTTATTGGTAGCAGCCACCATTACCAACTCTACGGAATTATCTCCCTTTGCAGAATCCACCTTGTTCATGAACTCGTTCCAGAAGGGGAGTTTCATCCGGCAGCCTGTGCAACCTGTGGAGTCATAGTAAGACACAATTGTAAAGTCAGCGGTCGGTGGGGCAATCATCTCACCGGTGACAGTCATCATGGAGTCGGGAAACAGAATCTCCTTACCGATCCATTCCTCCACAGCCTCGGCATAGATATCCCTCGCCGATTTCTTGCAGGAGGAAACTATTGCCAGAACCAACAACATCAATGCCAATATTCGAAATGATTTCATGATGGTCGGGTGACTTTGAAAGTGTCAGTCAGCATTGAAAATCCCGGAGTAAACGGAACCGTCTTCCGTGACACAGGATATCATATAAGATCCATGCAGTATGCCGGTGTATAGATAATAACAGTTATCCTCCGACAACGAAGCACTGAAATAATCGCCAGATTCCATTCCCGTGACTTCTGTCATTAAGATAGATTTTTCTGCAAATGGGGTAAACTGGATTCCAATACCATCATAATAATACCCGATATAGAGTTTTGACGGCATACGGTGCTTTTTGGGATTCCCGTCACGTTCCAAACGCCCACCGTTCTCATTATTCGTTGTATCTTCAGATGAAGACGGCGTTTCTGATTCCACCATTATCCGCGTATGAAACATTTACGGAGCATGTCATCGAAAGGATGACAAGTAAAATTGAGAATATCTTTTCCATATCTTGAGAAATTTTTCCGCAAATTTAATTTCGGGAAATCCATTTCTCCAAATTTTGCATCTGTCGTCTACATATATTTATATATTAACACTTTACATTAAACAGAGGCTAAAATATGGCTATTTTTTGCGTGGAAACGACAGATGAAAAATTGCGTTTTGGACGTTTTTTGCATCTTTTGGACGTTTTTTCAATCTCTGAGCCCTCCTTTACTATGCTATTTTTTGAAAAGTATACCCAGCAGTTCCTCTTTCCTTTCCGATGTAGAGCGGTTTAAACTTGACTTGAGTCTTGATTTGCGGCTATAGAAATTATCCGGATGAATCTTAAAAATCAGGCACAGCGATTCTACCGACATACCGAAATAAAGATATGCAGCCAACCTTCGCTGATTCGAATTGAAACCTTGCAACGAATCGTAAACATCCCTCAACAATCCACCGGTTGCATTGTTGATCTCAGATTCAAGCTCTTCAAGAAACCGGTCGTCACTCCTGAGTTTAGCGATATTCCTTTCCATCTCATCCAACAAATGACCGATCTGTTTTTTATCACTTTTGTAATATTCTGAATAAAGTCTGTCAAGATGAATGAAAATGGTGGAGAGTAATGGCGTTGCGGCATTACTTGTATTACTCTTTTCGCCGACTTTATCTGCAATAGAATTATTAACCGCTTTTAAATCTTCATTATCTTTTAAAAGGTTGCCCAGCTCCTTCGACAAAAGCCCCACCTTATCCAGAAGATCCTGCATTCTCCTGTTTTTTCTATCCGAAAGTATCTTAAATATTAGTATGGCAACCAATATGGTAAGAATTGAAGACAGTATAATCAATCTGTTTAATAATCTTGTTGAGGAAAGTTCTTTCTGCGAGTCAGACAATTTTTTATCATGATGTTGCTTAATAATATAATGCGATTCTTTGACATCTTTCTGCCAAATTCTTAGGTTTAATTCGCGATACTCCTTTTTGAGTGATTCAAATGCCTTCTTATAATCCCCGATCAGCAAATAATACTCATGATATACCGCATCCTCCCCATATTCTTTAGTTATGACACCGGCTATTTCCTTGATGGAATCTGCCGGAGCATGGTCCTCCACCATAGCCCAAAGTAGAAAATTCTTATCCCTCAGAGCCATGTCGTCTTTATCTATATCATAAAGCTTATTCAGGAATTTTCTTGCCGAGCGATAGTCTTTCTTCCACAGACAGGCATTTCCAAGCGAACTCAGGGATTCACTTATCAAACCGGTGTCACGGCAACTGATGCCATTCTCATAAACCTCTTTCATCAGGGCGATACCTTCTTCAGCGCGGTCATTTTCCGTCAAAGTGGAGGCATACCACAATTTGGATTCTTGCTCAAATATCAACGAATCCAGTTTTTGGAACCGCTCCCAAGTCTTTTTTGCGTATTTACTCTTTTGCAATCTATCGCCTAATCTTCCTTCCGCCTCGCTGAGAGCCCAATAAATTTTCGCGATATAATAGTTTTCTGTGGTGTCAGCCAATTCGAGCGCATCAAGAAAAGTGACCACGGCGCTCCCGTATGCTTCTGCATTCTGCAATATCCTTCCCTTATAGTACAGAGCCCGCATCTGATTGCGGCTGTCTTCCAATTTCCCGAACACCTGTGCGGCGCGAGATATCCTTTCAGCAACAGTATCATCGTGGAAAGTCTTGTCGCGGGCTTCCGCCCACAACAGGTCAAACATCGCCTTGTCTCTATCTGTCGTCAACAATGTCGTGTCAAAATCAAGGAGCAAACCATAGGCTGAGTCAGGGTTGGTCACAAGCATGGCGTCAATCTCCCCGATGCCATGCGCCAAAGGCTCCCCTCTGTCACAACATCCGAAAACAGATGTAAACACGGCTAACACAACCGCAACAAAGGATCTAAACATAGTTTGGAGTAATCATTCAAAATCTTCCGCTGTCCGCTCTTGTGTAACGGCAATCCGGTCTGAAATAGTACGTTCCTGTCAATTTTAACATAAGTCAAATGTAAACATTAAGAAATTGTTTGAATTTATTTGTCGAAGGAATTGAGAGGATTTGTCAAGCAGATTTTTGATATTTATGAAGGAGTTATGGGGGGCTATAATGACTGAATGAATATCATAAAGATGCCGACAAAGACCTCAATAACAAGATAAAATAAATTTTAAACAGTTTCTAAACTATTCCATAAAAACAGTACCCCTTCAGCAAATAACATATTTTGCCGAAGGGGTACTGTTTTTATTAAATTCAATGTGGAATGGTTTCCTTACTTTTTTCTTTTGGAGAGGAGGCGGGAGAGCGCCTCGAGATTGTCGACGCCTACGATGTCGACGCCTTCACGGAGCTGCAGCTTAGCCCATTCTTCCGTGTCGGGGGCTCCCCAGAAACGGATAAGTTTTCCCTCCGAATGTGCCTGTTTTACAAGGCTTCTTAATGTCTTAAGGTCTTTTGCCGATATTTTACCCTTGCCGTTCCAACTCATGAAATCCTGATAGTTGTCGCTCACCACAGGCATAAGAGTGTTGGGAATCCCTTTGCCAAGATCTTCAAACTTACCATCGAGAGACGCATAGCGGGGCGTCTTCTGTGAGGGGAGGGTCTCAAGGGGACGGGAGCCGGAGAAAAACAGGAGTATCGGACCTTCCGTGAATTTTCCGTCAGGGTCTACACGACAGAACTTATCTGCGTTAGCCTCAAGGACAGGTCGCAATGCCTCATAAAAATTGTCGCCATTGCGCTTGATGTCTATCATGAGATAGAAAGGTCGGTCGGCACCTTTGTAGACGGACCCTCCGTTACGGTTGATACGGTCGAACAACGGCTCCAGGTAAAGGTCTTCAAGATAGCGGTATGCAAGAGTGTCGTCGGGGAGATCGTGTGCCACCACCATGCGGTCTCCTACAAGGTAGCAGTCAGCCTCCACGCAGTTGAATCCGAATTCGAGTGCCTCAGACAAGGGGCGTGCATGTGCGTAGTCATTGTGAGAGAAAGCATTGTATAAGGGCTTAGCCTCTTCATCGGGAATAAAGAGCATGGAATCCGGAATCAGCTGCTCGTCGATATCGACTCCGCTGAAGCCCACTTCGAGTTGCTGCCCCATATAGTTTTCGAAGTAGTCTATGGAAAGGTCATGGAATCCCGGTTCGAGAGCCACTTTCCCTTCCCTGCGGCGTGCGCTATGCCCGCCGTCATTGTCAACCACTCTTTTCCCGTCGATACGAAGCACCGAACCGTCGTCGGAATACGTGAAGAAACGATATACCCCGCGCTCAGGTATATTTATGCGGGTATGAAACCGGTATGCGAAATGATCTTCTGCAGGAGCTTTTGTGATGTCAAAGTTTTTCATCACTCCCGAAGACCGCTTCATGGAATCGGTTATATGGGTGGTATGTTTGCAGAGTCCTTCATAGTAGATGTAGTTCACGCCGTTTTTCCTCCCTTTTTGCTTAACGGCAGGGAGATATGCCATCCTTGCCGCATCCTCGTCGTTGAGTCCGGAAGGGTAGTGCCAAGCCGGTTCCCTACCATCGGGAGTTGTGATCCATGTGTCGAACTTATTCTTCCCTTCATACATGTCGAACACACGACCTCCACGTTTAAGCACTCCGTATGCCTCGGCACCGGTGGTGCGTCCGAAGCCTAAAGCCACGTCTTTTGTCATCCCGACATAATCGTTGTCGTGGTCATGCCCGGTGAAGATGCCCATTACGGCAGACATCTCCGCAACGGATGCAAACATTCCGGAGTTTAATCCTCCCGGCGCTCCTGCGCCTTCGTGCATGTTGCCGTAGGTCTTGTCATCGTTGATCACTTCCTCATATTCCGCCACGGGGATATGGAAGAATGCGAGTGCGGGAAGAGGCTTGCCATTGTTGCCTCGTGCAAGTTCCTCCACCTTGTCGCGAAACCAGGCGATCTGATCGAAATGAATCCAGTCATAATGACCGAGTTTCTGAACGGGCTGGTAGTCGTTGGAATCGATCATATATATCGCTCCGGCTGGAGTGCCGTCATTTCCTTCAACAACTATTGCCGTGTTGCCGCATCCGTGAAGATTTTCCGGACCTTTGTCGCCCACATACATGGGAGACTGCAGGAGGATATTATAGATTGAATCCTTAGTGAGATATTCGGCATCGTGGTTGCCGAGAGTGACAGTGAAAGGAGTCTTTGTATCCTCGAAGATTTTCATCACCTGTCGCCAACCGTCGGTTGCCGGGTCATAGCAGACCACGTCTCCCGTGATCACTGCAAGCTGGGGCTTTTCTGTCGCCAAAACCTTACGTATTGTCGCTTCCGTCGTGGCACAGTTTTCAGCGTATGGTTTCCAATGTAGGTCTGTAAACTGCACGATCCTGAATTTCCCATCCTTAAATTTCATTTCAGGCTGATTCCCTTTTGCGTAAAGAGCCATGGACAGAAACAGGTTACATATTAAAAGGAATATTATTTTTTTCATTTCAAATGTTGGTTAAAACGGGTTGGCGAGAATTGCATGACGTTAAGCATCACAAGTTCCATTAATAATTTGTTTTCCCGGGAACAACGTCGATATTTTTCACATGGTTTTTCCCATACATCACTTTCAATTTGAAAGGGATGTTGGATTCCACCGTGAGTTTAGGCTCTTCCTCGGTAGACCGGCGCTTTTCAGAAATAAGTTTAATTGATCCGTCAGGACCGAAAGGATAACGCTCTATTCCGTGCTGTTCGGTCAGCCCCATGTCCCATACAATCTCCTTTTCCGTATAATCGCCACGGATTCCGAATATAAATTCGATAAGTTCACCGATCGGAGCGAGTCCTGTCCAACCGATAAATTCTTTTCGAGCCATAAATCCGGGATCGTTTGTCTCAGGGGAGTAATATTCCCAGAACGTTCCTGTCTTTTTAAATACTTCAAACACTTGATTATAATGGTTCTGAGCAATTTCGCGGGCAAGCTCGTTGTATCCGTTTTTCACAAGACCGGTCATCACCATATAGTTGGTCCCTGGCCATACTCCCCCTTGCCAATACCTGCCATTTGCCTTATATTTAGGATGGTCGGCGGAAAGAGACGGCACCATTCCCGGGCGTTTAAACTCCTTAGGATCCTTAAGGTGAGACACAAGCCTGTCGAGTCTCTTTTGGTCGAGCACCCCGGGGGTGTGAAGCACCCAGTAAGCCCCGACACCCTTTGTCGGGCAAAGGGTGCCGTCGGCATATTGATCGTGGAGGAACCCGGTCTTTTCATCCCAGAGATTTTTCCCGATATATTCGGAAAGCATTTTAGCCTCGTCTTCAAAATCCTCAATCTCCTGCCAGCGCTCGATAAAGAACCCCATCTCAAGGAGGAGGTTTGCCGCAAACAGTTCCTGGATATTGGTGTCGAGCCAGGTCATGTGTCCGTGGCTGAAGATCTGGTTATATTCCTCAGGCACACGCGGCATATTGTCCATACCTGTGCCCCAGCCGCTGCTCCAGTAAGTGCCGTTCTGCCATGTGTGGTTAAGTCTTAACCATTTATAATAGGCACACAATGAGGCAAACACTTTGTGGAGACGGTCGATATCGCCAAACTGATGATAATAGACCATCTCGCACCAGGGAATCAGGTTCGGACCGGTGCTGGTCGGGTCGTAACGTTCAAAACAGTCAGCCCCATCACCCTTTATCTCGCGGCATATAAAACCGTCGGGATGCTGCTTTGCATAGAAGTTGTCGAGTGTGCGCTGAAAGGGGAAGAACCGGTCGCCGTAACGGGCGAACATCAATATGAAAGAGGAGTCCCACATGAAGATGTTGCCGTTGTAGGCGGTGTCCATATAAGTGCTCACAAACCCTGATCCCTCCTCCGGCTGCCGAATATTGCCGATAGCAATCTCCCATGCTCTCCAATACATCTCGATCTCCTTCTCATGCCCCTGCCAGACGGGAACAGGAAGAATCTCTTTTGCCTGTTCGAAAGTGCCGACAGCGATTGTGTCAGGTTTCATTGTCCGGAACTCGTTTTCAGCGGTGAGGGGTTCTTTGACGTATGTGTTTTTATATGGAATCTTATACTTCTCGTTATTGCCGCACGACTGAGCGGAGGCGTCAATGCTGAGAACCGGTATAGACAATATGCTTAGGAGGATAGAAATCAGAGGTCTGTTCATACTAAATTATTTTTCAAATTCTATATTGAGGAGTTTCATGATGTTTTTCGCAACATCCGTATTGTCGATGATGCCGGTGAAATTTTCCGCACCGGGACCGAAAGCATAGATAGGCACCATAGTTCCGCTATGTCCGCCGGTAGAGAATTTGCATACGATCTTGCCTTGCTCAAGGTCTCCGTCAACGAGAGTAAGACCTCCGGTCTCATGATCGGCTGTGATGACTACAAGAGTCTCGCCGTCTTTCGCAGCCCAATCGAAAATGGCTCCGATGGTGCGGTCGAAATCGTGAGTCTCCTGCATAAGAAGGTCGATGTCGTTGAAATGACCGTAGTCGTCAAGCTGAGAACCTTCGATCATAAGGAAGAAGCCGTTTGGATTCTTGTCGAGGATATTGATTGCCTGAAGTGCGGCACGTTCGAGATAGTTGCCGCGCACGGCAGGAAGCTGTGTGTCGAAAGAATCCGTCACGCAGAACACCTTCCCGGATTTTATTTTCGCCATCTCGTCAAGAGATCTCGGTGTCTTGAATCCTTTTGCCTGCAATTCCTTGAAAAGGTCGCGGCCATCCCGGCGGTTGATCATCTTTGACCATCCCGGACCCACGACCACATCGGCTTTGGTGTTTACATACTGAGCCATTATCTGGTCTTCCATTTCACGGTCTACCACATGGCAGCAAAAATCTGCCGGAGTGGCATCCCAAAGACGGCATGTTACAGCCACGCCTGACGACATCCCTTTGTCTTTTGCGTATTCAACGAGAGATTTTGCCGGTTTGCCTTCACCGTCAACACCCACCGAATGATAGTTTGTCTTTTTGCCTGTTGCAAGAGCAGTGCCGCCGGCACCGGAGTCTGTGATCAGTTTGTCAAGACAGTTGGTCTTTGATAGCCCCGTGTATTGGGCATTGTCAAGGAAGAGTTTTCCCCTGTTTGCCGACCAAGCCGACTGGATGTGGCAAAGGCTCATACCGTCGCCAATCATGAGGATGACGTTTTTCACCTTGTTCCCTTTGGGTGCCTCTATTACAGAGACCTCGTAGGGATTCTCCATGACATAGGTCAGTTCTTTATCACGCCCCTTCACATCAGCGTGGAGTGAGGGGGCAGCCATTGCTGCAAAAAGGAGAGCGGCTGTGTATTTATTATTGAATTTCATTAGAGCTTTTATGTTTAATTAGTAATTATCAATTAGTAGTTAGTAATTTTTTGAGAATTGCCAATTGCTAATTACTAATTACTAATTACTAATTGATATTTAGGGGTTTTATTTCAGTTTGAGGGTTACGAGCAGGGGGGCATGGTCTGACAGAAACTCTTCGTTTTCAGTCTCTGCAAGCACACCATAACGAAGCACGTCCATATCTCCACGGACAAAGACATAATCGATAAGGGGACGTCGGTCGTAGGGGAGTTCTCCGAAATCATGCCAGCTCCAAGAAGGACCATATACTATATTCGCCAGATTTTTGGAATCATTAAGGTGATTTTTGTCGGCAGGATTTGTGATGTGCTTCACCACATCTGAATCGGGCGTTGAATTGAAGTCGCCGGTGACGATTACAGGTGCACCCTGGCTAAGTTCGTTGACTTTATCAAAGATAAGGTTTATACCTTCCCTGCGCGCCACTTGCCCTACATGGTCAAGGTGGGTGTTAAGGACAAAGAGAGATTTCCCGGTCAGATTGTCTTGTAGTCGGGCCCAGGTGGCGATACGTTCGCACGCTCCGTCCCATCCTTTCGACCCTGCAACCTCCGGAGTCTCGCTGAGCCAGAAATATCCGTCAGCCACTTTTGAGAAACGGTCTTTCTTATAGAAAAGGGCGCTGTATTCACCTTTCTCTTTTCCATCTTCGCGTCCTACTCCCAATGCCACATAGCCGGGAAGACGGTCTTTGAGATCGTCGAGCTGATTTTTAAGCACTTCCTGAGCCCCTACGATGTCGGCGTCATAAAATTTAATGGCGTTGGCGGCACGGTCTTTACGGTTTTTCCAGTTGTTGACACCATCCTCCGGATTGTCATATCTGATATTGAACGACATGACATTTATAGGGGTGTTTTCCGCCGGTTTTACTGTCTCGCCGACGTTTCCTTCTGTAATTCCATTATCGCTGTTGGCTGACCCGCATGCGAGAAGCACCGCGGCAAGCGACAGGCATATGATTATCTTTTTCATTTTGTATGGTGTTAAGTAGTTTTTAATTCAAAAATAATGCGGCTGCAGGAATAGGAGAAAACTTTTTTTCTCCCGGAAGCTTCCAATCCCAGTCAAGACTCTCCCCTTCATAATCTTCAAAATAGAGAAGTCGATATGAATGGAATCCTGCGTCAAGAGGGATCATGCCGGTTGCGGAGATGGCTGAATGGCCTCCATCATTGTTGACAACCGTTTTACCATCGATAATAAGCACAGACCCGTCGTCAGACGTTGTTCGGAATGTGTAGATCCCGGTTGCCGGCACTTTTATATATCCGGAGAATATGAATGCGAAATGGTCGGGCTGCATAGCCTCCTTTAATGAAGGTTCGGGAAGTGTGCCTGATTTCACCAGTTTCCCCTTGGTTATGTCATCGGTCTTTTCGCATATTCCCTCATAATATTTATATGACACTCCGTTTGCCGAAGGGTTTACTTTCAATGCCGGTGCATATTCGGCTTTGGTGGCGGTCATGACCATCATCGGGCTTTGATTGTATCCTTGAAGAGTGCCTATTGCCTTAATAACTTCCGTCTTGTCGAGAACAATCGGCGATGAATAGACGGGGGATTGGTCTGTAGGATCGGAACCGTCGAGTGTATAATGTATTTCTGCACCCTTTGTGGCACATTCTATCTCCACGGATATGCTGTCTGTGAAGAGATATATGTCTTTGCTGATGTAAGGCATAGAGACTCTCTTTTCTTTGGTCATTGAGTATTTCTCAGCCTGAACGAGGGCTGATCCGCTGTCGGCAGCCGGTTTGTCGGTAAGTGTGAATCTTAACTCTCCTCCTTTCACAAGGTCTTCAAAAGCTACGAAATTACCTGAGATTTCATTTCCGTTTAATTCAACTTTTTCAATATATCTGTTTTTGCCCGGATTGTTGGCAGAGATTGTCAAGATCTTCCCTTCCGGAAGTTTGATTTCAGCTTTGTCGAAGAGGGGAGTGGTGAGGGTGAGTACACCGCTTCCGGGAGCTACATCATACATGCCGAGGGCTGTCAACACATACCATGCCGACATCTGTCCGCAGTCTTCATTGCCGCAAATACCATCGGGGGTGGGTTTATACATTTCATCAAGCAGGCGTCTGGTCATTTCCTGGGTTTTCCAGGGTTTGCCTATGTAATTATAGAGATATGCCACATGATGGCTGGGTTCATTTCCGTGGGCGTATTGTCCGATTGTGCCTGTGATGTCGCTCAGTTCACCTTGAACCGGAGGAGCGATGAAGATAGAATCAAGAGCAGATTCAAAATTTTCCATCCCTCCGAACTGGTTGATCATACCGTTCACGTCGTGGATAGCCCCGAAACGATATTGCCAGGGAGTCGCCTCCGTAAGGTCGCGGCTGACAGCGTTGGGATTGAAGGGACGTTCCCAGTTTCCGTCTGAACGTCTTCCGCGGAAGAAACGAGTAGCCCCGTCGAACACGTTTGCGTAGTTGCCGGCACGCTTGTAGTATTCAGCGGCGATGTCTTCATGCCCGAGCGCTTCCGCCAGGCGTGCTATGCACCAATCGTCGTAGCTATATTCCAATACGCAGGATACGGATTCCCTTTTTTCATTAGAAGGGATATAACCTGTCTTGCCGTTTATATCCGCACCCTTGCGCGGTTTGTTGGAAGAAGCTATCATCGCATTCAATGCTTTCTCGGCATCGAAGCAGCGGATCCCTTTCATGTAAGCATCAGTGATGACGGAGATGGAATGGTAGCCTATCATGCATCCTGTCTCTCCGGATGAAAGTGGCCATATCGGGAGTTCTCCTGATGCGTCATACATGTCGAGCATCGAGTTGACCATGTCGCATACAAGCTCCGGATTAATCATAGTCATCAAAGGATGCCAAGCCCTGAAGGTATCCCACAGGGAAAGTGTGGAATAGTGTGCGTGTCCATTCTCGAGAGTTGCGATTTCATCATTGTTGCGTCGGAATTCTCCATTGACGTCGCTCATGGTGTTGGGAGACACCATCGTGTGGTAGAGTGCGCTGTAGAATGTGCGCTGCTGATCTTCCGTTCCACCTTCAACGGTGATTGCCGACAATGCTTCCTCCCATCTGTCGGAAGCATTCTGCCTGGCGGAATCGAAATCAAGATTTCCTGATTCAGCTTCAAGATTTTTTATGGCGTTGTCGCCGCTCACTGCAGAAATCCCGACGGCAGCCACCAGAGGTGAGCCGTTGTTTTCGAATGTGAGAAGCGCCTTATGGTTGTCGTTTGAAAATTCAGCCTTTATGATGGGGCTTGAGAATCGGGCATGGAAATAGGCGTGCTGCCCTGGTGTCCAGCCGTCGGTGACACGCATGCCCGAAATTTCGGTGGGAGAGGTCTGAGAGATGGATGCCTCACGAATGGTCTCTTCAGTGAGTAGATGATCCATGTCGATCACAATCTGAACCGGTTTCCCTTCTGCGAAAGTGTAGCGATGAAGCCCGGTGTGTGTTGTGGCGGTCAATTCGGCGAGAATGTCTTCGTCTTTAAGTTTTACGCTGTAGTATCCCGGTGTTGCTGTCTCTTCATCGTGAGAGAATGACGCAGGAGAATAAGGGGTTGCTGACGTTATGTCGACAGTAGCCGATGTCGGGCGGAAGAACACGTCGCCCAGGTCGGTGCAGCCGGTGCCGCTTAGATGGTTGTGCGAAAAGCCGTCGATAGTGTTGTCGTCGTGATGATATCCCGAAGCTGCGTCCCAGTTGCCGGCACGAGTGTCGGGGCTTAGCTGAACGGCACCGAAAGGAACTGTGGCGCCGGGATAAGTGTGTCCATGAAAACCTGTCCCGACCATAGGGTCGGCGAGTTCCACCGGAGTCAGGTTTGTTTTTGAGCCGCATGCTCCAAGTAGAAGCAATGAGACAGAATATATCAAAACTTTAGAGTTCATCGGAGGCTTATTTAAGATGGTGTTTGTATGTATTTGCTGTTGTGTTTAAACAGATTCTAAAGGTGTTTAAAATTAAATGAATCCGTACCGACGGAAAGCGCCGGTACGGATTTATTTGAGAGTGAAATATTACTGCCAGTCGGGGAGCTGTTTGAGCTTGCCGTTAGATTTGGTGACCTGCTCTGAAGGATAGGGGAAGGTCATCATATAATCCTGATATGGGAGTTTGTCTTGATAGTCCTGATAATAATCTATAATATAATCAGAATAAGGATCAGTTCGATCGTTATAGAAGCGGACTTTAGGACGTGAATTAAGTTCTTGAGCAGCAATGGCTTTGATTTCTGCATTTGAACTGCGATGCCAACGCTTGAGGTCGAAGAGATGGTTGGTGTATTCAAACGCGAGCTCACAACGACGCTCGTGGTAGAGGTCGGCCATTGTTGCAGCGCCTGGGAGCGGCTGAAGTTTGGCACGCACGCGGATTTTGTTGATGTCTTCGGCAGCCTTGGCGCCGTTGCCTTGCATCAGGTAAGCTTCCGCACGGAAGAGATACATCTCAGCCATACGCATAAGCGGGAAGTTGATGCGTACTGTCGGCCAGTCGCCGTTTGCATTCACGTAGCCGTCTGCGATAGGATCGTCAGAAGCTCCGTAACTTGCGTGGTATTTGTAAACTTGAAAGCCTGCATCGATGTCAGATGCTGAACTGAAAGCCATGTGTCTACCGAAGAAATTGAAGGGCTGACCGTATGTGAGGATCGAACGAATAATACGTGGGTTGGGGCTGTTGTCGATGTCAGAATAGTCAGGCGCACCGTCTTTGAGCATCTCTTCATAGATGTCGTTGGATGGCTTGAGCTGTCCCCAGCCGTTGTATATACCCCAGCCTTTATTTTCGAGCATAATGCCAGGAAACTCAACTCCACCACCGGTAGCGCCACCGTCAGAGGGAAGTGTCCATAGATATTCAGGACCCCACCAGGTGGATTTGTCATAGCCGAACACTTCGTCGAATGTTGGGGCGAGTCCTCTACCGTAGGCAGTTTCGAGTTCGTTGACACAAGCGATCACGTCGTTCCATTTGCTTTCGTCCCATGTTGCCCAATAAGCGTATGTCTTTGTCTTATATCCGAGAGCGGCAGCCTTGTGAGCGCGACCGAGATCATCAGCACCATACTCCTCATAACGGGGAAGATATTTGATGGCGTTGTCAAGGTCTTCAACAATAAGACGGTAGTTTTCCATGACAGTTTCCCGCTGCGGAGGAATTGAATTGTCGTATTCCCCGCTGAAGTCTTCCCAACGTACGAAAGGTACGCCGAGTTTGTCAGTGCCATAACGATGGGCGATCCAGAAATGGGAGAATGCTCTCATAAAGAACGCTTCGCCCAAAGAGCGGGTCTCGATAGCTGTGCGGCTGTCACCTTTTGCAAGAAGATTCTTGATGACGTAGTTCGCACGTGCCATGTTTGTGTAGAAAGTGGAGAACGACCCTCTGATCGGGGACTCATCACCGGTGTATTTGAACGTGGCAAGAGTGTTATATGATCGGGTTCTTCCCCAAACAATGTCGTTTGCAGCACCCTGCTCCCAGAAGAGTTCGCGGCCGAACATACCTTCTGTCGACATCGGGTAGTAAAGACCGTCGATAGCGTCGATAGACTGCTGGTCGTTGGTAAAATAAGTTGTTGTAGTGGCGTTCCCTTCGGGCTTAACATCCAAAAAGTCTGAGCAAGAGCCGAGAGACAGAGCCAACAACGCAGTTCCAAATATATATTTATTCATTGTTGCCGAGAATTAATATGTTAGGTTAATACCGAATGAATATGCGCGAGACACAGGATATTTGAGGGCATCCCATCCGCCGCACTCGGGATCCACACCTGAATAGTTGGTGATGGTGAAGAGGTTTTCAGCAGAGAAGAACAGAGCAACCTTGCTGCCACGGTCTTTCAGGTGCATCCACTTCTGAACGAGAGAAGTGAGATCGTAGTTTACGGTCAGGTTCTTCAGACGTAGGTAAGAAGCGTCTTCAAGATACCAGTCGGAAGGAGTGGTGAAGTTGCCGTTGTTGTCTGCGCGAGAGAGACGGGGGATGTTTGATCCGCGGTTGGTCTCGCTCCATGCGTTGAGAATTTCCTTGGAGCGGTTGAAGTTTCCTTCGTTGTCGTTGAGGATAACAGACTTGCCGGCATAGAATGCCTGAGCACCGCCCACGCCCTGGAACATCGCGCTGAAAGAAAGATTCTTCCAAGAGAAGCCTGCAGAGAGCGCGAAAGTGGTCTTAGGCATTGAGTTGCCCATATACTGGCGGTCGCCATCATCGATCTTGCCGTCGCCGTTGTAGTCTACAAACTTGAGGTCGCCTGCCTTTGCGTTAGGCTGGATTCGGTTGCCGTCCTTGTCTACATAAGCGGCAGCCTCGGCATCACTCTGGAATATGCCGTCGGTCTGGATAAGATAGAACGAACCGAGAGGCTGACCCTGTGCGGTCTGATAGATATAAGGGATGATTGAACGGAAATGACCATCACCGGTCCATACGCCGGGTTCGCCATTTTCGTTTTTCACACCTATATCCGATACTTTGTTCTTAAGATAAGCAAAGTTTCCACTTACGAAATATGTCCAGTCGCGGTTTACACTATGGTTCCATGTAGCGGAGATTTCGACACCGCGGTTGCGCACCTCGCCCTGGTTGATGAGCATGGCGTCAAGACCGATGGTGTTAGGCCAGTTCATTGTCTGATACTGGATGAGGTTGAAAGTGCGTTTGTCGAAGTAATCGACAGAGAAGCTGAGACGGTTGCTGAACATCTCGAGGTCGATACCGAGGTCCCACTGTTCAGAAGTCTCCCAGGTGAGGTTGGGGTTTACAGACTTGAAGTTGTATACGATATTGCCCCAAGGTTTCTGATTGCCATATTGAGCATATTCCTGCTGGTGCCATATGCTTCCGTCAGAACCGAGCAGTGCAGCCTTGTAGCCCATGCCGATAGAGCCGAGGTTGCCCACACGACCCCACGATCCGCGGATCTTCAAAAGATTGAGCGCCTCTGATTTTGGGAAGAAGTCTTCGTTAGATATCTTCCATCCTGCAGTGACAGCGGGGAAATCGCCATAGTTGTTTTCTTTTGGAAGACGTCCGGCGTAGTCACGGCGCCATGAAGCAGTCATGAAATAGCGGTCGGCGTAAGAATAGCCAACACGTGCCACGAGAGCCACGTTTGAATCGGGGCCGCTCAGCCAGTCAGATGCAGATACATTTTTCGCGTTGGCAAGATACTGGAGATAGTAGCTTTCGTCTGCGAAGTCAGTGCCTATAACCTGAAGGTTTCGTGCCTCATAATGGTCTGCGGTGACAGAGAAAAGACCGCTCACATTGTGCTTGCCGAAATTGTTGTTGTAGGTAAGGGTGTTTTCTGCAATCCATTTGTCTGTACGGTAGTTGGTTTCGGTAAGGTTGTTGTTGGCATTGGGTTTACCGGGCTCGTCTACGATGGGATTGAAATTTTTATAGTTGTTCTGAACTACGTTGTAGGTGAAGCGGCTGATGAATTTCAATCCGGGTACGATGTTTGCGATTTCAGCAGAGGTGGTAGACCATAGGTCGGTGGTGCGGTTGTATCTGTTTTCAGCGCAAAGAAGACGCATTGGATTGACCACGTCGCCGTGAGCGTCGGCAAAGTTGCTGCCGTATTGAGCGATATATTCGGGATCTTCAGTCACAGTGCCTCCCCATGATCCGTCGAGAGGATTATAGACAGAAGCTGAAGCCGGCATCCAGATGGCAGAAAGGATCGGACCTGTGTAACCGTCGTCCGTGCCCTTTGAGCGTGATTCCCAGTTCTTCCAGGTAAGGTCTTCGCGGATTGTGATCCATCTGTTGAGCTTGAACATACCGTTGTAGCGGATACCGAGGTTCTTGCTGTAGGTGTTCACGAGAGTACCTTCATCATTATTGTATGAGAAAGAAAGGCGGTTGCTGTAGTTCTCGTTGCCGGCGTTGAGCACGATGTTGTGGCTCTGATAGAACGCTGTGCGGAAGATCTCGTCCATCCAGTTTGTACGTGTTGTTGCAATCTGGGGGTTGAGAGTTGCATTCCATGCGTTCGGAAGATTCAGGCCTGCGTTTTCATGGGAAATCTGACGCATGAGGATCTCTTCCTGAGCATTGAGAGGCTGGATGAGGTTTGAAGCCTTGCGCCAACCGAAACGACCTTCGTAGGTAAGAGTCGGACGTCCTTCGGAAGCCTGCTTGGTAGTCACGAGGACAACACCTCCGGCACCTGACTGGGCACCATAGATCGCTGCGGAAGCGGCGTCTTTAAGCACTACGATAGACTCGATGTCGTTGAGGTTGTTGATGGGTGCGCCGGGAACACCGTCCACCACCCAGAGCACGCCGTCGCCGTTCTGAGAACCTTGACCGCGGATCACGATGTTGGGGGTAGAAGTCGGGTCGCCGCCTGCAGCTGTCACAGTCACGCCGGGGAGTGCACCCTGAAGCATGCCTTCAGTAGATGTTACAGGACGTTTCTGGAGCTCGGCAGTGTTGGTGACAACACCGACGGCTGCAGAAAGGTCTTGCTTTTTCTGCTCGGCTCCATAACCGAGCACAACCACTTCTTTGAGGAGCTCAGTGTTCTCTTCAAGAGTGATGACCATGTGGTTTCCGGAAACTGAGACTTCCTTCTTGTTGTAGCCCACATAGCTTGCTACAAGCACATCGCCTTGTTTGGCTTTGATCTTGAAATTGCCGTCGATATCGGTGGCAGTTGCTGTTTGGGTTCCTTTGACCATGACGGTGGCGCCGATTAGGGGCTCTCCGGCAGGATCCTGAACCACGCCTGTCACAACGTTTTGCTGTGCGAAGACGCCTGCTGACAGAAGCAGTCCCATAAGCAGAGTGACAACCCTGCGGGAGATACTGATAATGTCCGGTTTCATAATGTAGATTTAGTTGTTAATTAATAATAGGTTATTTAGTTAGAACAAAAGAGATGCTCCAAGAAGGTTCGCGTCTGCTTGTGAGGCGGTGACCATCTTGAAGTTGCGTAAAATTTCCGGATAAGGAAATTGGCTGATTGAATCATTCCATCCTTTGATGAAATAAGGCATTGCAGCCGCGATGCCTCCCCCGACTACCATAATTTGCGGGGCATATGCAAAGAGTATGGCTTTCGTGAATTCTCCAAGGTTATGACCATATTCCTCCCATATTTTCAGAGCACCCATGTCTCCGTCAGCAGCTCTCGAAGCGAGTTGGGCTCCGGTGGTAGAGTACTTGTCTCTCAGCCACAGCGAGCTGCAATAATGTTCGTAGTCGGAATCGAGATAGGGGAGAGAGCCCATTTCTCCGGCCCCGCAGATTATTCCTGTGTGGAGTCTGCCATTGAATATTAGCCCGCATCCGATACCTGTGCCGAGCGTCACGCCGACCACATCAGAATATCCTTTGCCTGAGCCGTAGTAGGTTTCCCCCAACGCAAAGCAGTTGCAGTCATTGTTTACTCTGACTTCAATATTAAATTGTTTTTGTAATATTTTCTTGAGATGCACCTCTTTCCACGAAGGGATATTGCAGGCATTGTATACAATCCCCTCCCGAGGATCGACAATAGAAGGTACGCCTATTCCTATTCCGTCGCAATTATCAGAGACTATATTCAAAAGAGATGCAATCATATCGGTTATCTGTTTTATAACCACATTTTCCGATGCATCTGATCTGCATGGCTGGCTGATGCGATTCCTGCAGATGCCGTTTTCAACGATTGCGGCTCTTATGTTGGTCCCTCCAAGGTCTAAAGTTATTTTCATGGTGATGGTCAGTTATGATTCTTATTTGCGTATAGACACATAATGAGCAGATAATCATGCGTCTGATTATTCTTTCAACAAGATTTTTTACGCATAAAGTGGTATAACTGGTTTAATGTTTTTAGTTAAAATTTGATTTATAAATTTTTAAATCATTAACTCAAATCGTTTATCAAAGTCAATTTTAAATAAAACGCAAGATACGTTAACTTTATTTTAGTGTTGAAAAAATTATTTGCCACCGGAGGAGGAATATTTACAAATTGGAAGAATCTGAAATTCTAATGATATTATTGACAAAAATAAAGAATTATTTATATTTTATTTGACAAAATGTTGCAAGAATGAAAAATTTATTATTACTTTGCGTCGGATTTGTATTGTCTTTATAAATCTCGATTGGCGTTATCACTGATTTCCCGGAAGGGCATTCCCGGTTATGTTTCCTTAGTTTAAAGGAAATTTCTTAAGGATGTTTGGTTTCATTTGCCCTGAGGAGACATTACACATAAAAATTTTTACAGGTAAAATAAAAATATTAATTACTCTTATTTTCAATTATGAAAGCATCAGAAGTGATGGCGGACTTGCGTCGTCGTTTTCCTAATGAGCCTGAATATTTGCAGGCGGTAGAAGAGGTTGTGACCTCGATTGAAGACGTCTATAACGAATATCCCTCTTTTGAGGCAGAAAACCTGATAGAGCGTCTTTGCATTCCGGACCGTATTTTTTCATTCCGTGTGAGCTGGGTGGATGACAAAGGGAAGGTTCACAACAACATGGGCTATCGTATCCAGCATAACAATGCGATCGGTCCTTACAAAGGAGGAATACGCTTCCATGCGTCCGTCAATCAGTCAATCCTCAAGTTCCTTGCTTTCGAGCAGACATTTAAAAATTCACTTACCACACTTCCAATGGGTGGCGGCAAGGGAGGCTCCGACTTTTCTCCCAGAGGGAAAAGCGACATGGAGATCATGCGTTTCTGCCAGGCGTTTGTTGCGGAATTATGGCGCCAGATCGGTCCTGATACCGATGTGCCTGCCGGTGATATCGGCGTAGGAGGCAGAGAGGTGGGCTATATGTTTGGCTACTATAAGAAAATGGCTCGCGAATTTACAGGAACATTTACCGGAAAGGGTCTTGATTTCGGTGGATCCTTGATCCGTCCTGAGGCTACGGGTTATGGCAACTGTTATTTCCTTCTCAACATGCTCGCTACAAGAGGCATCGATATAAAAGGTAAGAAAGTGGCTGTCTCTGGTTCCGGAAATGTAGCCACCTATACCACACGTAAGCTGACGGAACTTGGTGCGAAGGTTGTCTCAATGAGCGATAGCGGCGGTTCTATTATTAAACCTGAAGGGTTTAGTGAGGAGCAGCTTGACTATATTTTCGAATTGAAGAATTATTATCGCGGGCGCATCAGCGAAGTCGCTGAAAAATATGACGACGTGCAGTATATACCCGGAGAACGCCCTTGGAAACATGTGAAGTGCGACATCGCAATGCCGTCTGCAACCCAGAACGAGCTTGACGGGGAAGATGCCCAGGCGCTTCTCGATAACGGTGTGATCGCTGTGAGCGAAGGTGCCAACATGCCATCCACTCCGGAGGCAATAAAGAAATTCCTTGCCGCTAAAATCCTATATGCCCCCGGAAAGGCTGCGAATGCCGGAGGTGTGGCTGTGTCAGGTCTTGAAATGGCGCAGAACTCACAGAAACTTTCCTGGAGTGAGGAGGAAGTCGACGAGAAGCTCAAAAGCATCATGAAGAATATCCACGAGCAATGTGAGAAATATGGCAAAGAGGAAGGTTCTGATTTCATTAATTATGTAAAGGGTGCGAATGTAGCCGGCTTCATGAAGGTGGCACGCGCAATGATGGCGCAAGGCGTGCTCTGATCAGTTGTTATTGAGTTCCGATACAACAACCATAAAAACACAACAATTACGAAGAAAGAGGAGACCGCCGTCGGGCGATCTCCTCTTTTTAATAAGGTATGTTGAAACAGTTTCTCAGTTAGTTTTGTGCGGTCTGTGCTTCTGCTTCTTTGATCATCTTTTCGTTGGCATATACTGTTATTTCCACACGACGGTTGAGTGCCCTCCCTTCCGGGGTGTCGTTGGAGGCTATATAGTCAGCCATAGGAATACCCCTTGCCGTAAGACGAGTGGACGGAACTCCGCAAGTGATCAGATAATTGCGTACGGAGTTGGCTCGCTGGTCTGATAATTTCTCATTCACGGCGTATGACCCGGTATTGTCTGTATAGCCTGTGATAGCCACATCTGTGTCGGGATTGTTGAGAAGGTTGACAGCAAATTTTGTCAAATCAGCCTGTGCAGTAGGATTAAGATTGTATTTTCCTGTCGGGAAAAGGATGCCTCCGTCGAAAGTGACCTTAATGGCGCGTAGACCGTTGGAATCGGTGGTCTCTTCCACCTTTGCCTGCTGAGCAAGCTCTTCCTGCAATTCTTTCTGTTGCTTGTCCATCTTCTGACCGATGAGGGCACCTGCGCCAGCACCTACAGCGGCACCGATTGCGGCACCGATCCCTGCGCCTTTACCGCCGCCTATAAGGGCGCCGATTCCTGCACCTACGGCACCACCTCCGCCTGTGCCGATCAAAGCGCCTTTGCCGGTATTATTCATGGTTGAGCATCCGGATGCGCCAACCAAAAGAGTTGCGGCCAAAAGAGCCACTGTAAATTTTTTCATTTTCATAATATCACCTTTTATAATTTTTAATTCTCTAAGAAACTATTTAAAATTTATTTTGTCTTGTCATTGAGGCCTTTGTCGGCATCTTTATGATATTTATTCAGTCATTATGGACCTACATAACTTCATCATAAATATCAAAAATCTGCCTGACAAATCCTCTCAATTCCTTCGGCAAATAAATAAAAACAGTTTCTTATCGGGATATGTTATTATAACTATCGTAAAATCCCTTAGGTTTATTATCCCACTTCCCTATATTACTAAAAATAATTAACGGGAATGCCGGGATCTCATAAACAAAAGCGCGGAGATCCGCGCTTTTGCTACACAACTAATTATAGATTCTCGAATTTAAATTCCCCGATTGATTTAATCCCTTAATACTAAAAATGATTTGATTTGACAAAAATATTGCTGCCTTGATCTATGGATTGCGTGGCTGATGCTTACGGGAGGACTTTTTCGGCAGATTAGGCACCTCAAGTTGAGAGATATCAACTTTGCCTCCCGAAGATGCATCTTTGTTTATATGTTCGCAACGCCCTTTAAGAGTCACTTTAGATCCGCTGGATGCCTCTGCGTATGCCTTGGTGGCTATAATATCGGAAACATAGATGTTAGATCCGCTTGATGCGTCCGCTTCAATCCCTGTGCCATTGAAGTAGCCTATGAGAATTTTAGCGGCGCTCGATGTTTCAAGGTAAAGGTTTGTTGCAATTGCCTTCGACACTTCAAGCCTTGAAGCGCTTGAAAGTTCGGCATCAAACTTGGCGACATTCGCTGTCCCGATTTCCACATTGGCACTGCTTGAAAGGTCAATCTCAATTCCTTTTGCGGTAATGCCGTTGAAAGTTGCTTTTGAGGCGGACGACATGTCAATCTCAAGGGAGTTGGAGAGATTAAGATCTCCATTCACTTGCAGGCGCGCGGCAGATGAAAGGTCAACCTCGCTAAGATTTGAGGAGGAAACAGTCACGATCGATGGACCTTTGATGCTGTTGTTTCCTTTGTTTTCATATCGAGCCACAAGAGCGCCGTCTTTCACGTATACTTTCAGATATTTTTCTGCGGATGGCGTTGTTGCAATCTGTGCCATCCCGTTAGACTTTCCTTGGGAATAGACCACCCGTATTCCTGTGGCGGCGTCTATCTTGGAGAAGTTGCCGATTTTAACAGTCTTTCTGACGGTGGCATCTTTGACATTGCCATCTGATATCGAATTGCCGCCGGTCATTGAGCAGCCGATCAAGACAAGGGCAGCCAAAGCAATTGAAGAGAGGGTGTAGCTGAAGAATTTCATATTTTTATACTTTATAATGTTCGAGTGTTGAAGAGGGAAAGTCAGGGTTTTCTGGGCATTGTTTTTTTCCTTGGATGGGGCGACGCACAATCCAAGGGAGAATTTTCTATGATGAGACCCTGGTCTTTGACTGTTCCCGCAGAGTGTTCGGAAGAATTTTTTTTGTTGCACCTTCCGGTCACGGAAATTTCTGATGCCGCGCTTGCACTGCAGTTGACTGAGCGGGCGCACACCCCTTTAAGTTTGATGCCTGATGCTCCGGATGCTTCTGCATTTATTGTCTCCACCTCGGCAGAGAGAACATTTATGGATGAGGCACCTGAGGTTGTAAGGTTTAGAGTCTTTCCTTTAACATTGGGGATGTTCACATCGGAAGCTCCGCTGACATTCACTTTTAACGTTTTTGACTGAAGCTTTCCCTGCACGGTCAGAGATGTGGCTCCGGAAAGATCAATTCTGTCAAGCACGGGATATGTGATATAGACTATTGTGCGGGTGGATATATTGCCGGGGGATTTGTTATAACGGATGTCCAAGATCCCTCCGTTATAATCGAAATATATACAATCGAGAGCACGCTGATCGCCATGTACCTCGGCATTCCCGTCAGATTCTCCTTGTGAGAAGACAACGCTAATGGCTCCGGACACGGTTATCCCTTTGAAATCGCGCAGGGGTATGTGTTTGATTCCTAAAGAAGAGTTGGGAGTGGTGTCCGACTTGTATTTATTTGTTTTTTTGTCACGTTTGGCATAGAGGTCCCTTTTGCTTTTTTCAAAAGTTTGCAACCTCCTTTCGAAGCCTTTCTGCCGTTCGGCAAACTCTTTTTGCCTCTCAGAGAAATCTTTCTGTCTTTCGGCAAAATCCTTCTGCCGCTTGGCAAGATCCTTCTGTCGCTTTGCCAACTCTTTTTGCCGTGTTGCGAACTCTCTTTTCAGTCTTTGCTCTTCTTCAGGTGTCAGGTTTCGCTCCTTCACGATATTGTAGGAAGAAGCTGGTTCGTCAGGTTGTGGGACGGTTGCTTCAGGAGTGGTGGCAGCCAATGCTGCCATCGCGCCGGCTCCGGCAATCATCGATATGACTGCTACTGAAACGGCAACCAATCCTGTACGGTTGAAAAATTGGAATATTTTCATAAATTTTTGTTTTGGTCGGGTGTCGGATAAAGACTATGGACGATGTTGAGGTTATCGTCCTGCGTCTGTAATAATGACAATTGAAGTTAAAAAATGTGACATCCTGCAAAAATAAAATTTGCAAGATGTTATATTAATGAGCGTATTTTGTTGGAAACGTGAAGTTTGTATGCTAATTTTTATAACCCTGGCACAGCGCAAGAAAGGGTTGGAGTATGTTTGCTTTTAACTTTATGAAATCTTTTTAGCTCTTTCCGGCAAATTTTAAGGAACTAAGCTTTCGTTCATTCGATCTGGAACCCATAACTCCATCATAAATATCAAAAATCTGCCTGACAAATCCTCTCAATTACTTCGACAAATAAATTTAATCAGTGTCTTAGAAAGGAAATTAGTGAGGTTTTGGTGAAGTTTTACTTATACATTTGACAAAAAAATGAAGTTATAATTGCTAAAACCACATTTTTAGAGTATTTTTGCATTTCAATAGGCTCATGAGAAATTTCATAGCGGATTTCTCACTAAAAACAGAAACTAAAAAATCTCTATATTTTTATGAATCTTTTTGATCAGATCAGCGAAGACATCAAGAAGGCAATGCTCGCACGTGAGAAAGTGCGTCTTGAGGCACTACGCGGAGTAAAGAAAGAATTCCTTGAGGCTAAGACAGCTAAAGGCGCGAATGGGGAACTATCAGACGACACCGCCACTAAAATCATGGTGAAGATGGTGAAGCAGCGTAAGGAGAGTGCCAAGATCTACGAGGAGAACAATCGCCCGGAGTTGGCTCAGAATGAGCTTGCCGAGGCAGCAGTGATAGAAGAATATCTTCCCAAACAGCTTTCTGAAGAGGAACTCGAGTCTGAACTCAAGGCAATCATAGCTGAAACCGGCGCCACCGGTCCTAAAGAGATGGGAAAAGTGATGGGCGTCGCTACAAAGCGCCTTGCAGGAAGGGCGGAAGGTAAGATAGTTTCCGCAAAGGTCAAAGAACTTCTTTCTAACATTTAAGCTGTAGGAACAATGCTGACATTACAGACGATTAAGGCGGATCCCGAATTTGTGGTGAAACGCCTTGCAGTAAAGGGATTCGACGGGAAAGCCGTCATCACAGAGATTCTTGAGATAGATGCTGAGCGTCGCCGTCTCCAGCAGAAGTGTGACTCAGATGCATCGGAACTTAAAAAACTTGCATCTTCTATCGGCGCTTTCATGAAAGCCGGAGAGAAGGACAAGGCTGAAGAGGCTAAGGCACGTGTTGCGTCGATAAAGGGTGAGGCAAAAGGTCTTCAGGATTGTCTTGAAGATTGCGAGACCCGTATGCGCGACCTGTTGCTCACAGTTCCCAATCTTCCGTGCGATGCCGTGCCTGAAGGTAAAACGGCGGAAGATAATGTCGTGGAAAAGACAGGCGGACCGATGCCCGAACTCGGCCCCGACGCACTTCCTCACTGGGAGCTTGCCAGGAAATATAATTTGATCGACTTTGAATTGGGTGTAAAAGTGACAGGTGCGGGATTCCCGTTCTATATCGGCAAAGGTGCGCGTCTGCAGCGTGCCCTCATCCAGTTCTTCCTTGACGAGGCATGGAATGCGGGCTACATTGAAGTGGAACCACCTTTTGTAGTGAATGCCGCATCAGGCTATGGCACAGGACAGCTTCCCGACAAAGAGGGACAGATGTATCATGTCACAGTCGACGACCTATATATGATCCCTACGGCAGAGGTGCCGGTCACCAACATCTATCGTGATGTGATTATTCCGGGGGCAGAACTTCCTAAAAAGAATTGTGCATATTCACCCTGCTGGCGTAGAGAGGCTGGCAGCTATGGCAAAGACGTACGCGGTCTTAACCGTCTGCATCAGTTTGACAAGGTGGAGATCGTACGTATAGAGAAGCCGGAAAATTCATACGCCGCACTTGAAGAGATGAAAGACCATGTGCAGGGATTGCTTGAAAAGCTTGGTCTTCCATGGCATATACTCCGTCTTTGCGGCGGCGACATGTCGTTTACTTCGGCAATCACATTCGATTTTGAAGCGTGGAGCGGCGCCCAGCAGCGATGGCTTGAGGTTTCATCTG
The DNA here is from genome assembly GCA_947073495.1 of uncultured Porphyromonadaceae bacterium. Lineage (GTDB taxonomy): Bacteria > Bacteroidota > Bacteroidia > Bacteroidales > Muribaculaceae > Lepagella. Next base: position 53,708 of record CAMTMX010000008.1, read on the forward strand.
TTTCGAATTTCGAGACATATCAGGCAAACCGTCTGAAATGCAGATATCGTGATGAAGACAAGAAGATTAAACTATGCCACACGCTCAACGGGTCGGCTTTGGCTCTACCCCGTATAGTGGCGGCTCTTCTTGAAAACAACCAGACACCAGAGGGAATCGTTGTCCCGGAATGTCTGCGCAAATACACAGGATTTGATATTATCAACTAATCACAAGACAAACAACGTGGCAACCAGCGGACTGAGATATATCAGCAAAGACGAGAAGCTGATTCCCATTGACGATCCAAGCGGGAAATGGTCAGAACTTTATCTTCTTCCAGAGTGGGAGGAGAAGTATTATGATGTCTATACTGTCAAGAAGTATGGCAAATGGGTGATGCTTAAAGCCCTGAAGAAAGAATATGCAGACAACCCCGAATATCAGGCTATCCTTGAGGAAGAGTTTGATGTCCGTTACAATCTTTGTCATCCCAATCTTGTGATGGTCAATGATCTTGAGATTGTTCCGGGAGTTGGGAAAGCTATAATCACCGATGATGTCTATGGATATTCGCTCCGACGGCTGATTGATGAAAAGCGTCTGACTCCACAGATCATACACCGCCTTCAGACTCAGCTGCTTGATGCCATGCAATATATTCAGGAGAATCATATCCAGCATGTCCCTATCACTCCGGAATCGATTTTCTTTACGGAATATAATGAAAATCTTAAGCTTGGAGACGTAGGGTTTGCGCAAAGCGACAGCCTTTCCGAACAGGATACCCGCAAGGATATAGAAAGTTATGGAAAGGTGATAAATGAAGTGCTTGACAATCTCCCGACATCGTTGCCGAAATTAAGGAAGATAGCGCGGAAGTGTATGGATAAGGATCACCCGTATCGCACTGTCAGCGACCTTCAGTTGGCTATGGAACGACGCAACTCGGCGCAGCTTTATATTTTTCTTTGTTGTTTTATTGTCATGATGGCGGCTTTGCTCGTGTGGCTCGTCAGAGGATAAAAATTATACTCATGGGGAAGCATGCCGCATGCGGCATGCTTCCCTTATTAACGGATAACCATGGCGCAATTTCGGTTGCCGCCATTCAACAGGTAAACAAGGGAGACATGATGAAACCATGTCCCTGCAAGAGATAACTCAATGGTAGAGATCAAGAAAATAGAACCCACGAAATCCAATCTTAAAAAGTTCACCCAATTTCAGATTGATCTGTATGACGGGAATCCTTATTATGTCCCGCCGCTTGTGAGCGATGATGTGGCCACACTTTCTTCGGAAGTCAATCCGGCTTTTGATTTTTGTGAGTCGGTCTATTTCATGGCTTATCGCGACGGTAAGGCAGTGGGAAGAATTGCCGGCATTATTAACAATCAGGTCAATGAGAAGCACAATTCATATAAGGCACGTTTTGGATTTATCGATTTTATAGATGATGAGGAGGTGTCGGCCGCTCTTATGTCTGCCGTTGAGAAATGGGCACGCGAGAAGGGGATGAAAAAACTTATCGGTCCGCTCGGATTTACCGATCTTGACCATGAGGGGATGCTTGTGGAAGGTTTTCAGGAACTCTCCACAATGGCGACGATCTATAACTATGCATATTATCCCCGCCACATGGAGAAGCTGGGATATAAAAAGGAATCAGACTGGGTGGAATTCCTGATGGAAGTGCCTGACATGATTCCTGAAAAGCATAACCGCATAGCCGACATTGTAAAGAAAAAATATGGTCTGAAGGTGCTGAAATACAAGAGCCGTAAGCGTATCAAGGAGGAATATGGACGCGCATTGTTCCATCTTATCAACGATGCATACGACGGGCTCTATGAATATTCGCATCTTACAGAAAAACAAATTGATTACTATATAGATATCTACCTTGGTCTCCTGAATCTTGATCTCGTCACTTTGATTGTCGACAAAGATGATCAGCTTGTAAGCGTGGGTATTTCCATGCCTTCCATGAGCAGGGCTCTGCAGAAAAGCAAAGGTAAGATGCTTCCTTTGGGATGGTGGTATCTTCTCAAGGGTTTGAAAGGGAAGAACGACAGGGTAGACCTTCTATTGGTGGCGGTGAAACCGGAATATCAGAACAAGGGGGCAAATGCATTGTTGTTTCAGGATCTTATACCATATTATAATAAGTATGGTTTCAAGTATGCAGAGTCGAATCCGGAGCTTGAGACCAACTCGAAGGTTCAAGGTCAATGGGAATATTTTGAGAACAGGCAGCACCGTCGCCGTCGTTCATACTATAAAGATCTCTGATGGCGGCAGACAATAAGGATAAGACCGGGGCGGAGGTGATCAATCCCTATGACAACCGGAGGGAAAAGGGGGAGCAGGTGGAGGAGATGTTCGACTCTATCGCCCCTGCTTATGACTTTATGAACACGGCGATGACTTTAGGCCTTCATCGTCTTTGGCGCGACAAGGCTCTAAAGGCTTCAATGGAAGCACTCAAGGTTGATGAGGCTAAGAAAGGGGGCATTAAAGAAACCTTATCAGACAGCATCAATATTCTTGATGTGGCGACCGGCACAGGGGATGTCGCGTTCCGGCTTCATGAAATGTTGCCCGGTGCGAAGATCACCGGTATCGACCTTTCGGAAGGAATGCTGGAGGTGGCGCGAAAAAAATTGGAATCTTTTCCAAGGATTGACAGGGAATTGATTTCATTCGGGAAAGCGGATTGTCTTCAGTTGCCTTTTGCCGAGGGTGAATTCGATTTTATAACCGTGGCCTACGGCGTAAGAAATTTTGAAAATTTGCTGGATGGTCTTAGGGAAATGCGCAGGGTGCTTCGTAAGGGAGGTGTTCTTTGCGTTATTGAATTGTCGGTGCCTGAAGGAACGCTTACCGGATTGGGCTACAAGATTTATACCCGTTATCTCATTCCGGCTGTCGGGAAAATGGTGAGCGGTGACAAGCGTGCTTATACTTATCTGCCTGAGAGCATCGCGGCGGCTCCGCAAAGAGAGAAGATGGCGAAAATTATGAAACAGGCAGGCTTCACTGATGTCAGATGGAAATCTCTTACATTTGGCGCAGTTACCTATTACATTGCAAAATAATGAATCGTAAAGATTTTGAAATAATGGCTCCCGTAGGAAGTTGGGAGTCGCTTGCCGCTGCACTTTCAGCCGGCACGGATGCTGTCTATTTCGGCATAGAGGGTCTTAATATGCGGTCGCGGTCAAGTTCTAATTTCTCTACCGATGACATGCGCAAGATTGTGGATGAGTGTAACTCAAAAGGGGTCAAGACTTATTTGACAGTCAACACAATTGTATACGATGAAGACCTTCCGCGTATGCGTGAGATAATCGATGTGGCAAAAGAATCGGGAGTATCGGCTATAATCGCTTCCGACATGGCGGCTATTTTATATGCGCGGCGGATAGGTCAGGAGGTACACATATCGACGCAAGTGAATGTCACCAATATTGAAGCGGTGGAATTTTATAGCCGGTTTGCAGATGTGATGGTGTTGGCGAGGGAATTAAATCTTGATCAGGTCTCTGCCATTCATAAAGAAATTGCATCAAGAAACCTGACAGGCCCGGCAGGGCGTCCTATCCGTCTGGAGATGTTTTGTCATGGGGCGCTCTGCATGGCTGTAAGCGGGAAATGCTATATGAGCCTTCATGAAATGAACTCGAGCGCCAATCGCGGAGCCTGCAATCAGATCTGTCGCCGTTCCTACACGGTGAGAGACAGGGAGACGGATGAGGAACTTGTGGTGGATAATAAATTTATAATGTCTCCCAAAGATTTGAAAACCATTCATTTCCTTGACAAAATGGTGGAAGCCGGTGTGCGTGTTTTCAAAATTGAAGGGAGGGCAAGAGGTCCTGAATATGTTCATGAGGCGGTGGAATGCTATTCCGAGGCATTGGAAGCTGTCTGCGACGGCACCTTCTCGGCAGAGAAGGTAGCGGCCTGGGATTCCCGTCTGGAGAAAATATTCAACCGTGGATTTTGGAACGGCTATTATCTCGGGCAACGTCTCGGGGAGTGGAGTTCCAAATATGGTTCGTCGGCTACACGTACCAAAGTCTATACCGCCAAGGCGATACGTCATTTCCCTAAAATAGGGATAGGGGAATTTCAAATGGAGGCAGGCTCATTGCGTGTAGGCGATGAGGTGGTTATCACCGGTCCGACTACGGGAGCACTTATCCTGAATATCGAAGAGCTCAGGGTGGATCTGAAGCCGGTGGAAGAAGTTAAAAAAGGGGATAGGTTTTCTATGCCTGTACCTTCCAAGGTGAGGGCGTCCGACCGCCTTTATCGCTGGAGCCAACCGGAAGATGTGAAGCGTCAATAGATCAATCCCGATGAGATTTTAATAATTGGCGCGCCTTTTCGATGTCTTTCTCATTCACGTAAAGACTTACACCGTTGAAAACAGGCACATATAGGTTGTTGTCATCTTGCACAAAAGCCGTGATACCATTGTTTTCAAGCATACCTTTGACAATGTTGGCTTCCTGTGGCGATTCAAATACATCAAGTTTAATCATAATGGCGTAAAGAATTTGGTGTAATAAATAATAAGCTCCCGGATTAAGAACACCCTTAAACAAGGATTGGTTTCTTGATTCGGGAGCTTTTATGTAATATCTTTAATTTTAAACAGTTTCTTAGAATCCCGTCCAATGCTGTTTCCACAGCTTGTTGCCGAGTTCGTCCCATCTGTTGATAGTGGCTCCGAAGAAATCTTTGGAATAATCCGTCAGAAGAGCTGCGGCTTCCTTCTCATTCCCTTCGTTAAGATATTGCTGGTAGATGGTCTCTATCATAGGCAGTTCGCGCTGACCTTTTTTAAGGAAATAATCGCGTGCCGGTTCTGTAAACTTACGGCTCTGTCCCCATCTTACTGTAGCAAGGCGGTTTGGTTTACGGTAACGCCAAAGGGCGGCGTCTTCACGTTCGCGGTGCTGCCCACAGACTTTCAGAAGTTCCGGCACGTCTGTCGATCCCGCAAAAATAGGGAAGCGGGGAGACTGTCCGGGGTTGTCGAGACAGATCCATGCAACGCCGCCGACACCGTCGGGGAGCCAGTCGCGGCATTGGATAATTGTGGAGTAGGCACACCAGGAGACGCTGACTGTGCGGATATTCTTCATAGAGCTGTCGCACATTGATGCATAGACGGCTATTTCATCCGGGCGCATCCATGGATTTGCAAAATTGCTTACTATACTGTCGGGAACGTCTGCGGGAGAATCAGCTTTCTTTGCGGGGTTCTTGATCTTAAGGCGCCCGCATATTGCGTTGGGAGTGCCTTCATAATAAGAACCGAGGAGGCGCGCCACATCATCTACGCTCACCTTTTTCTCAGGTTTTACGCTCAATGGCAGTTCCTCCATATTGTCGTTAAATCCTGCATTTGGCGCAAGTTCATTCATAATGAATAGTTCCCGCACGCTATAGTTTTTAGGTTCGTTCATGTAGTTGGCGCCGCTATAAGCCTTCCAGAAAGAGAATTCCTCTTTGCCATCCCAAAGACCCATCTTTTTTGCGACATCTTTTACATTGTCAGATGCCATGTAGTTGTCTTTGTCTTTGAGATTTAGTTTGCCGATACGGCTGACGTTGGCAGAGACCGCGATATGATCGTCGGGAATGCGTACTGCTGCCCATACTCCACCCACTTTGTCGGGACCTTCGCCCTGCACCTCGAAAATCCATACTTCCTTGGGGTCGGCGATAGTGAGGCATTCGCCGCTGTCTCCATAACCGTATTCTTTTATGAGCTTACCCATAAGAGTGATGGCATCGCGTGCGGTGGAACATCTTTCGAGCACAACGCGTTCAAGCTCTTCGATCATGAACATACCTTTTTTGTTTTGCATTGTGTCACGGCCGGTGTATGTCGTTTCCCCTATTGCAAGCTGTTTTTCGTTAAGGCAGGGATAAGCGGTGTCAAGGAAACGGAAAGTATGCTTTGCCTGGGGGATCTGCCCCTTTTCTTTCATGCCGTCAGTGCTTGCGGGATATTCCGTGTGCATACGTCCGTCATAAATGCTCATCACAGTGTCGTTAGGATAATCCTGAGGGGTTGTCATCTGCATCCATGTGCGATACCAGGAGTCGCAAGTGTGACTTGTCATCACCGACCCGTCGACAGATGCCTTTTTGCCTACCATAATACTTGTGCAGGCATCTTTCGGAGACTGGGCTAACAACCCGAGTGCCGAAAATGCTATCAAAGATAGCGAGATTAAATGCTTCATGATATTGGTTTAATGAATGTGAAAATAAAAAAGGTGAAGCAATATTGTTTCACCTTCCAAAATTACTCAAATAGTGAATATTTTGCAAGAAACTGACTGTATAATTAAAATATAAGTGCCTACGAAAAATAAATATAGTGTGAGCGAGATATGAAGACGTGAAGATGGAATTATGGGGTTCCATAACGACTGATGAACGGCTTTATAGGTTGCCGCGATATATGCCTGGCATGAGTTCATTTATTTTTCTTAGGCACTTAAAAGAGAGGTTTTATTGTTTTGGCATATTTCATTCAAGCCAGATTCCCTCTATTTCAGCGGATATTTCTTTGCCTTGTTGCATAGGTACTATAAGCTGCACAAAGTCGATCTCTTCCGGATTGAAAGGAAGTTTCCCTATTTCTGTTTCCCGCGCCAGGAATGTGGGGTAGGGGGCGGGGACAATAAGATTCGTTCTTTGAGATAACACGGATAGTGGTATCCGGAACGTATTGCCTGTCGCCTTGTCCTTGTAAGGCTCCATTTGTGCTGAATATGTGGCGCCATTCTTTCCTATAAGAGAAATCTGAGATTTCTCGAATCCGGACAGACCGCCTGCTTTTATTACGATCTCGTTCTTCCCTTTTATTTGTGGGGCGCCCCCGAGTTCGCCTCCGACATATCTCTTGATTACCAATAATCCGTCGTTTTCAGGATTTGCGGTCAATTTATAAGTGTTAGGGGAAACAGGTGATTTTATTTCAGGATTAAATCTAAAATTCCATGCTTCAGGGATCATCGCCACATCAATGTTAGGGTCGCGGGGCGCCGGATTCAGTAAAACTGCGGGATCATCGGCATCGGCTTTTATTGAAGTGTAAAACTCATTATTTGCAAAGTCCCAGTCGAGAGGATTTCCGGGTTCATTTTGCGGCCAGGTCGTGTCTGTGCCATCTTCCGAAACAACAATATTATAATTTATTGTATTGTCCCATCCGAGTTTGTCGGCAGGAATTATTACCTTATATGTATAACCTTCCGTTTTTTGCATAGGGAACAGGTCATTATGTTGCGACCAGAATGAAACTGTCGACGGGTAAATAGTAACGGCATCCGGATCTTTAGTGCCGAATACTTCCGCAGTGATCTCTATATTGCCATCTTTATTCACATATTTGCGTGGATTGTGTACAACAATATTCTTGACATTCTTTTGAACAGGGGCAACAAACGAGGCAATCCCTGAATCCATAAATTCTCTATTTTCAAGAGTTTTAGAAAGGAGATCTTTGTCGTCGGTTAATAAATACACTCCCGGAAACACACTGAAGCCTCCGTTTGACGCTGTTCCTGCTTTCAACACCCCTTTCATGTCGTTGCTGATATTTGCAAAGAAGAAAGAATCTCCAAGATCGGGTAAATTAATTGTCATCGGCTGATTGCGATAGACTATTTTCCCTACTTCCTTTTGAAGGGACGGCTTTTCGAACGGGTCGGCTACGAGAAGGACGTCAGGCATGACTTCAAGCCGCCAAATCCCGTCAATATCAGTCTTGTCGAGAAAATAAGCACCTGTCCCCTCATAAGAAACCACAGAAGAAGATCCTCTGCCGGCGATCTTTGAAAGAGAATTGATATCTTTGGGCTGTGAGTCGGTGGAGTTGCTGTAATAAAATTTGTCTTTGGCGTTCAGTTCGCTGAGATCCAGGATATAGCTTACCCTGAAGTCTCCGAATATAGTATCGTTGGGGAAATTCCCAAAGTTATCGCCACGTTTTAGGTTTCTCGCCGCTTCTCCGGCAATGAGCATACTCAAAGCCTTCGCGGGGGTATAGGCAAGATTTAGGAAATGAGTCTGATACTCAGTGTTGTATGCCGCCATATCTGTCGGGTCATAAGCAAATTGCGTGATCCATTGAAAACCTTCCTTACGGAAAGTGCGTGCTATGGCAGGATACATATATGAATAAAGCAGATCTCCGGGATCGAATTCATATACAAGTCTTGCCATTTTATTGTAGTTCTTGATTGTGTTTTTCCAAGGTATGTTGTATTGATCGACTGTAGGAAGAAAATTGCCTCCGCGTTGATGACCGGCTACCAGCCCGACGGGATACCATTGGTAGGTGGTGCCTTGAATGTCTGCATCATAATATGCAGATGTTACTTTTGGATTATGGCTCACATTATATAGGATCGGTTTGTCAAAGCCCCCTTTTTTGAGAGCCTTCACCATACGGTTGATATATGCTGTCACTTCCTTTTTGTTTCCGGAATGGCATGGCTCATTGTTGATCTCCATGGCAATGATGAAGTTATCACCTCCATAGCTCAATCCTGTATATGGGTTGACGTGGGAGGCAAGTTGTCTAAGATATTTTTCTTGTATTGCCTGGGCGTATGGGTTATCGTGGATGTCGCATTTGTCAAAATCGTATGTAAAGGCGCCGGTGTCGATGTTTTTTTCAGGATAGCCGTTGCCGAAATTAGTTTGTGCAGTCAGCACTATATCGATATTGTATCTTTCAAGAGTAGCGATGAGATAGTCTAAAAGGTCGAGATGATCATTGTTTTGCAGGTTGCCAAGGCTGTCAGCAAGCTCTGCATCCCATAGATGCAACCTGAATCCGTTGAATCCTAATCGAGACATGTGGTAGACGTCTCTCTCTATAGCTTTTTTACGATCAATCCCTAAATGTCCCATTGCCCTGTACGCGTGCGCGAAGGGGAGCGTATAGTTGGTGCCGTAGTAGCTTACCTCTTGTTTTGTGTCGGAACGACGCATCACTCCATGTTTGTCTACATATATTTTATAGGATTGTCTGTCGATTGCCGGCGCATTTTTATTGCCGGCTGTAACCGCCGTTGATGAAACCATTAATAAAAGAGAGGGGAGAAAAAACTTTTTTAATGGAAATTCAGGTAGGGATGTAAGAATTTTCATGATAGGGTATTTATTTTTGTCTTTTAATGACGGCAAATTTACATGAAAATCTCGAGATTCTCACACCGGCAAATTAAAGAATCGATTTTTTTTAGAGGAAAGTTGTAAAAAACATGTTTCATGGAACGATATTTTCAGTCTTTGTTTTCATAAAAAACAGGTAAAAACATAAAAATAGCGACATAGTTTGCGACAAACCGCATAAGAGATAACATAAGAAAAAGGATAAAAGTTCATTGATTAACAAAACGGAAGATATTTTAACATTTGTTGATTTGATTGAATGGAAGCGAGTTGCGAAGAAAATTTCAGAAAAATATGCTATAAAACATAAAAAGACTTGCGGAGGGAGAAAA
>CAMTMX010000009.1 GCA_947073495.1 uncultured Porphyromonadaceae bacterium
GAGCACATATACACTGCCGCCTTGGTCACCGACAGGTATTGCTGCTCTCTTTTTCTCGCTGTGAACACGTTGGAGTACCTTCAAAGCGAAGACGAAGAACCCGATGACGAGAGCAAATGGCATCCGGATGAATGGGGATATTCCGACGGACATGGCAGCGAACTGGTGAAGCTCAGCAAATCGCTGTGGGAAAACCACAATACTTTGCCGGGAGAAGACTTTTTCTTCAACGCAATGATATCTGCTATGAATCAGGTCAAAGATTCGGGAATATTCGGAGAGCGCACACAAGAAATCACATTCTTCATTTCAATATCTGACGATGAAGATGCTGAAAACCTCGAAGACTCGTCAGCCATGATGCTGAACAGCCCCGAACTGACAGCAATTTTTTTGAATAGAAACAGATAATCTTGGATATTGTTTTATACAGGATGAACAGAACAGTCCATATCAATATTTGGATCTTACCAAAAATATGACATGGTTGATAATTATAGAGAATCTGCGATTGAGCTCAGTCGCGGAGACAGCCGATTGGGATAATTTTCACTCCGTCCTCTCGGGTATAAGCAATTTCTCCTCCTGTGAGAACAATCAGCAAATCCGGTTCTTGAAGTCTGATTTGCTTCTCCGCCTTATTTTTCTCGGCAACAAGGCGTTTGATTTCAAGGAGGTGTTTTGCGCCATCCTCAATCTCCCTGCTCCCGAGTTTGCACTCTATCAACGCGTATCGTCCGTCATCCAGGTGTAAAACAGCGTCAGCCTCTAAGCCAAAGCGATCATGATAATATGACAACTGTCCACCCAATGCTTGCGAATATACCCGCAGGTCTCGGAAGCAGAGACACTCAAAGATAAATCCGAATGTATTCAGGTCAAGTTCAAGACTCTCAGGAGATGCGCCCAAAGATGCCACGGCAATAGACGGATCCACAAAACAACGTTTCTTTCCTGTGCGTATTACCGTTTTTGAACGAATGGCGGGCGACCATGCTTCGATGTCATCTATTACAAACAGTTTTTCCAGCGCGCCTACATAGTCATCAAACGTTGGCATCGACGTTCCCTCCATTTCCTCTGCGACATCTGCAACCATTGAAGTTTTCTTCGCCAAAGTACAGATATTCCGGGCATAAGAACGAAGAATCAGCCGTGCTAATGTTGGATTTCTACGGGTCTTGTCCACTCTTGAAATATCCTTATCGCAGATTTCATCAACATAATCTTTTGCGATGAGCAATTTTGCTTTTGCGCTCATTTCATCAAGCGAGGCTGGCCATCCACCACGGCATGCGGCAAATATTAACTGCTCAATGGAGAGTTGCGACATTTCACCGTCAATATCATAATCAGGTTCATCAAATAGACGACGCAATGAAATAGAGCCATTCGATTCAAGAGATTCAAACAGACTCATCGGATACATTGCCATTTTGGTAATGCGACCGGTTCCGGTATGCATTATCTCATCATCGTCAATTACGGTAGATCCGGTCAGAATAAACTGTCCTTTCTCTCTACGTTCATCTACAGCATGACGCACTGCATCCCATATAACCGGAGCGACCTGCCATTCATCAATGAGGCGTGGAGTGTCACCTTTAAGCAGTAGCGACGGCTTTGTACGTGCAGTAGCAAGATAGCCTTCCCGTCGGTCCGGATCCTGCATCTTTATGACGCTTGCCGCCCGACGTTCAGCCGTAGTCGTCTTGCCACACCACTTAGGTCCAGCAATCTGCACCGCACCGAAAGCCTCAAGTCTCAAGTCAAGTGTTTTGTCAGCGATTCTTTTCAGATATTTTATCTCTTTCATAAGTGCCTACAAAATTAATGATTAAATCTTATATTTCAAAATTGTATTGTGTTTTTGATAGGATTTGCTTTGTGTTTCTGATAAGATTTACTTTGTGTTTTTGATAAGATTTACTTTGTGTTTTTGATAAGATTTACTTTGTGTTTTTGATTGTATTTGCTTTGTTAAATTGAGTTAAAATATATAAGCTTTCCCCAATAGGGAAATATATCATTACATTTGCAATATCAGGGAGGTCTTTTTGATGGAGAAACATCGCGATTTTCTGTTTCTTGCCAGCTCAGTATGGTTGTTACTGGCAGTACTGTTGCACAGGTTGATGTTTGTGGCACAGTCATAACCCGGTTTTTCTTTCTTCGAAAATAGCAAATATTCGTACTTTTACTTAACTTTGTAGGGGGGAGGCTGTCTTGTCGTAAGCTGATTTAGACGAAAGTAAATTCATGAAATTTGAAAACGGGAGGTATTCTTTTAAGGAAATGGAATCAGATAAGAAAACTCTTAAGGATATGACATTGGAAGAACTGTGGCAATTGTTTCCCATAGTTCTGGTTCCACATAATCCTCAATGGAAATATTGGGCACGCGAGGAGATAGCTCTTCTGTCAGCATTGCTTTCAGGTTATAATCCAACTATTAATCATATAGGTAGTACCGCAGTGCCCGATATTTATGCCAAACCTATAGTTGATATTCTTGTTGAGGTTTCAGCCGATATTGACCGGTTGTTGATAAAGCCTATAATGGAGGGTGGCGGTTATATTTGTATGTCGGAATCTGAATGTCGTGTCAGTTTCAACAAAGGGTATACGCCGGAGGGTTATGCGGAGAAGGTATTCCATATCCATTTTCATATATCCGGAGACAACGATGAAATCTTTTTTCGCGATTATCTGATTGCTCATCCAGAAGTTGGCAAAAAATATGAGCGGTTGAAATTATCACTGTTGCCCAAGTACAGAAACAACCGTGATGGATATACAGAAGCAAAAACAGAGTTTGTAAGGCAAGTAACCGATCTGGCAAAACACGAATATTTATGAAATTTGTCATGCCGAGAGAGGAATTGCGTCCGTATGTACGCTATTATTGGAAGCTTGAGGGTGATGAGCCGTTCAGGGTGCTACATTTCCTATAGGGTGTCCTCAGGTTATATTCCATCGAAAAACAGAAATCTCCTGAAAGAATGAAATACCCCTTTCTTCGTTATAGTAACGGACGGCATATGGCCGTCCGTCATTATGTCGGGATTTAAGTTACTTGTTCATCCATATGGTTGCAAATTCATCAGCTTCTTTTTCTTTCTCAGGATCTTTGTCGCCGTAATTGACATTCTCCATAAAGATGTCTTTCTTGCCGTGCAGTAAGATATGACCAATCTCATGGAAGAGTGTATTCCAGAAATCGACTTCGTTTTCAAACCTCTTGGCAATTTGGATACATGGTACACCGTAGATATATCTGGCGCATCCTTTGACCGGTGCTGAGGAAAGCGTTTCTGTGAAAATCAGCTTAATTCCGGCGTTACCAAGTAGTGATGCCAGCCGCCCTTGATGATCGGTTGTGCCAGACTTCCTTATTTCTGCAATATCATTCAGAATACTTCGGAGAAGTTTGGGTGTATATTTTATCGTTACAGATATTTCTCCAGCCTGGATCTCGCCCTGACGCAGCCATGCAGAAAGGGCATAGGGGTCACAAGCTTCAGCGAGCGAAATGCTGAAGGCTACACGAAGTCTCTGATTGAGATAAAAATCCTCCCAACCCTTCGGAGAACTGACGGCAAAGAATGTACATAAAACATCAACAATATTTTTTGTGTCTCCTTGCGCGTCAGTTATATCGGAGAACCACCCGAGACTAGATATTTCTTCGTATGGAAACTTCTTTGCCCAACACAGTCCTTCTTTAAGAGATTTTTCCCTCTTTTTACGTGCTATAAATTCGTCATAACTTTTTTGATGGCGAAGCCACATAGTTGCCGGTATTTTAGTTACCATCTCAAATGCGACAGCCATATCGGGAGTAATAGAACTTTTGCCTTTCAAGACTGCAATAATTGTCTTTTCGGGTTTGGAAACCCTTGTGGCAAATTCTTTCACTCCCATTCCCATTTCCTGAAGCTTTTCTTCAAGAGTCTCGCCTGGATGATAAACAACCGGCAGCTTTGCTGGGTCGAAAAACGGTCTTGTCTGAGCCATATTTTTATTTGCCATGATAGTTTGTAATCTCAATAACTTCGACACCCTTGATTTCCAGCCAGACATATCTGCCAGAGGCATCAGTTGGAATAGGGTCTTCATGTGGTTCGAATATCAAGCGGTAGGGTTGGTCAAGGTCGCATGCCCATTGTCCTTTCCTGTCAGCTTTCAATTCGTGAAAATTGCCGGGTTCATTGCGCACATCTTCAAGAGTAGTCGCGTCTACCAAAGCACCTAATCTTTTAAGAAAAAGCTTTGCCCTTAATGCCCCGAGTTCTCTTGTCAGTTTGGAAGGGTTATCCAGCAATTTTTCGAGTTTTTTATTTTGAAACGATATGTTCACTCTTTTTGTTTAATTGATTTACACATTGTGTAACCTATTTTGCATGTAAAATTAGTAATATATTTTTAATTACACAAACTGTAATTGATTTTGTTTGCCATATATAATTCTTTTCTTTATTACGAGATACGCCGGATAACACAGGTTATTTGATGAAAATTTCAAATTTTATTAGTAACTTAGTGGTTGAATTAGTAAATTTATTTACTACATTTAAAGTAAGAATGGTAATTCTTTCATTATATGATTTGATATGGCATGCACGGTTGAATTTATTGAATTTATCTGCACAACGCTTGCTCCTTTAGGGGAGGTCCGTAGCAGAAAAATGATGGGTGATTATGTAATATACGTTAATGAGAAGTGTGTGATCACGGCATGTGATAATATAGCGTATGTAAAGAAATTACCTTGCATCGAAGGGATGATGGAAGATGCTGAATGTGGAACTCCTTATCCCGGTGCAAAGGAAGCATACATTCTTGATTTTGCAAATTCATACAACGTGTTGAAGATTATCGAAGTGCTTTGGGAACATCTTCCATTTCCAAAGTCAAAGCAAAAGAAAAAATGAAGCGACAAAGTATACATTCTGTACCCGGATCTTTGCCGGTTAAGGGTATGGAAGTGTATCTTCCACGAATAATGAATCGAACTACAAAAACACTATAATATGAGTAATGAGATACTTTATGTATTGCTGCCTGATTTTGCTTCACATGAGATGGTTTATCTGATGGAAGCTATAAGCAGCGATGAACAACAATTAAAGTCAGATCCGAAATATATCAACAGAATTGTGGCACCGTCGTTGACGCCTGTTGAGGCAATAGGCGGCTTCAAGGTTGTTCCTGATTATTCATTCGACAATATGCCGGATGATTACGCCGCACTCGTGCTGATAGGGGGGTACGGATGGTTGTCGCCTGCCGCTGAAGATGTTGTGCCGGTTGTAAGAAAGGCAATAGAGAGCGGAAAAATAGTCGGTGCAATCTGTAATGGAGCATCCTTTATGGCAAAGTCAGGGTTACTCAACAATGTGAAACACACCGGCAACGGGATCGAACAATTGAAACTTTGGGGAGGTGAAAATTATACCAATCAAGATGGGTACGTTCATCAGCAAGCGGTGGCGGATAAGAATATTGTCACAGCCAACGGTTCCGGAGTACTTGAATTTACACGTGAATTACTTCTGCTTCTTGACAATGATACACCTGAACGAATAGATATGTATTATCAATTCAACAAGCAAGGCTTCTGTGCGCTTTTCCCAAATTAAACCAAATGCAGTTGTGGGAGGAGAACCCGATATGTATAAAAAAGATGTGGAATACTATTCCACATCTTTTTTTTATTGGTTTACAGTTTGTTATTGCGTATTTTACGGACTGTGAAACATCCTTTAGGACATGTATTGACGCAGATGTTGCATCCGATACAGTCTTGATATGTAGGCATGGCATGACGATGCCATAAAAATTTCATCTTTTTGATGGCTTTGCGAGGACATGCCTCAACGCATTGCCAGCATGCCGTGTATCTACGCGGTGAGAACATCGGATAAAGGGTTGTCTTTTTCATTTTAATATTGGTTATTTGGTTCCTGTTAATATCCCCTAATCATCGTCAGGCATGTTTTCCGGCGTACCAAACTGTCTGACTTTCCTGCCGAAATCAAGCGAAAGATTGAATTTGATTGCAAAGTAAGAACTGCTGCGCCAGCTATGGGCTTTTGATGTGTACGGGGCAAGGGCAGACAAATTACGTGTATTCATCCAGTAATCTGATGCTGTGAAGTACATCAATGCCCACATAATTAGTTGTTTAAATATGTAGATAATGAAATTTTAATCTTGCGAAATCAGCGCATCGTAAAGATCATGAAATCGCTTGCGCAGATATTTTACAGCATAATGTTTCCTGGAAAGTAGGGTTGCAGTGGGGATTCCGGTAGCATTAGATATATCTTTGACCGGCATCCCGTCAAATACTGTCAGGCAGAATACCTCACTCTGTTCGGGTGGAAGTTCCGATAAAGCTGCATCGAGTTCTTCCCATACTAAATTCCGTAGAAAAACTGTGTCCGGAATATCTTGGGGAGTACAAAAAAGAGTTTGAGTAATCTCTTCGCATACCTGATCTTCAACATCAAATGAGATTTCACGCTTTTTCGCCAGAAATCGCCCCATAATAACACGAGCGCTATAATGCCCCCTCCTGTAAGTATTTGTCCCAAAAAGAACATGCCGACACTTTCGCAGAAGGTGAGGGTGGCGAAACCGCAGGCAACAGGCATGATATGGTTCCATAATGCCATTATAGCTAAACCAGCCAATGCGGGAAAGATTACAAAAAAGAGGAGAAGAAGGAATATTGTTTTAATTACTTTTTTCATTGTTCCTGAATTTTGAGTCTGTTTAATAGAGCTGCTCTGTCAATTAAGACACGCTTCATCAAAAATATTTTAGCCTACAGATAATTTTATTTTAAATATTTAGATTTTTATTAAAAAATAGATGTAGTCGGGATAATTATCATTACTTTTGTATGTTGAATTAAATATTAAACAATGATAGAAACAGAACGACTTATTCTCAGACCCTGGGAGGAGTCCGATGCAAAGGCTTTATTTAAATATGCGAGTGACCCTGAGATTGGCCCCATTGCAGGTTGGCAGCCACACGCTTCAGTAGGGGACAGTCTCGAAATCATACGTACGGTTTTTGCCGCACCGGAAATTTACGCTGTGGTTTTGAAAGAAACCGGTGAGCCGATTGGAAGTTGTGGAATAATGTTTTCTGATAGCCTTCATAGTGCCGCTATGAATAAGGATGAAGCTGAGGTAGGGTATTGGATTGGGAAACCTTACTGGGGACAAGGTATGATTCCTGAGGCTGTAAAGGCTTTGTTGGAGAGATGTTTCAACGACTTGATGCTTGACGCTGTATGGTGTGGGTATTATGACGGAAACATAAAGTCAAAGAGAGTTTGTGAGAAAAGCGGCTTCACATACCATCATACCAACAAAGACATCATGTCTCCTCTTGGTGACAAACGGACAGAACATTTCTATATAATGACAAAAGAGGATTACAATGCCTTAAATTTAAATATAGATAAAAGTCGGCAGACTGACCGTTAAACAGTTTCTGACAGCTTAAAATTTTTCAGTAACTTTGCGTTTATTATGAGACAAATACTTTTAATAATCATAGCGTTCATTTTTATTTCGGTTTCTTGTTCCCATTCAGAACGATATAGGCAAATTCTTTTAGATTCGGAAAGAATAGTTCATACGAATCCGGATAGCGCTTTGTCTCTAATAAATGACATTGAACCTTCTAATATAAAAACAGATTCCCTGAAAGCTTTATATTATCTTGTCAAGGCAGCTATACATAAGGAAAAGGAAAATTCAATGGCATCAGATTCTCTTGTCCGTTTTTCTTTTGAATACTATAAGAATCGTGATAGGAATAGGTTTGCACAAAGTGCTGATCTTTATGCTTTGCATCAATTCTGGGTAGGAGAGGGGAGACGTTCCTTGGAATTGCTTGACTCTATGATTTCTCTGAAAGACATTCCGGACAGCCTGATGATAGGATTGTTGCAATCAAGAATAGGAGTTGGAGGTGCCGGATTTGACTGTGTAAGAAATATAGGATATATAAGGTTGCTTCAGGAATTGGATAATGATTCTATAAATCAACTTGAATATAAATATCAACTTTGCGAGAATTATCAGTTTGCCGGTCATCAAGAAGAGGCATTAGCCATGATCGAAGAATTGATCAACTATGCGCGTACCCATCATCTTGAAAGTGAGATATTTCAGTATCAATATGAAAAAGTGGGTATCCTTGAAGAACTTGGCAGGTATGAAGAGAGCAATAAGCTTGTGGATTATTTTATAGAGCATGATCCTCCTCCGTCAGCCATACCGTTCCTTCGGTTTTGGAAAGCACTGAATTATTTCAATATTGGAAACTTTGCCTTAGCTGCACAAGAATTGTCTGTTGCTGACAGTTGTGCAGAAAATAGGATTGATATAGATAAAAATTATTATGACAGTTTTGCCGTTCCTTTGCGTGGATTTTTGGAATATCGGAAAAATGGTAACATTCATCTAACTCAATTGGCAAAACTGAATAATACGCAACATGAGCAACTCAACCGCATGGAATCAACACGCCAGGAAACTGAACAAAATATGTTGAAACAGGAAAACCTGGCATTGAATTTAAAAGTTCAGAATGAACGTAAGACAGCAATTATAATTATTGTGGGTCTTGCGGCAATAATTATAGGATTGGCGGCTATTTGGAATATACAAAAACGTAAAGGCAAAATAGTTGAAGCCGAGGAGCGGGCTGAAACTTTGCAAAAGATGATTGATGAAATGAATTCTTCGTTGGCTACGTCTAAAGAGAAGGAGGTATTGCGTCGTGCTATGCTGCAACAACTTGGAATTATCAAAATGGTTGCTGAGACTCCTACAGAGCAGAATAGGGAGATATTGCGGAAAATATCGTTGATTGATAATGATACCAAGGGAGCTCTTGTAAACTGGAATAATGTATACGAGATAATCGACAACTTATATTCAGGATTCTATTCGCGACTTCACAAAAGCTACGGTGAATCTCTCACAGATAGGGAGGAGCAAATAATTGTCCTTATGATGGCAGGGTTTTCAACCAAAGAAATAAGCGTTATTACAGCGCAAACAACTGCTACGATTTACGTGCGTAAAACCTCTATCAGAAAGAAGCTCGGGGCTCCGGAGAAGGAGGATATAGTTACTTTTCTCCGCAATAAAACTTCAATTTAGTACCTATTTAGACCACTACTCCGATAATTAATATTTTTAAGTTATTCTGACATTGATAATCAGGACATTATGGAGCTGTTGTTAAGACTTTTATTTTTGGAGTTAAGACAGGTTTAGTCATAATTTTGCGGTATAAAATCAATAAATAGTATCGCAATATGGCAAAGACAATCTTAAGCAAAATCATGGTGATGTCGGTAGTGAATATATTTCCGTTCATCGCAGCAGCACAGGAAGTACCGGACTCCATCGTGGGACAAGATCTTAATGAAATAGTCATAGAGGCGCCCAAAGTCATACGCAAGGCTGATATGGACGTTTACTATCCTTCTCAGAGTGCGGTAGAGAGTTCTCATGACGGAATACAACTTTTGCATAACTTGATGATTCCTTCGCTCACAGTGACGGAGGCATTGGGTTCCATCAAGGCAGCCGGTCAGTCTGTGCAAATCCGAATAAATGGGCGAGAGGCGTCGGTCGATCAGGTAAAAGGATTATTGCCTGAGACAGTGAAGCGAGTTGAATGGATTGACAATCCGGGGCTGCGTTACAATGGAGCAAGCTATGTGCTTAACTTTATCGTGACGAATCCAACACTTGGAGGCTCGTTGCAAACAGAAGGTCGACAGGCTATGAATACAGCCTGGGGAGATTATTTTGTAGACAGTAAATTTAATAACGGCAGATCGCAGTTTGAAATCGGTGGAGTATTCAAGCTTACAAACAAAGTTAAATCTCATAGAGATTATAAGGAAACTTTCAATTATCCCGATGGAAGTTCGCTGACAAGAACAGAATCTCCACTCGGAGGACATGTTGACAACACATTTGGAAGAATAATGGGTTCATATAGTTATATCAAACCAGATACAACCACTCTATATTTTGGGGTAAGTGTTGATCCCTCTGCTCCGGATTATTGGGAGTCAAAAGGATTATTGTCTCTCAGTGATGAATCTGACGACATTATTCTTACAGATTCACATGGCACTAAGGGGACAACTCCAAAAATTTCAGCTTATTTTGAGCATAATTTCCCGAAAAAACAGACATTTGTCGTTGATTTCAACAGTTCTTTTTATTTGGGCAAATCTTATTCAGATTATATAGAGAGATTACCAAATAGTTATAACAATTTGACAGATATCCATACTTTAATTAAAGATTGCAATCAAGCTTATGGAATAGAAGCAAATTATATAAAGAAATGGAGAAACTCACGACTCACGACAGGGGTGTCTTATACTGCAAATCGAAACCGTTCAACTTATGAAAATCTTGGAGGTGAAATTTTTCATCAGCGCCAGGATAAAATATATATTTTTTCAGAATATTTTCATAGGATTAATAAAGTGACATTTACTGTAGGCGTAGGAGCACAATATACCGACTATATGTTTAAAGAGACAGGGCAAGGGAATCACTCATGGAATCTAAGACCACAAGCTACAATATCATATCAACTTAATCAAAAGCACCAGTTTAGATTAAGCTTTCAGACCTGGCAGTCTACACCCTCCCTTGCTGAATCAAATGTGACGCCACAACAAATAGACGGGTTTCAATGGCGTGTGGGAAATCCGGATTTGAAGACTGCAAACTCATATATGTTGACTTTAAGATATAATTTTAATTTACCATGTGTGGCCGGTTCTTTCGGAGTGCGTTCCTTTATGAGTCCAAATGCAATAACCCCATATCTTTATTGGGATGATAACAAACTGATTACTTCATACGAAAACAGTCGGGGACTACGAAATCTCACTTTATTCCTATCACCTCAAATTGAGATTATCCCGAATTGGTTGATGGCAAGCGGATACTTGCAATATCGTGTAGAACGGATGAGAGGTCGGGATTATAAGTTATCTAACCAAAATTGGAGTGGAAATGTAAATATAATGTTCTCACATTGGGGATTTGAACTTATGGGACAATATGTTCGTGCGGCACACGATCTATGGGGTGAGAAAATAAGCTGGGGAGAGAATCTTTCAATTGTGCAGCTAACATACAATTGGAAAAAATGGCAATTCGGTGCCGGCATAATAATGCCATTTGGAAGATATGACCAAGGTTCAAGAATGTTGAGCAGATGGAATACAAACGAACAGCATATGCGTATTGACATGCGTATGCCCTACATAAGTATAGGCTATAATCTACAATGGGGACGTCAAAAGAATGGTGCAAACAAACTAATAGATGTAGATGCCAACGTCGATCACTCAACAGCCGGAGGTAGATAATAAAAATGAGCCATGGTAAGTATGAATACCATGGCTCTTTTAAATTTCTGGGCTGAAGTATGATTGATTTATAATTATTTGAGTGCTTTGCCATCTGAGAACGCATTACCCACCCCACTGTCCGCCCCAGGCGGCATTCATTGCGTTTGGGGTTCCATCGGCATTATACGTGCCGAGGATCAGTACCGGCTGTGGAAGCACCCAAGCCATTGGTTTAAAGCTTTTCATTGTTTAAATATTTTGAAATTAAATTTATGTCACATTAGATTAGTCTCCGCAGCTGTCGAGTCCGAGCTGTATCATTTCATCAGCCTCATTTATTACTGCACACTCGGCTTGCGGTTGGATTCTGCGGATAAATTTTGCCGGATTTCCGGCAACAATAGTATCCGGCGCCACGTCTTTTGTCACCACACTTGCGGCTCCCACAACAGCGTTGTCACCGATTGTGACCCCCGGCAAAATTGTGGCTCCGGCGCCTATCCAAGCATTCTTGCCGATATATACCGGACGACATGTTATCACTTGCCGTTCATACAGGTCATGGTTATTGGAAATGAGCTGTACGTTAGCTGCGATCAATGCACCGTCACAGATCTTGATACCTCCTGCCGCCATCATCAGACATCCCGGCATGATGACTACGTTTTTCCCTATTTCGACACAATGCGGACGTATTGCTGTCAATGGCGTTGAGACCCGGCTCCCTTCTCCCATTGCCGGGAATATCTTGTGCATCAACCCGTCATATTCCGGTGTGTCGGGCATAGTATGGTTAAATTTAAAAATCAATTGTGCTTGTTCGTTGGCTAATGCCAATTCTTCCGCAGACTGTTTTGTTACATCTATTCTGGTTTCTTTCATAACTATAATAACAATGATAAGGATATAAAAGTTAGACTATTATATGTCTACAACCCTTCTTTGTGGAAATTTAACGATAGATTTTGTCTGTCAAAATAGAATAGACTGTAGCTGAAATATCGGCGATACTTTTTGCTGCCTCTGTTTCGTTGCCGTTGAAGTTTTTTACGAGCACGGCAAGCGTGTAATGTCTACCGTCAGGAAGTTCTATGAATCCTACGTCATTATGAGCTGATAAAATGCCGTTATCATCTCTGAATCCTGACCCTGTTTTATGAGCTATGGTCACTCCGGTTTTATCTTTGATGGGAGCCACGATACGGTCCGTACCTGTTTTGCATTCTTTAAGTGTAGTGCAAATGAAATCCCGGTTTACCTTCCCGATTATACTGTCGGTAAACAGTCGGTTGATCAATAATGCAGCCCCAAGTGGAGATGAATGATTTTCATAACATAGAGCGTGGTTGTCCCACATCTGAGCTTCCGTGACTTTAAGTTTGAAACTTTCGCGTGGAATGTGTGTGGCGATGAATTTGTCGGCATCATTTACACTTTCGATATTCTCAAACATATAGTTGCTTGCATTATTGTCGCTTTGCATGAGAGTATATCTTAGAAGATCCCTCACAGAAATGCTTATCGGGTTCTGAGAGAAATCTTTCAGCATGGGGGACCATGTGTCGGGGTTGAGTTGGTGTCTTTTTATATTGACAACTGTGTCTAAAGAGATGCCGTTTTGTTCAAAAAGATGGCATAGAGAAATGGCTTGATGCAATTTGAACACGCTCATCAGAGGATATTTGTCCGTATTGTTTACTGTGACCGTATCCCTACAGTCGGTCAATATGGCTATACCGATCTCCCCGGGATATTTTTCAGTGATGCGCTGAAGAGAATCCTTCAACGTTTTAAGAGCCTTCTCCCTTTCATTAGAAATTGTTTCCTGTTGCTTAGAGCCGGTGTGAGAACATGTCGAAAAGAATGCGATTATCGCTATAGCCGCAAGATATAAGGAATGTTTCATGATTTTAATTTACAATGGGGTTTGTTGTAATAAATATTTTGGGATACAAAATTATAAATAATTGTCTAAAATTCTGTAATTTTGCAATAAAGATCTTTCATCATACGATTTATCCCAAATGACCAAGACAATGAATAAGTTAAAGCAAATTTTTACGATAATTATTTTGGGGTTGCTCCCGGTGACAGCCGCAGCTGCAAGAAAAAACATTAATATTAATGATGGCTGGAAATTCTGCTACGGAGATTTGTCGGGAGCCGAATCCATAAGCTATGACGACACCTGTTGGAAGAGTGTGGATTTGCCTCACGATTTTCAGATTTCACAACCTTGGGTAGCTCCGTCGGAAGATGAAAAACCGGATCTTACCAATCAGATGGCAAACTTGGCAAGCCGGTTGAGTTCAAGAGGGTTTAAGGAAATGGGACAAGGATGGTACCGTAAGGAAATAATTCCGGATGATGCCTGGCAGGGACGTCGCGTGCTTCTTGACTTTGAAGGTATAATGCTTGTGGGAGATGTCTATCTTAACGGTGAGAGGGTAGGGGGGACCGACTATGGGTATCTTGGATTCGAAATAGATATCACTGATAAATTGCGATATGGTTCTCCGAATATTATAGCTGTGAAGGCTGACACCGGGAAACCGGAAAATTCGAGATGGTATACAGGAGGTGGACTTTTCAGGGATGTGAATATCAAAGTCACTGATTCCGCTCAATATTTTACCCGCCATTCCCTTTCCATCACGACCCCGGTTGCTGATAGGAAACGATCTTCTGTGGTGGTAGATGTAGAAATCGCTACATTTACAAAGACAGACAGTATCCGTGTCGGAATCGAAATCCTTGACAAACGAGGAGAATGCGTCTATCGAGGTGATAAAAGATATTGGGTTCATCCCAGGCAGCATGTCAGGGAATTTAGACTCGACAGTGTTTCGATAGGGGATGTGGAGCTTTGGGATTGTGATAATCCTGTTCTTTATACGATGGAGGTGAGTCTCTACCGACCTGACGGAACAATCGCTGATAAAGTAAGGGAACGCTTCGGAATCCGTTCTGTGGAATTTTCTCCGGAATTTGGAATGAAACTCAATGGTAAGAAAATATTATTAAAAGGAATAGCCAACCATCACACCCTCGGGGCACTCGGTGCCGCCGCCTTTCCAAGGGCAATTGAAAAAAGGATCCAACTTTTAAAGGATTTCGGATTCAATCATATCCGTACTTCACATAATCCATACAGCGAATCGTTTCTTGATCTGTGTGATGAATATGGCATTCTTGTAGTGGATGAGCTTTATGACAAATGGACACAGCAGTATTCCGGAGGTCGCACTCCGTGGAGTGAACGATGGCAAAAAGACATTCCGGAATGGGTGAAAAGAGACAGGAATCATCCGTCGGTAGTGTTTTGGAGTCTTGGTAATGAATTGCAGCTCATTCCCGATCTTGAATTTAATGATTGGGGTGTGACGCCATATAAGCTTCAGAAAACATTGTTGACCCGTTACGACAGCACACGTCCGGTGACAGTCGCCATGCATCCTCGCGGACGCCACGAACGCACTGATTCTCTTCCTGCCCCGCTTGTGATGGAGACAGATATTGCCGCCTACAATTATCGGTATATGTATTTCCCCGGTGATTCCCGGCGTTTCCCATGGATGATTTTCTATCAAAGCGAGGCAAATACAAGCAATCTCGGACCCAATTTTTTCGAAATGGATCTTGATAAGGTGATCGGTCTTGCATATTGGGGAATGATCGACTATCTTGGAGAATCTCACGGGTGGCCTGCAAAAGGGTGGACGCAGGGAGTGTTTGACATATCGCTTGAACCGAAACCGATGGCATACTTCCTGAAGAGTTTTTTCAAACCGGAAGAACCAATGGTCTACATAGCACCATTTGAGAATACAGTCACCAACGAATGGAATGGAGTGAAAATGGGTGGAAAGAAATTTACTGACAGTTGGAATTTTAATAAGGGTGACACTGTTGACCTCTATACTTATACTAACGCTGATGAAGTGGAACTGATCCTTAATGGAAAAAGTCTTGGCAGACGGAAAAACATGGTTGACGATGCAAAGCAGCGCAACAGGATTATCTGGGAAGGGATACCCTATTCTCCGGGCAAAATTGAGGCGAGGGCTTATGATGGAGAGCATTCGTTGCCGGTTGCTATCCATGCTCTTCCAACTCGTGGAAAAGCAAAGAGGCTTGTTGCCGTAGGCGACAAGCCGGAATGGAATGCAGATGGAATGGACTTGATGCACGTGAGGGTGGAGGCTATAGACCGTCGGGGACTGAGGGATAAGTCTGCGGATAGTCAGTTGGAATTTATTGTTGAGGGGAATGCCGATATTGTCGGTGTGATTAATGGAGACATGAACAGCGATGAGCTGACTGTCGGAAACAAAAGGTCGCTTTATAACGGCACTGCCACATTGATTCTAAGGAGTAGAAAAGAACCCGGCAGTGTTACATTAAAAATTCGGTCTGCTGATTTTCCGGAAGTAAAGAAGATATTTAATACAAAATAAATTTCAACAGTTTCTTAGAATATCCTTAATGTCGGAAATATGTTGGGTCCTGTCTCAATAAGGATGTCTTTTAAGACTATAGGGAAAGTCTGATTCCAAGATTAAGATTGAAATTCAGAGGCTTCTCTTTGTAAATAGTTTTTAATGAACTTCCGTCATCGAAATAATAGCTGACACCGGGCTCAACATACAATCCCACTAATGAGGAGAAATTGAATTGCAGACCTGCTGCTGCATTGACCGACCATTGGAACGGTTTCTCGTCGATAGTTGTCTTTTCTATCTTGGTGGTTTCATTGTTGACTACGAACTTCTCTTTTAAATTTCCCGCCACACATTTTTCTCCCGTAGCTCCTGTGGAGGCATAGAGATCGACATTTTTCCAAGAGAAGAGGTTGATTTTAAGATTGAGAGGAATGCCGACGTAATGCAGGGTCTGTTTCCCTTCCAGATAATGGCTGTCACTGCCTTGGAAAATATCTGATGAAAGATTAGAGTATGTCAATCCCGATTCAATTCCGAAACGGTCATTTAATTTATATGTGAACGATACGCCTGTTCTTAAAGGCAAATGATGCTTGATGTCATCTTTCACTTCCAGCCCGCGGTTATAAGTCATTATCCCGAGAAGAGGGCTGTCAATCCAATCGCAGGACTCAGGTCCGACCCCGGTCGTGCTAACCGTTCCCATTGACTTAGTGCTGAGTTCGGAGCCCGTGCCGCTTGTTGAAAATATCCCGACGGACAGGCGGGAATTCCCTGTTCCCTTAAATGTGTTGACAGCTATCAGGTTATGGTTATAGTTTTGGCGGAAATTGAGAGGCGGATTCTCTCTCTCTTGTTTTATCTGAAGAGTGTCGGATGAAGAAATACCATTATTCTCAGAAGTTGATGAAAAAATATTGATATTTTCAGAAGTTGATGAAGAAATAGGGGAGGATGGGAGGGAATTTGTATATTTTGAATAAGATATAATTGGGATTATGGTGTTTTTTTGACTTTTAGGTTTGGCTGGCGTTATAAGTGATTGCTCAACGTTTGGGATTGATATCGAAGAGCTTTCTGAGACGGAAGCGTTTTCTGCAATATGTTTATATTCAGATGGTTTATGTGAGATATCGCTAACTGTCAAATTATTATCCTTATACACGAACAAACATACCGTCACTATTATTGCAAATATAGCAGCCACCGACACAATTCGTTTCCATTTAGACATGTCAAAGCTGCGGGATCTTTCCACGTCCCCTTTTTGTATACGCTTTAGGCTTTCGGGATAGACTTCTTCCCATATGCCTTGAGGTTCATCCACCTCAAAATCTGCCATCTTGTGTTGTATGTCTTTCAGCCAGTCTTCGTTCATATTGATATCAAGTAGTGTTTGTTGTAGTTATTGATTTTCTCAGCCAGTATCGCTTTTGCCCGGTGGAGTTGTGATGCGGAAGTCCCTTCCTTGATTCCTAAAAGTTTGGCGATCTCTTTGTGGCTTCTGCCTTCTATCACATACAGGTTGAAAATGGTTCTGTAGCCGTCAGGCAACTCCCTTATAAGTTTATATATCACGGGAGGAGGTATGCTGTCAGTGTCCGGTTCGTCATCAGGGAGATCTATTTCTTCTTTTTTCAGTTCTATAAAATTAAAATGGCATCTCTGCTTCATAAATTTAAGGGTTTCGTTGAGGACGATTCTTGTCATCCACCCTTTTAATGAGCCGCTACCTTTGTATTGAAATGAATTTATGGAAGAGAAAATTTTAATAAATGAATCTTGCAGCACGTCATGTACGTCGTCATCGTTTGTGATATAACGAGAGCAGACGGCTGAGAGATACCTGATATGGCGGCAATATAGTTCATGCATGGCCCGCTCATTGTGTTTTTTGACCAGGTCAAGCAATACTTCTTCATTGGCTGCGACAGTACTTGCCATCAGGATTTTAATAGTTTATCGGGAGCCGATAACGAAGGGATATAACCGGCTCCCGAATTTGAGTCCGAAGATAATAAATATTAAGTATGTCGCAAAATTAATTCACATATCTGCTGTAGGTGGGTTGGTTGGCAGGCGCGATATGTCGCGATTCTGGAATATCGAGATCAAATTCAGCAGACTTTTCTCCGGAGAAAGATTTCCATTTTATTTTGATTTTAATGTCATTCATGTCTGAGATAGAGAGGTCTTTAAGATTGAAGGCTATAAGGGCATCCCCCATTTCCCCTCCAAGATCGCCGTTGGCATCATGTCGCAATTCAAGTTCGTATGGGTTGTCAGGATTTCCGTTTGTAAGCAAATTGATGTTATGTTTTGTCGTGCCATAGCCCCACAACGTGCGGAATCTTAGAGTAAGATATCCGTCTTCCGCCACAGTAAGCCAGTCTTTTACAATTTCTATAGGGTCGTTGCCATATTTTTCATTATTTTCTTCTCCGAGGTCAGGCACCGGATTTTTTGTGCGTATGCTGTCGATCCAGTTTATGTTGACATTTCGAATATTCTCAGAATCGCCGGCAACGGTCTCTGAATAATTCACGAGGGCGCGCACTTCTTTTTTGCCGAATGGAGATGTTTTAATGTTTGTAGGCTGCAAAATAGTGTTTTTGTCAAGCTGCATAATGAAACTTTCACCGTTGTTTTGAGGTTTTACGGTAACTACCGCTGAAGGCACGAGCAAGACTCTGTTGTCATCATTATCAAAATCTGAACAAGACTGCATAGCGGAAGCCGTAGCCAATATGCAAGTTGCCAAAAATAGGAATTTGAATTTCTTCATGAAAGTATTGGTGTTAAGTATGATTGTTTTTTCTTTACTCAATAAAATCCCGCAACATTAAAAAACTTGCATCATAATGATAAATTTTTTATAAAAAATACTTTTTTAATATGTAACTTATTAACTTTAACATGTTGTGATGTCATATATTTTGCTTAATTTTGCGACAATAGTCGGGAATATTGAAAAATTTGCATAATCTTATCAATATTTTCTTAGAAACGATTTCAAAATATCTATACCAGATGAAAAGATTAAAGATGTTTATGGCAGTGTCGGTGTCATTGATATATGGATTGCAGGTTTCTGCGAAAGATTATTCAATGCACTACACTGTAGAGCCGGATACTGCCGGACATTATCTGAATGTTTCGCTATCTTGTTCAGACTTGCAGGAAAGGGAGCTTAGGCTGAAAATGCCGGTGTGGGCTCCCGGTTATTATGAGATTCTTGATTTTCCAAAACATCTGTGCGACTTCGGTGCCACAGATAGCGAAGGGAAGAAATTAAAATGGCATAAGGAAAGCAAAAACCTTTGGGTGATAGACACTGAGGGGAAAGAGAATGTCGCAGTGAAATACCGCGTCTTTGCCAATGAAAGGAATGTGGCTTCCAGCCGGGTAGACTCGGCAAGTGCGTTTGTTGCCCCGGGTGGCGTTTTCATGCATGTTAATGGAGATGTGCAGCATCCCGTCAGTGTGACATACAATCTGCCATCAGATTGGCATAACATTTCTACAGGACTTAAGGCTGAAAATAATGATCAGTATACTTTCACGGCTCCTGATTTTGACGTATTATATGACAGCCCTGTTCTGATGGGGAATCATTATGTGAAGAAATTCAAGCACGAGGGTCGTGATTACGAGTTTGCTATCGAGACTCCCGATGGTATAGAAGAGTCAGGACTTGAAGACAGTTTCCGTGCCATAGTGTCGGAATGTAACAAGATGATGGGAGACGTGCCCTACGACAATTATGCGCTCATCCATCTTGGCAAAGGACAGGGAGGGCTTGAGCATATAAATTCGCAGGCTTGTTATACATCTGGAACTTATAAATTCGACTCCCGCGACGAATGGCTTAACTTCCTTGCTTTCGTGGCTCATGAGTATTTCCATCTTTATAACGTAAAGACTATACGTCCGATAGAACTCGGTCCGTTTGACTATGACAAAGAGGCTTATTCCCCGTTGATCTGGTTTAGCGAGGGGATAACATGCTATTATGAATGCCTGCTTTTATTGCGCGCCGGACTTGCCACAGAGGAGGAGATATATAAGCTTCTGTCTGAATATATGGCGAACGACGAACCTTACGATGGCAAGCACCATCAGAGCTTACGAATGGCGAGCTATGATATATGGCTCAACTTTATGAACCGTGACGCCAATTCCAAGGATGTACGTATCAACTATTATTTCCGTGGTCCGGTGATCGGATTGATCATGGATATCGAGATCAAACGTCTGTCGGGCGGACAGCGTTCGCTCGACGATCTGATGCGCCTTCTCTATAATCGTTTCCACAAGGAGAAAGGAAGAGGTTTTACCGAAGAGGAATTCTGGTCGGCTGTTGATGAGGTTGCCGGCGGATCGATGTCGCATGTCAGACATTTGGTTGACAATCCTGTTGAAATTGATTATGAAAAATATCTGACTCCTGCGGGACTGACTATAGATCGAGAAAAATGGCTTATTCAGCCGGCATCTTTAGAAGCTGTTTAAATATCATGTAATTTAACAGTTTATTAAGCACGTCCTTAATACAGAACTGTTTCGGGGCATATCCAATGGGTCAGCTTGGATATGCCCCGTTTACATTGATATAACGGTGCCAAAATAAAAATGGCGGCTGACTATTGGTGCAGCCGCCGTGGGTAAATATACATCAGTATGGTGTCATTGCGGAGTGACGGGGATGATTGTGCCGTCAGGATTGAATTGAAGACGGTCGATGCATACCTCACGATGGATTCCCGGAGAATCATTTTTATAAGTGGGGTTTATGCGGTGGTAAACAGTGATCCAGTCGTCTGTCCCCGGTATTTGCAGCACAGAGTTATGGGCTGTGCCGATTTTATTCCCCTTCTGGGAGAGAATCACTGGAGATGCTGCAACCTCGATCGGACCTAATGGAGATTTTGATGTGCCGTATGCCACATGGTAGTTGGGAGAACCTGTGTCGTCGACGCTCCACAAGAAATAGTATGTGCCGTCACGATAAATTACATATGGAGCTTCCCTGAACTGATAGTCGGCAAGAGAGCCCCCATCCGGTGTCATTACAGTTAATGTTTCCGGCTTGATTGAGATCATGTCGTCGTTGAGTTCGGCTCCGGCCATATAACCGTTGCCCCAGTAAAGGTATGATTTCCCGCTTGACGGGTCGGTAAACACATCCACGTCTATCTGCTGTCCGTGTCCTACAGGGGAAGAGGTGATGATCGGGTTATCGACAGCCATAAAAGGTCCGGTAGGGTTGTCCGCTACGGCTACACCGATCTGTTTGCCGTTGTCGGTATTGGGATTTGCGCTGAAATAGAAGAAATATTTATATTCCCCATTGATTTTCTTCTCTTCGATGGCCGGTGCCCAGGCATTACCGTTTGCCCATGCCACCTGTGGGGTCGATACATCAAGAATCACTCCTTCATAATCCCAATCTTTCAGATTGGAAGAGGAATAGCAAGTGAAATAAGTACCTCCCCAACCCGGGAAACTGTCTGTGGTTGAGTAGATATAATATTTGCCTGTCTTCTCGGAGTAAAGAATTTCAGGATCGGCGTGAAATTCTGGGAGTACCGGATTCTTGACTCCCTTCAGGTGGGACGGGAACGCTTTGAGCAGACGATTGTATTCATCTTCGGAAATCTGCATCACAGTTCCGTGACGGGGATGGAAATCCATTGAAATTGAGGAGTCGATCACCTTGAAATTGTCGAGGTCAGTAGATTCAGTGAATTGATATTGACCATTCATGTAGACGTCATACATCAGAATGTATTTGTCGGAGTTGATCAGTTTGAATGTACCTGCACCTTCCACAGCCTTGTCAGTCTGCTGTTTGTAGTCGGGAGATTCTGTCCATTTGCCGGAAGTAAGTTTCTTTGTAGTGGCTTTCTTGATGCCGTTTCCGTGTCCTTCGGTCTTGTAGAACATGTGGTAGACACCGTCTTTGTAGACTATATCGCCGTCGATACACGATTTTTTGTCTTTAGGGATGAAGAGCGGTTTGGGTTTGCCGATAAAATCGGTGAAGTCGTCGTTGGCGTATGCATAATAAATAATGTCGGGACCATTGCCATGTTGCATTGACCAATACACAAGATATTTTTTAGCGTCGCGGTCATAGATAGTCTGCGGAGCCCACACTCGTTTCAGATTTTCTTGACCTTTATAGCGTTTTTGGATATTGATCACTGAGGATGTCCAGTTGATGAGGTCGTCCGATTTCAGCAGAGTGAGCCCACGGTTTGAATCCCAACCGTTGGCGCAGACCATGTCGGTCACCACCATATAGAAATGCTTACCGTCTTCAGTGCGGATGATGTGGGGGTCGCGCACTCCTCCTGTCTCGCTTATTAGGCGAGAGTCGATGATAGGGCAGTTGTCGTTGAGGGCAGTGTAGTTGAGTCCGTCTCGGCTAACTGCAAATTTGATAGCTTCGTCCCGTTTGTCATTCCCGGTGAAATAGGCGAAAAGATACGCACTCATTGGTGATTCTTCTGCGTGCATCGGAAGGGAAAGCCATGTCATGACCATCGCCAATGCCGGGATCAAGAAAAAATTACGGTCTTTCATAAATAAATTTTAAGTCATTAAGCCGGGGCATGGGAAGATTTTAATTTCCTTGCCCCGAACGTTGAAAAAAGTTTATGATGTTTTCAGATTGCAAAGATAAGTTTTCTTTGGTTGATTGGAGGTGTATAATCGTTCAAATGGGATAAAAAATCGATGAAAAACGATATAATAAGGCAGATTTGCAGTATAATGAAACATTATGTCATGAATTTGAAAGAAATGTTGCTTATAAATGACTCATAAAATGAGTATATTTGTATCGTAAATCGTATCTATAAAAACTATAACTTAAAACCTACAACATAAAACAAAAAACACTAATCATAAAAACATGAATCAATTTTCACTTGAGGGGAAGATAGCCCTCGTAACCGGAGCCGCACACGGTATTGGGTTTGCTATGGCTTGTGCGTTGGCTGAAGCAGGAGCAAAGGTAGTTTTCAACAGTTCAAATCAGCATAGCCTTGAATTGGGTCTCGCTGCATATAAAGAGCAGGGAATAGATGCCAAGGGATATGTGTGTGATGTCACCGATGAAGGCGCCGTCAAATCAATGGTTGCTGATATCGAGGCGACCGTCGGGGTGATCGACATTCTCGTCAACAATGCAGGTATCATAAAGCGTATCCCGATGGAAGAGATGGCTGTAGAGGATTTCAGAAGAGTCATAGATGTCGACCTGGTTGCTCCATATATATGTGCGAAGGCGGTAATCCCCGGTATGATAAAGAAAGGTCATGGTAAGATTATCAACATATGCTCCATGATGAGTGAGCTTGGCAGGGAGACGGTGAGCGCATATGCGGCAGCAAAAGGCGGATTGAAGATGCTTACCCGCAACATCTGTTCGGAATATGGGGAATACAACATTCAGTGCAATGGCATAGGTCCCGGATATATCGCCACCGAGCAGACTGCGCCACTCCGTGAGATCCAGCCTGACGGAAGCCGCCATCCGTTTGATAAGTTCATTATTTCCAAAACCCCCGCCGCGCGCTGGGGCACACCCGACGATCTTAAAGGCCCGACAGTGTTCCTTGCATCTGATGCCTCAAATTTTGTGAATGGACACGTCCTTTATGTAGACGGCGGTATACTCGCATACATCGGTAAGCAACCCAAGTGATGGAGTCTGTATTCAGTTATATAATTGGGCTTGGTGCCGCAGTGATGATGCCTGTGATCTTTACGATCTTGGGTGTCTGCATCGGCATAAAGTTTGGCGATGCCCTGAAGTCAGGGCTTAAGGTCGGTGTCGGCTTCGTGGGCTTGTCTATAGTCACTGCCCTCCTCACGTCGGCGCTCGGACCGGCTTTGAACACTGTTGTCGATATCTATGACCTTCAGCTCAAGGTGTTCGACATGGGATGGCCTGCTGCAGCTGCCGTGGCTTACAACACTGCTGTGGGAGCCTTTATAATCCCTGTCTGCCTTGGAGTCAATATTGTCATGCTCCTTACCAAGACCACGCGCACTGTTAATATCGACCTTTGGAACTATTGGCATTTCGCGTTTATCGGGGCAGTAATCTACTTTGCTTCCGGCTCGCTTGCGTGGGGATTCTTCGGCGCTATTGTCTGCTACATAATCACCTTGATCCTTGCCGACATCACAGCTAAGAAATTCCAGGTTTTTTATAAAGATATGGAGGGCATTTCGATTCCGCAACCTTTCTGTGCCGGTTTTGTCCCTTTTGCATGGGCAATCAACAAGGGACTTGATAAAATCCCCGGCATGGATCGTATCGAGATCGACGCCGAAGGGATGAAAAAGAAATTCGGTCTCCTTGGGGAACCGTTGTTTCTCGGTGTTATCGTGGGTATAGCTATCGGTTGCCTCACTTGCTCAAGTTGGAATGAGATAGTGGATAAAGCTCCCTATATTCTTGGGCTTGGAATCAAGATGGGGGCTGTCATGGAGCTGATCCCCCGTGTTACAGTATTGTTTATCGAGGGTCTTAAACCTATTTCAGACGCCACGCGTCAGCTTATCGCGCGCAAGTTTAAGGGTGCTGACGGTCTTAACATCGGCATGAGCCCGGCATTGGTCATCGGACATCCCACCACTCTCGTGGTGTCGTTGCTGCTGATCCCGGTGACACTTGCACTTGCGGTATTCCTCCCGGGCAACCAGTTTCTTCCGCTCGCTTCACTTGCAGGAATGTTTTATGTCTTTCCTCTTGTGCTACCCTTTACAAAAGGTAATGTTGTCAAGACATTCATAGTGGGGCTTGTGGTGCTGACACTGGGACTATATATGGTCACAAACCTTGCGCCGTGGTTCACTCTTGCTGCAAAAGATGTATATGCCGCGACAGGTGACGCCGCAGTGGCGATACCCGAAGGATTTGAAGGTGGCAGCCTTGATTTCGCGTCTTCACCCCTTGCATGGGTGATATTCCAATGCACGGAAAATCTCAAATGGATCGGTGCCGGCATTCTTGTAATCCTTACCATGGGAATGATGTGGTGGAACCGTGTTCAGATCATCCGCAATCAGAAAGCGATGATGAAAGCAAACTCTGATGAAATACAAACAACTGAATAATATGAAAAAACTGATTTTTACTGTTGCCCTCGCTCTTGCTTCTCTTTCTGCAGGGGCTCAGACATCCTACAGCATGCTACGTTGCGTGCATCCTGACGATTTCAAACACTATACCACTGACCAGTTGCGTTCACATTTCGTTATGCCGAAGGTGATGGAGCAGGATAAGGTCAATCTTACCTATTCCATGTATGACCGCATCATTTTCGGAGGTGTGGTCCCTGTGGCAAAGGTTGTTGAACTTGAGACAATCGACCCTCTGAAGGCTAACTATTTCCTGGAGCGCCGCGAACTCGGTGTTATCAATATCGGTGGCGACGGGATTGTGAATGTAGACGGCAAGGATTACGAGTTGCACTTCAAGGATGCCCTTTATGTGGGCAGGGGCAATAAGAAAGTTACGTTCCGCAGCAAGGATGCGTCCAACCCTGCCAAGTTCTATATCAATTCAACTCCCGCACATAAGGAATATAAGACTCAGCTGATCACCATTGACGGCAGAAAGGGTTCGATCAAGGCTAACTGCATCAAGGCAGGCAGCATGGAGGAGAGCAATGACCGTGTGATCAATCAGCTTATCGTGAGCAATGTGCTTGAGGAGGGACCCTGCCAGCTCCAGATGGGTCTTACAGAGTTGAAGCCTGGTAGTGTATGGAACACGATGCCGGCTCACACCCACGACCGTCGTGTAGAGGCATATTTTTATTTCAATGTTCCGGAGGGGAATGCAATTTGCCATTTGATGGGTGAGCCGCAGGAAAACCGTCTTGTATGGCTCCACAACGAGCAGGCTGTGATGTCGCCCGAATGGAGCATACATGCTGCCGCCGGCACATCCAACTACATGTTCATCTGGGGCATGGGTGGCGAAAACCTCGACTACAACGACATGGACAAGATCAAATATCTCGAAATGCGTTAATCAAATAATCTCATATATAGGAAAAAATAAACGGCAATCCAATCAGGTTGCCGTTTATTTTATTGATGTTTTAGTTGTTATTTGTAGATGGATTGGAAGGGGCAGTCTCTGAGGTAGGGGAAGCCGTTGTTCATTTTGTCGTTTTCATCGATTGCCCAGTCTTTGTCGAAGCTAAAGTTATGGAATTTCGACTTATCCTTCTTTTGGCTGTCTTTGAATGACGATGCGCACCATCCTTTGCCTGAGCCTTCAAGGTAATAAAGGTCATGATGATACCAGACACCAAGGTCTTTGTGAGTCCCTACGACTCCATTTCCATGATGTACTTTGCCTATGTTGATGCATCTTACAACTTCTGCAAAGTGATCTACAAAGCCGACTATGCCACCATTGTCTTTATCTTGGTTAGAGGTCACTTCTCCGGTGTTGTAGCAGTCGTGGGTCATATATTTTTCTTCATCATTATACATACCTTCTTCCTGATAACCCAAGAGCCCTCCAACATGTGAGTGTTTGTTGGCAGATGATATTTTACCTCTGTTGCAACAATAAGCCATTTCCATGTTGCCCAGTATGGCAACTCCTGTTCCGGATGGATCAATTCCAAGTCTGCCGGCTATGCCACCCACTTTAGAGTTTGCGGATGATGTGATTTCTCCATGGTTCGCACAATGCAATACTGACAATACAGCGCTGTTGCCATAGCCTATGATTCCTCCAATATTTCCTTCTTGTGAGCTGGAGATCTTTCCATAGTTTGCGGATTTTTGGATTGTGTACATGCCGTTGCCTTTAGCAATGTAGCCGATACATCCGGCAACGTCTTTGGTTCCGGTTACATCTCCTATATTTACGGCATACTCTATATAGTGTTCTTCTTCTTTGCCTATTCGTTCGATATATCCGATAACTCCACCGGTATAATTCATGCCATCAACTTTCCCATAATTCAAGAGATGGTTATAAGTACCTATATTGGCTGCAAAACGGCCAATCACACCACCGGTCATATCGCCCAGTGAGTTTTTAATGGCAGTGGTGTTTGACACGCAGTTTTTTAATTCGCCGCGTGACTCGTTGTGCAAATGTCCTACAATGCCTCCAACACGCTCCTTGCCAAATACCTTGCCGGTGAAGGTCAGATTGCTTATATAGCAGTCCTTTGCATAGCCGATGATGCCTCCCATTGATGTTCCGTTGCCGGGATCTTTGCTTCCGGATGACACTGTTCCGGCGAAATCGCCCTTAAAGCTGTCGGGCGAGGGGATCGATGAAAAATTGATTTCGTTTTCAATGCGTCCGATTATTGTGCTGTGGTCGGAATATCCTACGATGCCACCGACAGCATCCGGACCTGTAATCTGCATGTTAGGATCAAGGGTGAAATATTTGCATTTAAGGGTGTTGTTTTGATTTTTACCGGCAACGCCTCCGGCGAAATTGGAAGATGCCGTCACATTCACATTGATCATACTTACAGACTTTGCCTGTATATCATTTTCAAGGATGCCGAACATTCCGCCTACGTAGCAGCTGCCTTCCACGGCATTATAGCCGTTGTCTACCTGGACAATCCTGTTGGCATTGTCATGCCCTTCAAGGATAAGATGATTATTGCTATTAATGAAACCGAAGAATCCACCGACATTATCATTGCCTTTCACAAGTGAAGCCGATGTGCAGTTCTGAATGCTAAGATCACCGTTCAACTCACAATGTCCGATAAGACCGCCTACACTATTGGCTTTAGTGCGTACTGGCGCCAGAATCTTGACTCCTCGTATCATGCTTGTGCCTTTTATTTTTGCCTCGCCGATCAGACCTCCACAATTATCACCTTCAGAATAAATCACTTTCAGATCGACATCTTCCTCGGATATTGAATGCTGAAGAGTAATGTCTGTCAACTGGCAGGTCACGTTGTAGATTGACCCTGCGATGCCTCCGGTATTTGCTTTTAAAGCATTAATTGTGAACAGCGAGGTGTTGAAATCGTCATTGAGATTGGAAAATCCGTCGATATGTAGTTCTCCATCAGTCATGCCGCCGACCACGCCTCCAATATATTCATTGCCACTGACATCGGCAAAAAGCCTGCAGTTTTCAAGGATAAGTTTACCGGTTGCATATCCTACGAATCCTCCTATATGAGAACCACAGTTGATTATGCTTCCGTCTACTGTCACGTTGGATAGCTTGACTGCTTCACGTGTGACGCCTGCGACTGCGCCGCCGTTTGATTTAATGCCGCTCATCCTGGGTTTGATAGTGAGGTCTTTGATAAAGGCACCGTTGCAGAGTTCTTTGAAAAGACCGATTGAAACATCATCGTCGTCCATCGATCCTATGAATGGAAGGGTGATGCTGTGATGCCCGCCGTCGTATGTGCCTGCAAACATGTATCCGGCGTAGTAACGTCCCTGATATGCATCGCTGCGCCGGGGTGCCTCGAAATCTGCTGTCTGTTTGAAATAAAGTCCGGCTCCGTGATTTATGGAATCGCGGCTGAGATCATATTCAAACTGGTTGAAATCATCGGCAGTTTCAATTTCATAGGGTTTCTCCTCTGTCCCGTTGCCATAGAGACAGTATTCCATGGCGGCGCCGATCAGGAAATGAAACATTTCATCATGGAATGTAGCTTTCAACATGTTGCCCAACGGCTTTCCGTCTGTATATATGCCGTTAAGGTCATAATCGCTGTCAGGAATCCGGTCGTTTTTAGGAATCTGCATGCTGCAGGTAATCATATCGCCGTTCTTACTTACCGTCGCGGGATATTCCCTGACAGTGTTGTCGGAGTGAGACGTGAGACGAATGATCAGATCTGTGGTGGTGTCAGGAATATCCCAATATTTTTTGTCGACAAAGAAGGAACTCACTTTGAGGTTGTTCTGTTCTTTTAACGTAGACCCAAGGTCATTGCTCAGTTTGATGATGTCATCGCTGCAACTTGCAAGCAGCAGGACTGTCGCGGCGAATGTACTCAGGAGTATTTTACATATATTTTTCATAAATATTTTACATAATTAAAAATTTATTCTTCTACTTCTTTCTCCATCTCGGAATGGAATGGAACAGGGAAATATCCTTCGGTCTCTGTCAGTTGCCATACAGATCCGTTTCCGTTGATGTCCCATCCGGCATAACTGTCTTTGTCTTTCAGTTCATCTATGTCGAGACCTCTAAGGTTTGATGAATTCCCCGCAGACGTATCCGGGAATAAAGGTAGGTAAAAATATAAAGAATGCCAGTCAGTGAAATCACCTTCACTGTACCCATACGGTCTACCCCAGCCATTTCCGATATAAAGCCCTCTTATTAGCTCTGACCTCGAATCTCCTCGTCCCAACAATCCCCCGTTTTTGTCTGAAGATCCTACATAAGAACCAAGATTTAGACAGTCTTTGATCACTCCGTATTGCTGCATGTGTCCGACAATGCCACCTACACGGTCGGATCCGTCGGCTTTGACTTTGCCGATGTTCGTGCATTGGGAGACTATCACGGCATTATTCTGAAAATCGGTGGCACCTTCGATGATGGCATTCGCTCCGCCTACAATAGTGGCGATAGTGCCGAGCGCAGTCAGGATTATTGCAGTGCTTGTGCCTCCGGTCACAAAGCCGGAAGCAATGGCTGTGGTGGCAGCAACGCAGATACAGGTGCCGGCTATTACCTTTTGTACAATTTCTTTTGTGTGTTTCTGTTCTTCAATCTTTTCATACCGCTCCTCCCTATTGTTGTTGATGTTGAAGTTTATAGTTGTGTTGTTTTCATCAGATGCTTCATAGAAAGAAAGGAGATTGTTGAAATTTGTCATGTATTCTGACATTGCCGCACCATTCAGCTCCGGATACAGGAAATCATGTGCGAGACCGGCGTTTTCCCTAAGTCTCTTCATCTCAGTTTTTATTGAGGCATCTGTCTCTGTAAATGTTGTCTCAAGAGAAGACTTTAAAAGTTCAGCTTCTTCTTCCGTCACCATCCCCGCTACGCCTTCTGCCAATATTACAGTATCTGTGATCATGGTGGTCCAATCGAGTGTGGTCTCTACAATATGGAGTACATGGACAAGTTTCCCGAGAACTTTCGACGCGGCTGACACACCACCTTCGACAGCCTTGCCTGTAATCGCTATGACGGGGCCCATTATTCCGAGCACACATTCCGTTCCTCCAAGCACACAACCCGCGATATCTGAGAAAGTCCATTCCCTGGGGTCTCCTATCTCTCCGATCAATCCTCCTGTCGGACCTTTGCCGCTGTTCATGACATATCCGGAGTTGAAACAGTAGTTCATCATCGTGTAGTTTCCGCCGATGCCAAGCACGCCTCCCGCATATTTCGCATTTACGTCAAGATCTCCCAAATTCTGGCATGCAAACACAGCTCCCCACGTGGTGGTGCCTATGATTCCACCTGCACTGTTGAGATCAGCTCCTGACACTTTCCCGATGTTCAGAGCGTTATGCGCCACAGCTATGGATGAATTTCCCACGATGCCGCCGATAGATGCTCCGGCACCTAAAGCCTTTACATCTCCGGTGTTGTATACGGCATAGCATCCGAACTGTGCCTCTCCGCATACACCTCCCACTGCCTGCTGCCCTTCGACATAGCCATCGTTTCTGCACGATTTGACAAGCGTGTTGTTGAAAAGAAGCTCTTCAGACCCCAGACGGGTGCTTCCGATTATGCCTCCCACGCCGGTGTGCCCTTTCACCTCCCCGCTGTTGGTGGAGGCATAGATGTAAGACACTCCGGTGCCACCGGCTATACCCCCTGTCCCGAAACCTCCGTTCTCTTTATCAGTCTCCACGTAAGATTGTGCTCCTCTGATCATTCCGGAATTGTTGCATGCTATCACAAATAGAGAATCAACGGATCCGACCATACCTCCGGCACCTGTATATCCGGATGTTACGGAAGCGACATTTTCACATTTTTGCAGGTATGATTGCGAGTAAAGAGATCCGGTGCCGAGAAGTCCTCCGATACCGTATGCCCCTGAGACAGAGGTGCCAAGGTTTGAACAGCTGTCAAGAAGAATCATACCGTAGGTGTCCACATTCCCGACGAGTCCGCCGACTCCCACACTGCCGTCGCCTGCTGAAACATATCCTCTGTTTGTGGTGCAACTGAAGAGAGCAGTCTGATTACGTTTGTCTCCTGCAGATACGGCACTTCCTACAATTGAACCTACCGCAAAATTCCCTTCCATGTTTGGATTAGACATGGTGATATTTTTGAAAACTGCTTTTTCGGTGTAGCCAAACAGACCTATGCCGGCGGAATGGCTGCGTTTTGCCCAAAGATTGCTGATTTTGAATCCTCCTCCGTCGTATATTCCTCTGAATGGATTGTTTGGCAAATTGCCGATAGCAAGCCAGCCAAATTCATGATCACTGTCCCATGAAGCTTTGTCCATGTCTATATCCGCAACCTGTTTAAAATGGGTTTTGGGTAGCAGAAGATTGTTTTTCAGTTGATCGTTGGCAATGTTGCGTATCCTCTTGAGATGGTCAGAACATGACACGATAAAAGGATCTTCCTCAGTCCCTTGTCCTGACAGTTTCATAACACGGCTGTAATGGTCGAGCACTCTCGCGGTGTCGACCTCCGATATCGCTATGCGGCATCCAAGCCCGTATTCATTCCATATGGTGTCGCCTTTGAGTGATATTTCAGGAGTAAGTAGACACAGGAGTCGGTAAACCCCGGCTTTCAGACCGTTTTCAAGCTTAAGTGTAGATTTCCCTCCGTAACGTAGATGAGAACCTTTCCTTTGGATTATCTCACCGTCTTCGGTGCTGATTTTACAAACGAAATCGGCATCTCTGAAATCTTCGGTTTCCGCCCACAGGGAAATTTCGTTATTCTCACCAAGATATCGGTCATCCTCTTCAGGATTTGTAGCAGGGACATAAGGCTCATCATTGCATGAGGATACCAGCAATGCACAAAGACCCAGAATGATAAAAAAGCAGTTTTTAATATACATGATGTTGAAATTAGTCGCAGTAATTATTCTTCTACAAAATTACCGGTTTTGAACAATAAGAATGTTTCATATATGGAATATGTTGTATCATGTCCGGAATATATCAAATGTTATCAGGAATATATGCATAAAAATATAATGAAAACTTGTAATCATGATTTTTCCTGTAGTAATGGAGTCAATATTTTGTTTATTTCCAATATTGATACATGAAATTTCGCGATTTGGCACACGAATGCCGATTTAAGAACCTAATTTTGCAACAGCAATGGCTATATTTGTAGCCTATAATCGAATAATACCTTTCAGCATGATTCCTGCAAAGATAAAATTACTACTGATTGCCTTATGTCTTACAGCCTTTGCTGTCTTGTCTGACAATAAGTCGGATTCGATCAGGCTGGTTCTTCCACATCTGCAAGGGGAGCAAAAGCTATCAGCCCTTAGCTCCTTGAGAAGTCTCGCACACGCCGGCGATGACATGGAGGAGGAACTAAGATGTATTGATGACTATCTTGAAGAGGCGAGAAGGCAGAAGGATGTAGAATCTATAGGAGATGCCCTTCTCAGTCGTCTTTATTGCTTTGAAAATTATAATAAGACGGATAGCGTCCGTAAATATCTTGATGATGCCATAGAGGAATTACGCGGTTACAAAGCTTGGGACTGGATGTATAACTGTTGGGACGCCGGTGTGCAGCATGACTTGTATAATAACAGGATCGAGCATGCATTGCGAGAATCGATAAAAATGTATGACGATGCAAGAGTAAACAATTCTAACTATGGAACGGGGATTTCTCTTTATAATCTCGGCACAATATATCAGGCTATAGGAAGAACGGATGATGCAGTCGATGCCTTGAGGGAGAGTGTCGGCATATTGAAGGGAGAAGACAATGTCACGGTGCTTTTGTCTGCATATAATTACTTGTGTTCAAGCCTTGAAGGGATTGGAGATTATGATGAAATTCTGCGTGTCTGTAAAGAATGGAAAGCCGTGATAGATGAATATGAGAGGAAAGCGGAGTCGAAGGGATACACGGTGTCTCTCGGGGGGAAGAGGCTTTACAATGAATTGGCGGCATGTGTGGCGGAAATAGGACTGGGAAATCTTAAGGCGGCGCAGGCTCATCTTTCATTGGCTCAGGAATATGCGAAGGGGAGGTCTTCTTCTGCACAGTATAAGCTGATGCTCACGGAATGTAAGTTTTATACGGCTGTCGGAGATTTTGAAAAGGCGATAGAATTCGGCAAAAAAAATGCGGATATGCTTAGGGAACTGGGAGACTCTGTGAGTCTTGCCACTATGCAGACTCAACTTGCCGAGACATATTTCAGGGCACGACGTTTTGAGGATGCCGCCACTGTATATCGGGAATTGTTGCCCGATATAGACAGCATGCGGGAGGAGGAGTTATCAAGCCGTCTTGACGAAATGAGGACACTGTATGAAGTTGACACATTAAAAATGGAATCTGAAGCAATCCGGATCAAGTTGATTGCTGTAGTGTTGGTTGTAGCCATGCTTCTGATTTTGTTGACAATCACAATAGTTTATATTGTCAAGATCAGGAGAAAAAATAAAGTGTTTTATGATATAATACATAAACAGGAAATAAGAGATGACGTGATGAGATGTGTGAAGGAAGAGAAAGGGGATGATCCTGCGGGAGAGGAAGACAACAGTCTGTTTAATTTGGTTAGGTCTCTAATGGAGAAAGAGGAAATGTATAAAGATCCGACTCTCAACAGGGAATCCCTGGCTTTGGCGGCAGGTTCCAACACAGTCTATCTTGCGGATGCAATAAAACGCAACACGGGTCAGACGGTCAGTGAATATATCGCCGGTTATCGCCTTGCACATGCAGCGAGAATGCTTTCGGAAATGCCAAAGGTTGGAATCGGGGAAGTGGAGACTGCCTCAGGATTTAATTCGAGATCAACATTCAGCCGCCTTTTCCGGTTGCACTACGGAATGTCGCCGTCGGAATATAGGTCTGTTTCAAGAGGTAAAGACTCATCTACAGAATAATTTCGTTCTCTAATGCAAGACACCGCCAC
Organism: uncultured Porphyromonadaceae bacterium; assembly: GCA_947073495.1. GTDB lineage: Bacteria > Bacteroidota > Bacteroidia > Bacteroidales > Muribaculaceae > Lepagella. The sequence goes on from CAMTMX010000009.1 coordinate 33,993, forward strand.
AACTGCTGCAGTTGTGGCGGTGTCTTGCATTCTGAGGGGTTGATTATTTTTTGAGGTTGAGGATGCAGTCTGTTACATGACTTTCGATGCGGGCTGCGAGGTCGGCGCCTTCAGCCTTCACGAATTTCTGACCGGTCACGTGCTCATAGAGTTCGATGTAGCGCTCAGATACGCTTTCAATGAATTCAGGAGTCATCTCAGGCATTGTCTGTCCTTCCTGACCCATGAAGTTATGGTCGATGAGCCATTGGCGAACAAACTCCTTGCTGAGCTGACGCTGTTCCTCGCCTTTCTCAAAACGCTCCTGATAGCCGTCGGCATAGAAATAACGGGAAGAGTCCGGAGTATGGATCTCGTCAATCAGTATCACTTTGCCGTCGCGGAGACCGAACTCGTATTTGGTGTCGACAAGGATAAGACCCTTTTCAGCCGCCATCTTTGTGCCGAGAGCGAAAAGTTTGCGGGTGTAGTCTTCCATCACTTTATAGTTTTCTTCGCTTACGAGACCCTGTGCGATGATCTCCTCACGGGAGATGTTTTCATCGTGACCTTCAGCCGCCTTTGTGGTAGGGGTGATTATAGGTTCGGGGAAACGTTCGTTCTCGCGCATTCCGTCGGGAAGTTTCACACCGCAAAGCTCACGGCATCCATTTTTATATTCACGCCATGCACTGCCTGTAAGATAACCGCGGATAATCATTTCCACCGGGAAAGATTCCGCTTTCAGACCTACAGTCACCATGGGATCGGGAACAGCAAGCTTCCAGTTGGGGACAATTTCAGCGGAAGCGTCGAGGAAGTATGCTGCAATCTGGTTTAAAACCTGTCCTTTGTAAGGGATACCCTTCGGAAGGATAACGTCGAAAGCTGAGATACGGTCTGTAGCGACCATTACCATAACATCGTCGTTGATGGTATATACGTCGCGAACTTTACCATGATAAACGGCGGTCTGACCGGGAAATTCAAAATCGGTCTTTACCAATGTAGTTTCCATAGCTGATGAATATGTTTAGAAATTTTTCGCGAATTTAGTCATTTTTACTGAAATAATTCAACTTTCGCTTGCGAAAGTTGAGATTTATGGATTAGAAATCATTCTGCTTTAGAGCGCGTTCCTTAAAATTTCGGGGCCGTAGGGGCGGCGATTTTTTAAGGAACGCGCTCTTATACCCTATATATCAGAATAAAGATTGTCACAACGAAACCGCTTTTACGATATCACATCGGAAAAGCGGTTCCTGTTTTATTAATCAATTCAATTCTTGCATGTATAAGAAATCTCTATACTTTATAATTATAACAAATATTGCGGTTTAACTATTGTTAATTTAAATGTTTAATGTTTAAGAGTATGTTTACTTTTAACATTAAGAAATCTCAAAATTGACCGAAAAGGACTTTAAAGATTTCATAAAGTTAAATACAAACATTTTCTAAGGAGAGATAAACTTAAATTTTTTTTTTGACTGGAATCAATGAAATCTTGTTGATTTTGTATAATTTTGCAGTGAGATAGGATTTTGTTTATAAAAATACATGGAATCGAAAAAATTTTTACTTCAAGAAAAAGATATACCGACCGCATGGTATAACGTGTTGGCAGAAATGCCTGTCAAGCCTCGTCCACTCCTTAATCCTGCAACGAAAGAACCTCTGAAAGCGGAAGATCTTTATCCATTGTTTTCGGAAGAAGTGGCTCGTCAGGAATTTAACGACACAGACAAGTGGATTGAAATTCCTGAAGAAGTGAGAGAGATGTACCGTATCTGGCGTCCGACACCGCTTGTACGTGCTTATGGACTTGAAAAGGCACTTGACACCAAGGCACACATTTATTTCAAAAATGAGAGTGTCAGCCCGGTAGGATCACATAAACTTAATTCGGCTATCCCTCAGGCATACTATGCCAAAAAGCAAGGAGTGACCAACATAACCACTGAGACAGGTGCCGGTCAATGGGGTGCCGCTCTTTCTCTGGCTGCAAAACATTTCGGTCTTGAGCTTGCTGTCTATATGGTAAAGGTCAGCTATCATCATAAACCTTATCGCCGTTCAATTATGGAGACATATGGGGCTGAGGTTATCGCTTCCCCGAGTATGTCGACAAAGGCGGGCAGAAAAATAATCACTGAACATCCCAATTATCAGGGTTCGCTCGGTACGGCAATTTCCGAGGCGGTAGAACTTGCCATGAGCACTCCGAACTGCAAGTATACTCTCGGTTCGGTGCTTAATCATGTTGCTCTTCATCAGACTGTCATCGGACTGGAAGCGGAACGCCAGATGGAGATGGCTGAGGAATATCCCGATATTGTGATCGGATGTTTCGGTGGCGGCAGTAACTTCTCCGGCATCACATTCCCCTTTATCCGTCATAATTTTTCGGGAGAACGTAAAACCCGTTTTATTGCGGCGGAACCACAGTCATGTCCGAAACTGACACGTGGTGTGCTTCAGTATGATTTCGGAGATGAAGCAGGTTACACACCTCTTATCCCGATGTACACATTGGGTCATGATTTCGCTCCTGCCAACATTCATGCCGGAGGTCTGCGTTATCACGGTGCGGGTGCTGTGGTCAGCCAGTTGCGTTCACAGGGTTTGATCGAGGCTGTCGACATACCGCAGACAGAAACATTCGCCGCTGCACATCTTTTCGCACGCAGCGAGGGTATCATTCCGGCTCCTGAAAGCAGCCATGCGATCGCCACCGCTATCCGTGAGGCTAAGAGGGCTAATGAAGAGGGAACTGCACCGGTGATCCTGTTCAACCTGTCAGGTCATGGACTTATCGACATGGCGGCATATGACCAGTATCACACAGGAGATCTTTCCGACTACCAGATTCCGGAAGCGGAGATCAAGGCTAACACAGATAAACTTGACAAGATCATCAAGTAAATTCCGCTTGGGCTGCAATGAGCCGACAAAAGGACAGAAGTTTAGATAAACATAAGGATGTAAGTTTAATCAATCTAAGGTTTAAGGATATTTATGTTTTTCTGTACTTTTGTTTAATGTCATCACTTATGTTCTTATGTTCAACAATTATTCTTGTCCTCAAAAAATAACCGAAGTATTGTAATAAATTGAAAGCCAAAACAGGCGATCCGGATGGATCGCCTGTTTTGGCTTTCAGATTAATTTGTTATTTAGAGAATTTGTCCTGAATAAATTCAGTCGCTTTCTCTTTTACTGTTTCTATAACTTCCTTGCCCTTTTCTGTGGAGGCAAACTCCTGAACTTTCTCGACTACTTCTTTAACCTTCTCGTCTTTGAGAAGATCGGCAGCCTTGTCTTTTAATTCATCTAACATAACTGTCTTGTTTTTGGTGATGTTATTATAACAAATATAAGTGACGTTATGTTGGATATTGCTCCGTCAAGGGGTGGGTTGGATAGCTGGCGCTGAGTAGGTCTGCAACATGACGATTAAAGTCTTATCGTTTTAGCTTTGCCACTGTATGTGACGGTTTTACCAGTTTTGACCGGTGTATTGCCGGAGGCTGTGGCGCTGTCGACTTTTGTGATGCGGAATTTACGGTTTTTCAACATACCCGGGAAGTTGCCGTTGCGGTCGCTGATCGTGAGTGAGTTGTCGGCATCGTTCCAAGTGAATCTGATTTCCGAGTATTTCCCGTCCTCATAGTTGTAATTGTCAAATTCATCTTCATAGAGAATGAAATCTCCGTCTGCACCGGGATAGACGCGGATTTCGAGATTGTCCCATTTCTTCTCAGTGGAATACTGCACATTCGGTCCGAATGGAATAATACTTCCCGCTTTCACATATACCGGCAGAATAGACGGGCTGACAGCCTTGTTGTCGGTAGAACCACCTTTCAAACGGTCATTAGTCCAGAAATCCCACCAGTCATTGCCTTCCGGTAAATAAACCTCCCAACTGCCGACACCCGGTTTAGTGACCGGCGAAACAAGTATATTTCTTCCAAACAGATATTCATTGCCGATTTCATGGGTTTTCTTATCAGCCACATAGTCCATTACGAGAGGACGCATGAAAGTACCATCGTTATTGGAGACATCCCAGGATGTGCTGTAGATGTAGGGAAGAAGACGATAACGGAGGCGGATCATGTCGGCGATTGCGTCATACCACACTTCTCCCGGATTGCCGAACTGCCAAATTTCGCGCGGCACCTCTGTGCCATGGGAGCGCATCATCGGACAGAATGCCCCGAATTGAGCCCAACGGGTGTAAAGTTCGCGGTATTCAGGATTTTTGGCACCACCTCCGGCATTCCATCTGCCCGCGAAGAACCCGCCTATGTCGCTGTTCCAGTTGGGAATGCCCATGAGAGTGAAATTGAGGGCAGCCGGTATCTGGTTTGCAAGAGCTTCCCAGGTAGACACGACGTCTCCGCTCCAGGTGTTAGATCCGAGACGCTGCTGACCGATATGTCCCGAACGGGTAAGAATCACTACACGTTTGTCCCTGTTCTGAGATTTCTGGTGGTTGGCTATTCCTGTGTTGTGCATCAGGGAATATGCATTCTTTACAAATCGATACGGTCCTGCTGCTGTCATGACATTGTAGTCGGATTCTTTTCTCTCGATATGGTCAGGTTCGGTAGAATCAAGCCACCAACCGTCGTTGCCGATATAACTGAAGATCCCGTTATTCAGGTATTTCCAATAGATATCGCGGGCTTCGTCGCTAAATACGTCGTATGGTTTTGCCCCGCTGTTGGGTGGCCATGTGAGAAAATCAAGGATATGCCCTTTGGAATTTTGTTCCTGATATTGAGGAGTCTTGGGTCCGAAACCTGGCCAGCTTACTATCATAAGCTTTGCATTATTTTTGTGGATCTCGTCAATCCATTTCTTAGGGTCAGGGAAGTTGTTACCGTCGAAACATTGACCGTTCCATGCACTGTCGGTATGGTTGTATTCGGGCCAGTAGCGCCAGTCCTGAATCATGCAGTCGATAGGAATACCGAGTTTGCGGTATTTTTTGAGAACGTCGAGCGACTCCTGTTGAGTGACATAACGTTCCTTGCTTTGGAAGAAGCCGTAAGCCCATAAGGGAATCATCGGGGCGTGTCCGGTCAGTTCTCGCACATCGGCAATAATTCCGTCGGGAGTGCCTCCATAAATGAAATAATAATCGGAGGCATCGCCGAGTTGAGAAAATTCCATCAGCTGATTAGTGTCGGTATAATCAGATATGGAGTAGTTGTCAAGATAAATGGCATACCCCTTCGTGGGAGACATGAAATAGGGGGAATATGTAAACATATTCTCATTTTGTAGATGATGGGAAGAGTTACGCCTGTTGAATTTTCCATCCATGATCTGACCGATGCCATAGACCGGTTCATCTTCATCAAGCATGAAAGATGTTTTTACGCGATACGTACCTACACCGCCATGGCTTTCCGGAGAGAAAGATGTGGAATAGTCGTAAAGGATTCCGGTGCCGTCAGGTGAAGCAAATTCAACGGCTCCGGTGTTGGTATTGACGGTCACTTTTACCACATCCGATTGGGCTGTCATAAGATTTCCAGATTTTGCAGTCTTGACGTTTACCTGTTCGGGAGTCTTGATGACAACGAGGCTTTCGGGAAGAGTGGTTACTGACTTGGGGTGTTTGAGCACCCTCACAATTGAGGGGGTGTAGAAAGTGACATCTATGTCCATTCCTCTTGCATAGCATTCCAATTGTGGAGATGCAGCTCCGGCTGAAAATGTAAAAGCCGAGGTAAGTGCCAATACAGAGATGATTCCTGATTGTTTCATGGTGTTTGAGTGTTGTTGATTCAATGTTGCAAAATTAGGGCAATATGTTGAAAAGCAGACAACACTCATGTTGAAATCAAGGACAATTATGTTGAAATTGCGAAGGCTTGCAACCATAACGCTCCTGAAAACACTTGCTCATGTAGCTCGTGGAACTGAATCCGGTCTTTTCTGCGATTTCGGTTATTGACAGTTTCCCTTCCTTAAGCATGGCGGCGGCTTTCCGCAACCGTATGTCACGGATAAAAAGACTCGGGGAGCGGTCGAGTAATGAAGTCAGTTTACGGTAAAGTCCGGTCCTGTCCATGCATAGGTCGGAACTTAATTGAGCAACCGAATAACTTGGAGAGTCGAGATTCTGTTCCACCAATTCCATGGCTCGTGCGATAAATGCCTTGTCTCCCTCTGAAAGTCCGGAGGAAGAGTCTTTCTCTTCCGATGCAAGCTGATGGTCAGAAAAGGGAGATTCTGATTTGTATCTGTCAACCTCCTCGATCAACTGACGTATCCTGGATATAAGATAGGTTTCGCGTTGTTCCGCTTCTATGTGCTTTTTTGTTCGCCGTATATATAGCTTAACTATGATTATGACCGCTAATATAAGAGATATGGCATAAATCGTTTTTGCCCAAGGAGTGGACCACCATGGATGATGTATTGTGATTTTTAAAGACGATTCCGGGGAATCAGGCAGATTGCTCAGACGTACCCGGAAATTGTATTCCCCCGGAGGGATTGCCGTATAAGTTGTGGTCAGCATCCTGTCTTTCACATCAGCCGGCGTTGCCTCTCTCCAATGAGGATCTATCCCTTCCAGCAAGAAATAGAACTTGGGATCGGGACATGTATAATCCGGATCTGTCACTTCAAAGGTTATGAAATTCTGATCATGTGAAAGTGATATTCCGGATGTTCTGGCAAGAATTTTTTGCAAAACCACGTCATCGCCGTATTCCTTAAGCGGTTCTATTCTATTTGCATTGATCAGTATTCCGGAAAAGAACGGTTTTGACGGGTGGTTTATGGAGATAGAGTCTTTGGGGATGAAGATGCTGTAAGAATCGGGTTCGCTGAAAAACACGCCTCCATTGTTTGAGATGAAAGTCGCTCCGCTGCCATATTCTCCCGCATATTTTGTAGAAGCATTGTCTCTCTCTTCGATTATAATTTCCCCATTCGTGTTTTCGGGAAATATTAGTCTTGAACTTTTCCCGTTTCTGTTGATTCGGATTGTGCCGTCGTGCCCTTCAGAAAATGCTGAAATGGTTTGATGTTCAGTTTCTTTATTCCGATGGTCTTTTAAAATTGTGAAATGGTTATAAAGATAAGGATTACAGAAAAAAATCCCCCTGTTTAAAGTTCCGAGCCAGATACCTCCCGATTTGTCAACGGCAATAGAACTTAATTCTGATGCGAGAATATTCCCTGATTGAGTCCGGATATGTTGTAAATGAGAAACGGCAAATGTCGCAGGATTAATTGAGAGAAGTCCGTCGGTCGTGCAGATAAAGATATCGGAATCAGTCACGGCAAGAGTGTTAAACCTAAGATTTGATTCCAAGATTTTGCTCCATTCTTTAGAAACAGGGTCAAACCTGAAGAATCCGCCTATACCTCCGTTCCGGATTTGATAAAACTTATGATCAGATTCCACCACATGAGAGGTGAAAGAATATTTTGGCTGTTCTTCAGCAGGGTATGCAGCGAGGGAATATAAAATCTTGCCCGATTTCAGGTCAATACAGCTGACATCTCCGGAACGGTAGAACAGATAAAGGTTGTCATCATCAGTCATGAGATCGAGAAGATCTCCTTTCCCGATTTCAAGAGGAATAGAAAGATCCGTGTCCGGCTGGAGCAAACCGTCGGCGGATACTACCCAGAGTCTCCCGGAAGAGTCGGCAAAGAGGTCGAGGGCTTCAACATTTACACCACAGTCTCTAAGCGTTGAACCGACATCGGTGGAATAAATCTCGGTACTTAGGTCTACGCATTGAAGTTGATAACGGTTTTTGATCCAAAGATATTTGCCACTGTGAGTGACATAAAGGTGATGGAATCCGTCATATCCTGAGAGATCGTAGTTATTGCCTGTCACCGAGTAGAGATGAGAAAACTTTGTACCATCGAAAATATCGATTCCTGATACAGAGGCAAACGCCATTCTCCCGTCCGGCAATTGAATTATGCTTCTTATCTGAGGATCAGCTTCTCCTGATATTTTTGAAAACAGATAACTATTGGAAGAGGCATATATGTTTAAGACAGGAGATATGATCAATATCAGCTGCAATAAGATTTTCCCCGCGTCGAAAGACACGGGGAAACCGGATTGTCGGAATGTTTTGATAAGCCCCGGCATCCTGAAGTCTGGATGGATCAGTCGGTGAAGACGTATTCCGCGGCGATAGATTCGATAGCTTCCGGATCGGGTTCCCAAGCGCCGGGATTTTCGGAGCTCATCTGTACAAGATCCATCATAGGGTAGTAGTCGCAGTCGGGGAGATCGTTGTCGGGGTCTGCAATTTCCATTTCCCAGGTCAGGGTGTTGATCTGAAGCTGTACATTGTCGGTATATGCTTCTTCCTCGGCGATGTATTCATTGACGAGGGATGTTAGATTTTCGATGAAGTTTTTTGTATTCATGATTTTTTAGTTTGAGGATATTTGAGATTGTGCTCACATTATTCGCACCACAATCAAGACTTGGATTAAATCCGGGAATTTGATTCCGATTAAATTCGGGGATTCAATTCCATTTAAGATTTGGGATTTGATTTCGGGATTAGAAATCGAACAGGAGGGTTGCCGATATATTCCAGGCATTGGTGCGGAGCAGGGCATCCGGATTTCCCGGATAGCAGTCTATGGCATTTCCGAGCCCGAAACGGTATCCTCCGGATATCTGGATGAAATTCACGATGTCGAAACCGATACCCACATCCCATCCTGCCTGAACTTTATTGGAAGAAAGGGGGGCATTTGCGTCGTTGCCTATACGGAAAGCAACTGACGGGCCTGTATATACCATAGGTCCGAAAAGGTCATGAAAAGATTTCATCCAGAATTTATATTTAAGATGCAAAGGCACTTCGATGAAGTTCCTGCCGAAACTTACAGGAGATTCACCCTCTTCAGAGAGACGGGTGTTGTAGCGCGTGTAAAGCACGGCTATGTCCGGTGCGAAACCGCATCGCGGCATTTGGTATTCGAGGACAATGCCGCCGGAAAACGCGCTTTTGTTTGACAGCGATGCATCTCGGACTCCGGAAAGCCTCGCTGCGGCGATATCACCACCAAACCGGAACCCATATCGCAGCTGTGCTGATGCCATTCCTGTACAACATGCCAATATGGATATCAGCAATAGGAATTGTAAATACTTTTTCATATTTTGTTAACGATGAGGAAAGATATATATTGAGGTCTTTAAAAATTTTTTACCGGTTGAGAACTGTCGCCCGTGGAAGTGTGGATTTTGGGCATAGTAGCTTCCGGGTGTGGAATCTGAGGAAGAGGAAGGTGTGGGGATTGACGGCATAATAAAATCGCGTTTGGAACAACTATATTCAAAACGCGATTTTTAGGGTTGAGGTTTAGAACGCAAAACTTTAATGACTCGTTCTTAAGGTTGAGTGTGTAGACTCATTTGATGTTGTTGCGAAGTTTTGTAAGGAATTTTCTCATCGCTTCGCTGTCGTGTTTTTCCACGATGGTCTGGAGTTCAGCGAGCTGTGTGCGGATCTTTTCAAGCTGAAGGGGGGTATAGGGGTTGAACATGATTTCGCTGAGCAGATGGTCATCTTCACTTAATACACCTCGTGCTATGTCGAAATGTCGTTTGAAAGTGGTTCCGGGAGCATCCTGATGCTTCATGATTCCTGCAAAGACGAATGTCGAGGCAAAAGGTATGCCGAGAGAATATGCCATTGTCTCGTCATGTTCTTCAAATGTATATTCCACTACATTGAGTTTAAGCTCGTTGTAGATATCTTTAAAAAACACTCTTCCCAAATGATCACCTTCTTTTATTATCACTGCGTTTTCGTTACGGAGATTTGAGAGGGATGCAAATGTCGGTCCGAACATGGGATGTGTGCTTACGAAAGGATGTCCCGTCTTTTCATAAAATTCGGGAAGACCTGTCTTAACGGATGCGATATCGCTCAGGATAGCATTCTGCCGGATATAGGGCAGCACTGCTTCAAACGCCTGGATAGTATATTTCACGGTCGCGGCGTTTAGCACCATGTCGGGGTCAAAATCCTTCACTTGCTCGGGAGAAGAGAAGCGCTCGACATTGAAAGTGAACCGCAGACGCTGTGGGTCTGTATCAAAAATAGCCACATCGTGGCGGAAAGAGAGGAGATCGCAAAAGAAGGAACCCATTTTGCCGGCTCCTAATATCAGTATTTTCATTATTTATTTCTTACTTACGAAACACAATTACTTTGCAAAATTAGCATATTTCTTTAAAACCATTCAATGCTTAGAGCCGGTTCCTAAAAATTTTGTGGAAGTAGGGGTCGCAACGTAGGTGTGGATTTAGTTACTTGCTGAAAGGAGAATGCTAGAGGTATATGGCTGAAAACAAATGAACTCGGCTTCATTTGTAGAGACTTATGCATTCTGCAAAAGAATTGGCTTCAACTGATAAGAGCGCGTCCTTAAAATTTCGGGGGCATAGAGGTGTCGATTTCTTAAGGAACGCTCTAATTTGTCTAAAAGGAAACAGTCGTACATTAGAGCTATGGGGTGAAGGATATAACTGGTTTGATCTCAAGCGTTGGCATGATCCTATAAAGCGTGTGGCTTGGGAAGCCGGTAATCCAGAATCCGGAAACCGCGGAGAGGGATTTGCCCAGACTTTCAGCCCTGATGACTTCTATGGTTGGGTAATATGAGTGCCTAAGACAGAGTTTGACTCCAACAAACTCGCAAACCGCAACGATCTTCCCGGCGGAAACAAGTAAGCATATATTCATTTTATTTGCAAATCTATTTGAGTTGCAAAGGAGACTGCTCTTGGAAGTCTCCTTTTTTGTATATAGCTCATATCCTTAGGGCGAGTTCCTTAAAAATATTATCATTGCTGGTATATTCTCGGATTTTATCTCTATCTTTGAAAAACTTTTGATTATGGTGACTAAAATTTTAGATTTTTGTGGGAATAAGGTTACTATTTCTGTTGACCATGGGAAACTTTGCCGATGTCATTGGATTGGAGAAGCGGAAGAGGAATCTGCCGTAGTCCTTTTTGATGCGCCTGTTGAAGATTTGGCATTGATGGCGGACGTTGAAAAACAACTCAAAGAATACTTTGAAGGTGATAGAAAAGAATTTAAACTTCCACTTGAATTAAAAGGTACGCCATTTCAAAAAAAAGTGTGGGAGGAGCTGAAAAAAGTGCCGTACGGAGTCACTATATCATACGGAGAACTCTCTCGCCGAATAGGAAACCCGAAAGCAGTGAGGGCTGTGGCGCAGGCATGCGGTGCGAATCCGGTTGCTATAATTGTGCCATGCCATAGAATAATAGCCACCGGGGGTAAGACCGGTGGCTATACAGGGGGCGTTGAACATAAAATTCGTCTTCTCGAGATCGAAACATTTTAAATTTGCTTCGTATTGTAGAGATTATAGATCTGTGAGACATTCGTCGAGGGCTTCTGTTATTGCAGAGCGGTCGAGTTTCTGTCCGATGAATACAATCTTTTCCATCCGGTCGCCATACTCAGGATCCCAGTCGCGCATGAGTCCGGGTTCAGTGGCGAGCATTCTTTGCAACTCGTCTTCGGGCGCTGTGGCATACCATTGTCCGGCTTCAGTGAGCTTTTTCTGTACACCAGCCTGCTCAAACAGGTAAGACATGTCGGTGTTGTCGTTGAAATAGCAGATACCTTTGGCTCGGATTATATTCTTTGGCCAGTTTTTTGCGACAAACCAGTCAAATTTGTTGATGTCAAACGGTTTGCGACGATAATATACAAATGTGCCGATGCCATATTCCTCTGCTTCCCCCTCACCGTCGTGATGATGGTGGTGATGACAGTGGCACACTCCATGCTCATGATCGCAATGAGAATGGTCTTCTTCCTCCTCATGGTCATGATGGTGTTCATGGTTATGTTCATGGTCATGGTCATGATGGTGTTCATGGTCATGGTGATCTTCTTCCTTTTCAATCTCTTCAAGAGGTTTCTCTATTTCCTGAATCCATGTGGCGGCAGTCACGGTTTTTTCAAAATTGAAAAGACCTGTGTTAAGCAGTTTGTCAAGATCGAAATCACAATAGTCAGCCTCTATTATTTCAGCTTTAGGCTGGAGTGCGCGTATCACCTCCTTTATGTGGCGCGCCTCTTGCTCGGTCACTTCCGAAATCTTGTTGAGAACGATGATATTGCAGAACTCAATTTGCTGTATCACCAGATTTTCTATATCCTCTTCACCTATTTTTGTGGAAGTCAAACGGTCGCCGGATGCAAATTCACTTTTAAGACGCAGCGCATCCACGACTGTGACTATGCAGTCGAGTACGGGGACACCATTACGGCAAAGTTGCGGAGCCATTCCCGGCATGGAGCATATTGTCTGCGCTATCGGTTCCGGCTCGCAAATGCCGCTTGCCTCGATAACGATATAATCGAAGCCTCCGCTCATAAGGTCGGATAGCTGTTGCATGAGATCCATTTTCAGGGTGCAGCATATGCAGCCGTTTTGAAGCGCCACAAGGCTGTCGTCGTCATTCCCTACAATCCCGCCTTTCGCTATTAGTTGGGCATCGATATTCACTTCCCCTATATCATTGACTATGACAGCGAATTTTATGCCATTTTTGTTAGAGAGGATTCTATTGAGAAGAGTGGTCTTGCCACTTCCGAGATACCCGGTCAGCAGCAATACAGGAGTAGTTTTGGTTGACATTTATAAATCTGTTTTATTGAAGCCGTACAAATATCAGTGGCTTCATAATGGTCTTGTTTTCTTGAATAACGTTTTTTCAGAAAGAATTGATAAAAACGATCTTAAATTTTTTGAATAGTTTCCCTACATAAACAGGAGAGGGGCGCTCTTTCCGAGACGCCCCCGATTATGCATTATGCATAATGAATTATGCATTCATTAAAAGCTGACCTGAAGCATCGCCTGCAGACGGTTGTCGTGTGCCTGCGAGCGGTCGAAGTCCACGCGTCTGCCATAGATGTATTCAAGACCGACCTGTACGATAGGGTTTACCTGCCAGAATACATTCCCGAGCACATACTGTGCGTACTTGTATCCGGTTTTCCAGGGTACGGAAGAATCGGTATACGAATCGGCATAAGTGCGGACATGGCTGTATATGGCGGTGCAAAACACGGTAGGAGAGAAGTTGTATTGCAGCGCTCCGAATGCACCCCACGCTTTTACGGCATTGAGGCGCGAAGCATTGTCCGGATCAGGCATAAGATCCATGCCGGTTCCTCCGAGGTCCTGGATATAGCTTGCTATCCCTTTCCCGTATACAGCCTGATAATAAGCAGTGAGTCCGCCTGCCACGGGAGTCATGCCGCTTGCCTTTATGCCCCAGCCGACACGGTCGATGTTCTTTTGTGCGGTTTCATTCCTGTAATAAAGGTTGCGCACAATGCCGGATAGCCTCAGCCAACCTTTCCCGTCGGCCCATGAACGCTGGATATAGAACGGTATATCCGGCACCCTTTGTGTCACGGTAGAAGTGTGGGTGGCATTGGTAAAGGAGTTTGCCGGCATATCTATGCCGATACCGGCTTTCCATTCCTTTTTCGTTCCGAAGGGGTGTTCATAATATATGTTGCCGTGTATCTGGCAAGAGAACGCGTTAGGTCCTTCGTAATCTATAGTCGCAGGCGAAGCCGACGCATCAGTGAATAGTGAGTAGTTGTATCCGGCTGTGAATCCACGGTATTTAAGGTAAGCCAACTGCAGGCTCGGGGCATATCCTGAGCCTAAGAAATTAATCGACACGTAGGCACCCAACTGGTTTTTTGTACCCGGAAGCGCCACTACGTTCAGATAGATATTGCTTTGCTGGGCACTGAACCTGAACTGACCGCCGTTGCCGGGAGGGGTGTTCATTGGGATGGCGGAAGTTACAAAAAGATTATCATTTGTCAACGGGCTGCCGAAATCATACAGAGCAACTGCCTTGATGTTGGCACCGATGCCCATGTAATATTTACCTTCTTTACCGTGGACTGCAAACCGAGGCACGTCCGGAGTGCCTTTGATTTTCGGCGCGTTTTCATGTAGGGTTATGTAGGTGTCGGTAGAATCTTTATATTCCACGATTCTGACCGAGATATCTTCATCATTGGCAGATCCTGCAGACTGTGCCGATGTCTGCAACGGAAAGATGGTTCCCGAGATGAGCAATGAGGCGCCTAAGATGTAAGTGTTTTTCATATGAATAAGTTATTTGTTTGAAGTTTCGTTTTTTACAGAGAATGCAAAGCTGTCGCGTTTTGCCCATGTCAATACTGTAAAAGCCACAAGCAGAACAAAACATACGATAAAAGCGAATCCGGTGACTTTACCGGCATTGAAAATCATCCTGAAAAAGTCAATGATGAATGGAGCAAGCACAATGGCGAGGTAGTTTGCCGACAGCACAAACGCCAGCGACAGGGTGGCTTTGTTTTCGGAAGCTACAGCGAGGCTTGCCTTGTCGTATAGTATAGGCTGGCATATTCCATATCCGAGTCCTGCAAGTGCTGCCCCGATGCATAGTGTCCAGTCATTGGGTATGAACGCAAACAATCCGAGACCGACAGTCATACATATGACGGAATACAGGAAACAGTTCTTTTTAAGATATTTCACGAACCAAGTCAGCGTATACCCCGGGAGGAATATGAAGAGGAAATATATCGCCGTGATTGTTCCGGTGAGCGAATCGCTCCACCCTTCCTTTTCAATTAGATAAGGGCAATAATAAGATATGCTTATTGTTGCGAAAGTGATGAAGAAATACACGCCGATCAGAGCAGCTATCCTGCCGATATAGAATCCGTCTTTAATTTTGGGGTGTTCTGGGATTGAGTCAGCGTGCGCCTCAGGCGTAGCCACGTCGGGAGCGGTGCATTGCCCGGATTCACCGCATCCGTCGTCAGGGGCTGCGGTCTGGTAAAGGTCTTGTTTCGGGAGGTCTTTCAGCCAGAAAGAGAGAGCAAGAGGTATCAACCCTACAAGATATACGGCAAACGGTAGATGCCAGTTTCCGTGGCAGAGCCAGCCAACTGCAAAAGTGGCGACCATCACAGTGGTGTTGGATATTCCCGACTGTATTCCCATTTCCTTAAGCCGGTATGATCCGCAGAAAGTATCGGCAATAAGTCCGGTTGAAAAAGGGATGAGAAGCCCGGCTCCACATCCGATGAGGCAACTTATAATGATGAGCTGCCCCATGCTTTTTGCAAACAGATATGCAATTGCGCTGATGCAGAATAGAATCAACGCCGCCACAACGATTCTTGTCTTGTGGCGAGCAAGCGAGAGTTTGCCGGAAAGAAGCACGAATGGGATGATCAGCAGATTTGGAAGCACTGTCAGGAGTTGGTCTTCGATCTGTGTCGTGCCTGGAAAAACTTTGTGGAGAGTCCCTAACATGGGGGTTATCGCAAGTCCCGGAAGGTTTACGACAAGCGAGATCGACATGATGGCGCAAAAGGTCATCACCGTAATAGGGGTTTTGCCTGTCTTTATCATAAGATTAAGTTTTGTGGAAGCCGGAACCGACTTTATTGGGAAAATGGAATGAATAAGGAAGCCCGGAATCCTTCCGGGCTTCCTTATCATAAGAAATAATTAATGTCCGGGATTGCCGGTGTTGTCACCTTGGGGTTTAGACGCCGGTTTGTTGATTGAAGTGGCGTGAGAAAGCAGCGCATTTGCGTGCAGAGGAGCTTCTGCAGCGTTTTCTGCAGCAAATTCCTCGGCAGCTTTCTGGCGGATAGCGGCAGCTCCTGGTGAATTATCCCAATGGAACGGAACAAAATCCGTACCCATAGAGTTCCAGGAATCTTTCTTGAATCTTAAGATAATAAATGGAAGCACTACAAAGACGACAGTTCCAAGGATCAGGACTGTAAACCATATTGCGTTCGATCCCATCTCAATCTGGCTGGGAGGGAAGAAGCTGAAAATAAATGCGGTCAGGGATCCGATGAACCCTACACCGGCAATCAGCCACATAACACCGTTGCCTGTCTTGCCGAGACGGTAAGGACGAGGTGCGTCTTTCATATTGTAGCGCAGACGGATTGCGGCAGCAAACATAAGAAGGTAAGCTATAAGGTAGAGGATGCAGGTGAGCTGAGACAATATCTGATAGAAACTCTCTACAGACGGCATCACTACCATAAGGAATGCAAGCACTGTCACCACACCCCCTTGCACGTAAAGAATGTTCTTCTGAACACCGCTCTTGTTGGTCTTCTGGAAGAATTTGGGGAGATAACCTGCCTGACCCACGGCAAACACACCTTTTGACGGACCGGCAACCCAGGTAAGCACGCCTGCCAGAACACCAAACGCGAGGGCAATTGCAATGATTGGCGACAGCCATTTGATATGAAGCGCGCTGAAGTAGTTGTCAAAGCCTACGAGAAGACTCTGCACAAGATTTATATCCTTCGCCGGTATAATCACTCCGAGAGCGTATGTGCCCAATATGAATATCGCCACAGTGGCTATCGCTCCGATGATCACAGCCTTCGGATAGTTGACTGTCGGGTTTTTAATTTCCCTAACGTGCACGCCGCTCATTTCCATACCTGCATAGAAAAGGAATATTGACACGGCAAGAACGATATTGTTGAAATTGGAGAAATCAGGTATGAAGCTGCCATGCCAGTCCATCTGCGACTTGCCACCGGTGGCAAGATAGACAACGGCGCAGACAACTATAATCCCCACAGGGATGATGGTGCCTACAAGACCGCCGATTTTCGATACCTTTCCAACCCAGCCCATACCTTTCATCGAAATGAATGTGGCGAGCCAATAGATGGCAAGGACCACAACAATGGTGTATAGTTTATTGGCGGCGAGATGTGTGTCGTAAATATGGTCCATGCCTATGAATGCGAGAGACACCGCACCGAAGGTAAGCACGGTAGGGTACCATATAGTACTCTCTATCCATTGCAGCCATATGCCGAGAAATCCGGGTTTGTCGCCGAATGCCTCACCTATCCAGCGGAACATTCCTCCTTGCTGGTAGGGGAACATTGCGGCAAGCTCGGCTGCCACGAGCGACACCGGCACAAGAAATACCAATGCCGCGAGTATGTAATAAAATGCGGAGCTTACGCCATATTCTGCCTCTGCGGGGAGTCCGCGGAGCGAAACTACCGCGACGATATTCATTATAATAAGGGTGAAAACCCCCATTTTGGCGGCTTGCTTCACCGTCGCTTTTGTTTGTACGGAAGAATTTGCCATAATAGTAAATGTTTGATTAAGGTTGAATATGATTTGAGAGAAACCTCCCCGGGAGGAGGGTAAGACGGAATAATGTCATTCCGCCACAATGGATACTTTATCGCCGGAGAATATCCCAAGCTCAAGTTTCTGCATAAATTTCTTGATGGCGGTCTGTGCCTTCACGGAGTTGCCCGCATCGTCGAGCGGAGGTGCGAATGCGGCTATGCCGAATAGCCCGGGCATCACTCCCATCACTCCGCCACCGACACCTGTTTTTGCCGGAATGCCGGAAGTATATAGCCAGTCTCCGGTGTGCTGGTAGAAACCGACCGATGCGATCAGGGTGACAGTCTTTGATGCAATCTCTTTGTCACATACCTGTTTGCCGGAAACAGGATTTACTCCGCCGTTGGCGAGCGTCGCTCCCATAATGGCAAGTTGCGAAGATGTGATCCCGAGAGAGCATTGGCGGGTGTATAGATCAAGGCTCATATCCACTTCATCGTATATCCTGCCGTAGTTTTTCAAGAGCCATGAAATGGCACGGTTGTTGAAATTTGTTGCGGTCTCGCTCTCATAGAGTTCGTCAAGTAGCACAGGAGCCGACCCGCAAAGGTTTGCGATGTTGTCAGTTATCGCTTTCCATTTTTCTGCGGGGTCTCCTTGTGGGGCAATCATCGAACATGCCGTGATCGCTCCGGCATTTACGAGCGGTGTAGAGGGATGGTCGTTTTCAAGGAGTATGGCGAATATAGAATTGAAAGGCAATCCTGTGGCATCCGCCCCGATCTGACGCAACACTCCGGCAGGGGTGTGCTGTATCATTGCAAGGACAGCAGTCGGTACCTTTGAAACAGACTCTATGCCGAATTTGTATTGAGTGTCTCCGAAATTGAAAGAGGTCCCGTCGACAAGAGTGACGCTTAATCCAAAAAGGTCAGGATTAATGTTAGCGAGATACGGGATATAGTGTGCGTTGACGCCACCCTTTACATCCTTTGACTCCTCATACGCCTCTTGAGCCGCTTTTTCAATCTGGGATAAAGTTATTTTTCTTTCCATAATTAATTAAGAATATAAAAACGGAATCAGATATCTTTCCGGATATGCGGGTGAAAATAATTCCGGGTGGGATAAAATTGAGGAAGGCGGCAGATGGGGGTATGTAACCGACATTCCATCTGCCGCCATCCGTAAAGATTTTGATAATTCAATTGTAATCGCCACGGTTAATACCGGGGCTCAATGCCGGCTTATTTCCCTGTGTGGTTGAAAGATTTTGTTGCAAGGGGAATGTTCTTTTCCATTGCGATACGTGTGGTGGTCGGATATTCGAGAGCGTTAAGCTCGGCGATAGCCGCCTTGATATCGTGGAGAAGTTCGTCGCACATGTCGCGGCTGAAGCCCTGTTTGCAGAGCACACGCATCACAACCATGTCTTCTATATTTACCGGCATTGCATATGCGGGAACCATCCATCCGTGCTGGGCAAGTTTGTCCTGAAGGTCATAGAGGGTCCATTTTGCATCTTTCTGCACTTCAGGCTTCATAAGCCATGTCACGATAGGATTGGGCACATCTTCGGAATACGGCACAAATTCCGGCATAGCTGAAAGCTGTGAGTGGAGATATTTTGCGATTTGCAAAGAGTTGTACTGCACATTCTTGTAGCCTTCGAATCCCATACGGATGAACTGATAGTACTGACCGAGAATCTGGGCTGCCGGACGGGAGTAGTTCAAGCCGACCTGAGTGACTTCTGCGCCAAGATAGTCGACAGTGAACGACATATCGGCGGGGAGATACTGTTTGTCTTTCCAGACCACCCATCCGAGACCCGGATATACGAGACCGAACTTATGCCCTGAGGTACTGATAGAGAGCACCCATTTCAACCGGAAGTCCCACTTCTTTTCCGGGAAAAGGAACGGAAGGATAAATCCGCCGGTGGCAGCGTCGATATGTATGCACACCTCATTTCCGGTCTCGGCATTATATTTGTCAAGAGCGGCGTCGAGAGCTTCCACATCATCATTAAGACCGGTCCATGTCACACCCTGAATGGCGACTACAGCAAATGTGTTTTCGTCACACATCTTGATAGCCTGGTCTATGTCGAGAGTGGTGTGTTCTTTAGACAGAGGCACCTGACGCATTTCGATATTCCACAAAGTGGCGAACTTCTCCCATACCACCTGATAGCCGGAAGAAATTACAAAATTAGGTTTGTCGTAAGGCTTACCCGCTTTCTTGCGTCGTTCTATCCAACGCTTCCAGGCAGCGATTCCACCGAGCATACATGCTTCTGAAGAACCGATTGCGAGCGCGCCGGTCTTCCACTTTTTCTGTTCGGGAGAGTTCCAGAGATTTGCGACAATATTGATACATTTCTGACACATCACTGCTACACGGGGGTATTCTGTCTCGTCAATATAATTGATATTGATAGCCTCGTTCATCAGCTTTGTGGCATAGTCATCCATATATGTGGTGACAAATGTGGCAAGGTTAAGTCGTGGTTGAGTCTGGGCAAAAGTCTCGTCTTTCACCATCTGGTAAGCTACCTGAGGAGTGGTGGGACCGTCGGGAATTTTTTCTACAGGGGCTGGTTGCAACATAGCATCTTGTCCGAAAGCTTCGCTTTTAATATCGCCCTGACGATAATTGGGATCAATCATAGTTAATAATAATTAAGGTGTTGATAATTTATTCAAGAATGAAAACTTCATCCATTCATAGTGTGATTTTCTGAAATATTTAGCATATCTGAAAACCTTCCCTTTTCATGGACGTGTGCATGGGAACCGTTGTTTTGTTGACGTCCTAAGCGCATCATCTGATATTCTAACAAAATATGATTGGAATAGTTAGTGATTAAAATGTAAAATTTTATCACTAAACGGGATTTTGTGCCAAAATGTAAGCTTTTAATGATAAATGAACGGAAAATGGGAGATAGATAGGTATTTATATTAAAACGGGCTTTCAAACTGTTTGAAAGCCCGTTTTTATGTGGGTAATGTCTTGGATCAATAAGATTCTTGAGAGGATGGGAAATCTCCGCTCTTCACGTCAGAGATATAGTTTTGCACAGCATCGGTCATTATTTCGGCAAGATTGGCATATCTGCGTAGGAACCTGGGGGAGAATCCCTGGTTGATTCCGAGCATGTCGTGCATCACGAGTACCTGACCGTCAACTCCCCCGCCGGCACCGATCCCGATGATAGGTATGTTGACTTCTTTTGCAACTTTTTCTGCGAGAGTGGCAGGAATTTTTTCAAGCACGATACCGAAGCATCCGACTTCTTCAAGCATTTTTGCGTCTTCTATCAGCTTGTCGGCTTCCGCCTCTTCCTTTGCACGAACGTTGTATGTGCCGAATTTATTGATGCTCTGGGGCGTGAGCCCGAGGTGACCCATAACGGGGATACCGGCGGAGAGAATCCTTTCAATAGATTCACGTATCTCGGATCCTCCCTCCATCTTCACTGCCTCGGCGTGGCTCTCTTTCATGATTCTGATTGCGGATGCGAGAGCTTCCATCGGGTTTCCCTGATACGTGCCGAAAGGCATGTCGCAGACCACAAGTGCTCTCTTGGTGCCTTTTATCACCGATTTCGCATGATAAATCATCTGGTCGAGAGTGATCGGGAGGGTGGTCATGTTTCCAGCCATCACATTAGATGCGGAGTCTCCTACAAGAAGCACATCAATACCGGCTTCATCAAGTATTTTCGCTGAGGAATAATCATATGCTGTAAGCATGGAGATTTTCTCTCCGCGTTGCTTCATCTCGATAAGGCGGCGCGTGGTCACCTTGCGTGCGTTATCTGTTGTATTAGTCGACATAATAATGGCGCCTAAGGCGCGATTAGGTTTCGACTGCAAAGTTATCAAATTTTTCCGATAGAAAAAACTTTGTTAATTTTGGGAGGAGGCATCCTTTAGTCTCATTTGAAGTTTTGGTCACATTTGAAGCGAGGTTTGTCATGAAGTTAATTCTATTATTTTGAACTGATAGCGGAATTTGTTAACTTTGCAGTCTGATAACAACAGAATTGCAGTAGACTGATAACAACCGCAAAACAATGGAATATAACCACCGCGAAATCGAACAACGCTGGCAGCACTATTGGCGCGAAAACGAGATTTATCGTGCCGTAGAAAAGCCCGGAAAGAAAAAATTCTATGTGCTCGACATGTTCCCCTATCCGTCGGGGGCAGGATTGCACGTAGGTCATCCTCTCGGATATATAGCAAGCGACATCTATTCTCGCTTCAAACGTCAACAGGGATTCAATGTGCTTCACCCCATGGGTTATGACGCCTACGGACTCCCTGCGGAACAATATGCCATCCAGACCGGTCAACACCCGGAGAAGACCACCGTCGCCAACATAGCACGCTATCGCGAGCAGCTTGACAAGATCGGTTTCTCTTTCGACTGGAGCCGCGAGATCCGCACATGTGATCCTGAATATTACAAATGGACACAGTGGGCGTTTATACGCATGTTCAATTCCTACTATGACCTTGATGCCGACAAGGCTAAGCCGATAGAAAACCTTGTTGCACATTTTGAAAAACAGGGTACAGAGGGTGTGCACGCAGCTTGCTCCAAGAATCTCAAGTTTACGGCAGAAGAGTGGAAAGCTTATTCCGAAAAGGAGAAAGCTGAGGTCATGATGAACTATCGTATCGCTTATCAGGGCGAGACAATGGTGAACTGGTGTGAGGCACTCGGCACCGTTCTCGCAAACGACGAGGTCACTGAGGGAGTAAGTGTCCGTGGCGGTCATCCCGTTGAGCAGAAAGTGATGAACCAGTGGTGTCTCCGCGTTTCAGCTTACGCCCCCCGTCTTCTTGACGATCTTGAGAAGCTTCAGTGGAGCGATTCGCTCAAAGAGACCCAGCGCAACTGGATCGGAAGAAGTGAAGGTGCGGAGATGCGTTTCCCGGTAGTGGGCAAGGATTTTGATCTTGAGATATTCACCACCCGTGCAGACACAAGCTTCGGCGTGACATTCATGGTGCTTGCCCCGGAATCCAAATATGTGGATATGGTTGTCACAGCAGAACAAAAGGAGGCGGTCGACAAATATCTTTCAGAGGTAAGCCACAAGACAGAACGCGAACGTCAGATAGAGAAGAAAGTTTCCGGTGTGTTTACAGGTGCATATGCCGTGAACCCGATTTCCGGCAAGGAAATTCCCATCTGGGTCAGCGACTATGTGCTTGCCGGTTATGGCACAGGCGCCATCATGGCTGTGCCTGCCCATGACTCTCGCGACTACGCTTTCGCGCGTCATTTCGATCTTCCGGTAATTCCGCTTATAGAGGGTGCCGACGTAAGCGAGGAAAGCTTCGATGCCAAGGAAGGAAAGATGATCAACTCTGCAAACGACAGACTTGATCTCAACGGACTTGAAGTGAAGGAAGCGATAGCCAAGACCAAGAAATTTATTGAGGAAGCGGGTATCGGCAGGGTGAAGGTGAACTATCGCCTCCGCGACGCTATCTTCTCGCGCCAGCGTTATTGGGGCGAGCCGTTCCCCGTATATTATAAGGATGGGATCGCACATGTGATGGATGAGAGCGCACTTCCTCTAATGCTTCCCGAGGTGGATGCCTATCTTCCCACATCTACCGGAGAACCCCCGTTGGGTCGCGCCAAAAACTGGAAGACTCCCGAAGGTTATCCCATTGAACTTTGCACAATGCCCGGTTTCGCGGGGTCGAGCGCATACTATCTCCGCTATATGGATCCCCGCAACGGAAACGCGCTGGTAAGCAAGGAGGCTGATGAATATTGGCGTAATGTCGACCTTTATGTTGGTGGTGCGGAACATGCCACCGGCCATCTTATCTATTCGCGCTTCTGGAACAAGTTCCTCTTCGACCTCGGAATGGTGGTTGAACCGGAGCCGTTTAAGAAGCTTGTTAACCAGGGTATGATCCAGGGTAGGAGTAACTTCGTGTATCGTATCAAAGATACAAACACATTTGTAAGCAAAGGGCTAAAAGACCAATATGACGCGGCTCCCATCCGCGTGGATATCAGCATGGTCAGCAATGATGTGCTCGACATCGACCGTTTCCGTCAGTGGCGTCCGGAGTTTGCCGATGCTGAGTTTATCCTTGAAGACGGGAAGTATAACTGTGGATATGCTGTCGAAAAGATGTCCAAGTCAATGTATAATGTTGTTAATCCAGATGACATCGTTGACCGTTATGGTGCAGATACGTTGCGCCTATACGAAATGTTCCTCGGACCTATCGAGCAGTCGAAGCCATGGGATACCAACGGTATTGACGGGGCGAACCGCTTCCTGAAGAAACTGTGGGGGCATTTCAACAAACTTGACAAGGGTTCAAATGCTCCTATGACTAAAGAGGAGCTGAAGACCATGCACAAGCTTATCAAGAAAGTGACCGGCGATATAGAGAATTTCTCATTCAACACTTCCGTGTCTGCTTTCATGGTTGCTCTCAATGAACTTACCGCACAGAAATCCACAAATCCGGAGGCAATGGAGATTTTCACACGTCTGATTGCACCGTTCGCACCTCACATCGCCGAGGAGTTCTGGCATGGACTCGGCAAGGAAGGTTCTGTGGTGGATGCCGAATGGCCCGAATATGACGAGGCGAACCTAAAGGAAGATAGCGTGAAATATCCGGTCAGCTTCAATGGCAAGACCCGCTATATGATCGATGTCCCTGCCGATGCATCAAAGTCTGACGTAGAGGCAGCCGCTCTTGCCGCTCCTGACGCTGCGAAGTGGCTTGGCGACAAGACTCCAAAGCGAGTCATCGTCGTTCCCGGCAAGATCGTCAATATCGTGATCTGATTGATCGAATATGTAATTATCAGAGTTATCATGCAATAGAACTCAGGGTCTGTAGATTAGAACAGCCCCTGAGTTCTATTGCATGATAACTTTATGGTTTGTAATCTGTTCTGGATTTATTCCAAACAGATTATTGTTTTATTTCAGCAAATCTTGGCATCTGATTCTTATTAGGTTGCTATTCAGTTCCTTGTCAATAGCAAAGGCATAAATAATGTCTTTTTCATTTGGAGATAATTCCATTGTCAGTATAATCTTATCTGTCTTATATCTTCGCAATGGTTTTCCGTTCCAATCCCAAACCATTATGTCGGTGGTGTCCTCTTCTTCAGGGTTGTCCGCCATGCAGGTAATTATTCGGGAATCCGTCACTGCAAGAGCGGTGAATGCAGTCTTATTTTCATTGAATACTTTTGCAGAATTTTCCGGATCACTGACATGAAGAGGGAAAAAGCTTTTGGATCTTTTAAGGACCATCTCATTCCCATCAACATCATAGATAGACATGTAACAGCCGGGATTTGATGTAGCAACCATTTTCTTGCCATTTGGAGCGAGTTCGATATTATACCATCTGAAATATTTCAATTTGTCGTTGTCTTCATCTACAGGTGTTTCAAAATTAATGGTTCCAATTCCATTATCATCTGCCAACATGAGGCCGGTTTTAATGTCGGCGTCTTTACTTTTAATCATACTGAAAAGCTTTTTTCCCCCGTTTTTAAATGATAAGCCGGCAAAATGTGCACCCATATATTCTTTGCTGGGAATAGAATCTTTCTCAGATAATGAAGAAAAAGAGAAATCATTAGAAAATACTTTGACCTGACGTGCCATATAATCATATATTTTCCAACTGTTCCCTGTATTATAAAAACTTTCACAACCCACAATATCCTCAGGTCCCTGACCTCGCCTTATATATCTCCCGATACATTTACCTGAATTTTTGTCATATTGGTGGATCCAATAATCATCAAGAAGACCTAATGCTGTGATTATGGAGTCATTTACTACCATATCGGTAATGACAGGGAGAATCAAGTCATCTCCTAAAATTGAGATTTCTGCTGTATACACTTCCGGAAAATCAAGAGTCCCTGATTCGGAGCCCTCTTTGGCTTTGCAAGAAATAAGCATCAATTGAATGCAAATGACTAAAGATGTGAGATATTTGAGTTTCATTGAAGATGACAATATGGTTTGTATTAGCTGATTAATTTACGACTTCATATTTTACTTACATAGAAGTTAATCATGTACTTACTTATTTTTAGTATGTATATGGTATTTTTTACTCACGTGTAAGTCTTGTAGTATGTTGCTGATGATGGAAGTTAAAAATTGTCTAAGAGTATGTTTGAATTTAACATTATGAAATCTTTAAAGTGCTTTTCGGTCAATTTTGAGCTTTCGTTCTGTTATTATGGAACCCCGTAACGCCATCTCTCAAACTCAAAATTTACTTGAAAATCCTCTCTAAATCTTAACATAAGTCAAATCAAACATTCTCTAAAAGTTAATTAATTTAATAGTCCCCGACATTTTATTTTAGCCAGAGAATAATTGCGTTCAGGGTCGGTCACGAAAGCGTAAAGATCATCAGGATTATCCGGGGATAAAGCGAACTTTACTATTATTTTATCCGATTTATATCTGCAAACCGGATTGCCTTCCCAATCCCAGACCAGGATATCTGTTGGTCCATAATTATCAGGATCTTCATCCATGCAGGCGATTATTCTTGTGTCTGTCACAGCTAATGACGTGAAGGATCTTTTGTTGTCTTCATATACAAGAGCAGCGTCTTCTGGATTTTTAATGGTCAATGGGTAATAACAATGAGATGACTTTAAAATAAGATTATTACCATCTGTGTCAAATAATTTCAAGTAACATCCCGGTGAGGATACTGCCGCTAATTTTTTACCATCGGGGGATCCTGCAAATTTGTATTGCATATAATATCCCAATGGACCTATTTGATCTTCATCATGAAGATTTAAAAACGGTTTGCTGTAGCCTGCACTGTCAGCCACAATAAATCCGTCAAATATTAAATTCTCATTTTCATATTTGTCAATATAACAAATCTTTTTACCTGAAGGTAAGATTTGAAGAGCTGTGAGATTACAGTCTATTGATAATGACGGTAGAGAATCTTTATCAGACATTCGTATAAACGCGAAGTCTTTGTCATAGAGTTTGACCTTACGAGACATGTAGTCGTATATCTTCCAACCATCTTTTGCTTTTGACAAATATGTGCATCCGAGGATATCGCTCGGTCCTTGTCCTTTAGATATATGGTTGGCAATCGGGTCACCGGAGTTTTTATCGTATGTATGCACCCAATAATTATCCAAAGAGCCGGTTGCTATGATTACAGTGTCGTTTACAGATAAATCTGTAATCAAAGGAAGAATTAGATCATCTCCCAAAATGGAGATTTCCGCATTCCCTACAAATGGAAATTCCAAGGTTTCGACCCCTTTGTTATCTTTTGCATTACACGAAGTCAGCAATAATAAAATTGCTGACAACAAGATTTTATGTGTGGTCATATTTTTACATTCTTGAAGAATTTACCTCCACATGTACAAGTCCCGCTATAAGAAATACAAGTACCATCTGTGCCGATGGCTTGATAACGGGCTTCACACATAATGCACTTTACTAAACATGGATCATAAGAGACTTTTGCACATTGAAGCATAACACTATGACCGGGATCTGGCGACGGAGGTGGTGGTGGAGTGATTGTGTCATTGGGTGGCCTTTGCCCTTGGCGTGCCAAACTTAATGCCGGTTTTGAGGATGCCTGTGCATTATGAGGGATATCGAACATTCCACATAAAAGGAATGAACCTAATGCGATTAGAAATAAGATTTTTAGTTTCATGATTTTGTTATTTAGAATTTGTGGTGAATTTTATTATAAAAAGAGTTACTCCTTTTTTTATTTGGGATAATTTTTTGTTATAAAATCTACATATTCTTGAAAGATGCCTTTGTCATACAGGGGATTGCCAGTTGCTATTACTCTGTTATTGGAATCTATAAGAAAGGTATTAGATCTCTTATCTTCAGGCAAATTATTACTTTTTCTGAAAATTTGATTGTTGTCAATTGCTATCTTGTATTTAAATCCGGCTCTTCTTTTTATGGTGATCAACTCTTTTTCATTTGTTAATCCGGAGATGATCAATATATTTAATTTGCTTTTGGGAAAGTTTTTTGCCATTTCTTCCATAAAATCCTGCCAATATGATAATTTCATACTGCATCCCATGCAGTCGGTTGAATCATAATACGACACAATAGTGTAATCGGCAGATTCTATAATAAAATTTCTTTCTCCGGCTAAAGACATTGTTTCGGGAAAAATGACAATTCCATCTTTCTTAATGCTACCTTCTGAATCCGCCGATTTGTTACATGAGATAAAGAACGCTATCGAAAGTAATGAAATCAGATAAAATATAACAATTCTTAAATTTTTCTGGGCATACGGATATATCATATAAAAAGATTTATATGATATCATTCGTGGTTCTTTTTGTTTCTCAGAAAAATACATAATATACGTTTATTTCGCTAAGTTATTAATAATAGTAATTTATTGCAAATCTCAAGGCGATTAATTAATATTTTTTTTTGTATAATTTAATAGTAGTTAAGATTAAATCTTGGTTATGGTAGATATTTTTTTAAACCGTTAAAAAAACATAAACTCGGTTTGCAATAAAGAGTAAAGGTGGTGCGTTTTTTTTTTATGAAAAATCAACTGCCAGAAATAGTATTTGCGACAAATAATCT
>CAMTMX010000010.1 GCA_947073495.1 uncultured Porphyromonadaceae bacterium
AAGACTGACAATCACAGCGTCATAGTCGGCACGCGAAACGTTGTAGGAGGCATTCTTAGCCTTCACGCCTTCGCGCACACGTCCGAACACATCTATCTCCCAGTTCATATCTGCGCCAAGCGAAAAATAAGAAGCAGCAGACGAAGGCACAGCCGGGCTTTCCACCGCGCCGCTTTGCTGCGCTCTCGACCAGCCTCCCGACACAGTGAGTGTAGGGAAATATCCCGCACGGGCTTCCTGCACACTTTTTCGGGACATATCTATACGCTTCAATGCAGCCGCCACATTGTAATTATTGGCTACTGCCTGCGAAATAAGATTATCAAGAACGGGGTCATCAAACATTTTCCACCAGGAATCATCGGTAGGCAGTGTCTGGAAACATTGCTGCGTCATCTGCCATTTCTCAGGTATGGAATCTCCGAGAAGAGCTGGACTCGACAATTGCCCGTGACCGTCGGCAACGGCGGTTATCATAGCAATCCCTATAGCAATATTGGAGATGTGTTTTCTCATAGCGGTGTGGAGATTAAATCTTAACGCCTGCAAGGCATCTGAATGCCGGCCAGATAAAAAACATGGCCGACATTTTATATTATGTAAAACAAAACTAACCCTAAAATAGATTATGGCGCTTTCCTTAAAAAACACCGCCACTACAGTCTCGAAATTTAAGAAACACGGGCTCAAGCCGAAACGCGCTCATTACCCCGCAATGCAATAGAAGCCACTCTTCTCAGAGTAGCTTCTATGCCTATGAAAAAAATTTTTTTATTATTGGAGCGG
This sequence comes from uncultured Porphyromonadaceae bacterium, assembly GCA_947073495.1. Taxonomy (GTDB): domain Bacteria; phylum Bacteroidota; class Bacteroidia; order Bacteroidales; family Muribaculaceae; genus Lepagella. The sequence continues at coordinate 787 of CAMTMX010000010.1, forward strand.
TAAGCGAGGCTCGAACTCGTGACCCTCAGCTTGGGAAGCTGATGCTCTACCAACTGAGCTATTACCGCGTTTGCGATGCAAATTTAAGAAGAAATTTCATGCCAACCAAAAAATTCACCTGTTTTTTACCCATTTTTTATAATCACCACAAAAAAAATTCTTAATTTTGCATTTATCAATGCGATAATCATACTTTTCAAAACACGTATGATATTATAAATCCTCAAAACAGCATTGACCAAACCCAAAACACAGAATCTTAACATATGGAATATTATATAGTGGTCAACGACCGTCAGCAAGGTCCATTCTCCAAAGAAGAACTTCGTCAGAACAATATAAGCCGTGACACCCTCGTATGGCGTTCCGGTATGCCCGATTGGGTAAAAGCCTCTGATCTCCCGGAGCTTGCAGACATCTTTATAATCGATGTAAACGCCACAGACGCAAATCAGGAATCAACAGCCGACAATGGATGGTATGCCATGATAAACGGCAACCGCATAGGTCCCGCCACTGTAGCAGAACTCATGAACCGTGGGCTCAGACTTGACACACCCGTTTGGCATAACGGACTTCACGACTGGGTTCCTGCCTCGACACAAGTTGAAATTGCACAGGCATTCAACAACAACCGTCCTCCACACTTCAATACATACGGACAGCAATCTTACGGACAGCAACCCAATTTCAGCCAGAATCCGCAATATGGCAATCAACAATTCGGCGGCAACAACCAGTATAACAACCCATACAACAATCAGCCATACAATAATCAGCCATACAACAATTCCCCGTCACATACCAATTGGTTGCCATGGGCAATAGTAGCTGCTGTAATAGGTTTTCTTTTCTCATGTATCGGCTCTATTTTCGGTATAATAGCCATTGTTCAGGCAAACAAGGCAAACGACATGTATGCCGCAGGATATAAAGAGCAGGGAGATTCCGCCAATAATTCGGCAAAAACCATGACAATTATCGGTCTTGTGCTTGCCGGAATCGGACTTGTAGCCAGCACTGCATTTTTGAGAGGGAACTTATTCAATTATATCTGATTTCCCTTAAAACCGGAAACTTAAATTATTGATATTATTATCGTAATGAAATATTATGCTATGATCGACGGCGAATGCCGCGGACCATACGAACTTGATCAACTTGCAGATGCAGGAGTCCGTCCTTCCACATACGTCTGGTGCAAAGGGATGGACGACTGGGAAAAAGCAGAAGACGTCGCAGATGTTTGCAGAATGTTCCGTAACCGTCTTTACGACCTTATGCATCCCTCAAGTGTCGATGCCGAGCGGATATCCAACACTCCGGCTGTCACTACTCCCGAAGATCAGGCGGCTCCCGGATTTACACGTTTCGACCGTCATCTTCAGGATTCTGATACACCTACCCTTCCGTCGATCGAAGAAATTGAAAAACGGGATGACCAAACACCTCCTCCTTCCATGTTGCTCCCGTTGGCAATAATCGTTACACTTCTTTGCTGCATTCCCACAGGTATTGTGGCGATACTATATGCCGTCAAGGCTAAAAAACAATGGAACTTTGAGCCCGGGTCTCATCTCGCCGGCACTTACTGCCGGTCTGCAAAGATGTGGATAGGAATCTCGTTCTTTCTCGGCATGATCTTCTATGCTTTCTTGCTGAGATTCTTTTTATAAATAATTCAACTTTCGCAAGCGAAAGTTGAGGGTGGTTAGTTTGCGAAAATGTAAATAATAAGAACAAAAATAGCGGGGCTTCGATGAAACCCCGCTATTTTTGTTCTTATTATTTAAAGATTTTTGCCGTGGCAATTCTTATATTTCTTGCCGCTGCCGCAAGGACACGGATCATTTCTGCCTACTTTTGGATCAGCCTTCACCGGCTGTTTTGCCGGAGACTGCTGACGGTTTACATTCTGAGCTGCCTGACGCTGTGCGCTCTCCCCCGGATAACTGTCGCGGGTTGTGCTGTAATTAGCGTAGGGATTTGGCATTGTCTGGGAAGTATACTCCCTGCGTATTTCCTGTTGCTGTGCCGCATACGCCTGAGCCTGCTGAGCCTGGCGCTGCTGTTCGCGCGCCTCGCGTGCCGCAGCTTCGGCAGCCTTAGCCTCTTCATAGTCAGGCACTGCGAGTTTGCCGCGCATAAGGGTTGCCACAGATTTTGAGTTCATATCCCAGAGCATCTTCTTCCAGAGCTCATAAGCCTCAAGTTTATAGATCACAAGAGGATCCTTTTGCTCGTAAGATGCATTCTGCACAGATTTACGGAGTTCATCCATCTCGCGGAGCTGTTCCTGCCATGCCTTGTCGATAGAAGAAAGAAGCACCGTCTTCTCCCATTGCTTCGTGAGCGCTGCGCAGTTATTGTCATACGCCTCCTTGATGTCACAACGGATATTAAACATTCTTCTTCCGTCTGTCACAGGGACACCGACAAGACCGGTGGCACCGCGTTCCTCCACAAATTCCTTTATATAAGGCATAGCGCCTTCCGCCATCTTCTGCTTATTGCGGTTGTAGGTATGCATAGCCGATTCGGCAAGACGGTCGGTCATTACATTAGCATCAAGCTTTGCATATTCTTCCTCAGTGAAAGGCACTTCTATGGCAAGAGACTTGCGCACCGCCTCGTCAAACTCTTTGAAACCTCCGTCATACCTGCGGGAGGCAAGTTCGAGAGAAGTCTCATAGATCATATTGGCGATATCGGTGCCGATGCGTTCACCCTTGAGTGCGTTCTGACGGCGACCGTATACACCCTTACGCTGGGCGTTCATTACGTCGTCATACTCCACAAGGCGCTTACGGATACCGAAGTTGTTTTCCTCAACACGCTTCTGCGCATTCTCTATTGAACGGGTCACCATCTTGCTCTCTATCATATCACCCTCCTGGAACCCGAGTTTGTCAAGGGTCTTGACAATTCGTTCGTTGGCAAACAGACGCATCACCGTGTCTTCAAACGACACGAAGAATACGGAAGATCCCGGGTCACCCTGACGTCCGGCACGTCCGCGGAGCTGACGGTCCACACGGCGTGATTCATGACGCTCGGTGCCGATGATTGCAAGACCTCCCGCCGCCTTCACTTCAGGCGACAGCTTGATGTCGGTACCGCGGCCTGCCATGTTGGTGGCGATGGTCACAGTGCCTGTCTTACCTGCCTGTGCTACAATCTCCGCCTCTTTCTGGTGGTATTTTGCATTAAGCACCTGATGAGGGATCTTGCGCAACTGAAGCATCTTTGAAAGAAGTTCCGAAATCTCCACAGAAGTAGTACCGACAAGAACAGGGCGACCTGCCTTGACCATATCTTCCACCTCCTGAATAACCGCTGCATATTTCTCCTTCTTGGTGCGGTATACGCGGTCGTTCTGGTCATTACGGATCACAGGACGGTTAGTCGGGATTTCTGTAACCTCAAGCTTATAGATATCATAGAACTCGCCCGCCTCGGTCATCGCCGTACCGGTCATACCGGCAAGCTTACGATACATACGGAAATAGTTCTGCAATGTGATTGTGGCATAAGTCTGTGTGGCAGCCTCTACTTTCACACCTTCCTTCGCTTCTATAGCCTGATGAAGTCCGTCGCTGTAGCGACGTCCCTCCATGATACGTCCGGTCTGCTCGTCAACGATCTTGATCTTGTTGTCGTCGATCACATATTCCACATCCTTGTCAAAGAGGGTGTAAGCCTTAAGAAGCTGGTTTACGGTATGCACACGTTCAGCCTTGATAGAATAATTCTGAAGCAGGGCGTCTTTCTTCTCCTGATGCTCCTCTTTTGTTCCCTCTTCGTTTTCAACTGCAGAAAGCTGAGCCGCGATATCGGGAAGCACGAAGAACTCCGGATCCTGGGTTGTGCCGGTAAGCACCTCGATACCCTTGTCGGTAAGTTCTATGCTGTGGTTCTTCTCATCGATCACAAAGAAGAGTGGCTCCACAGCCTTTGGCATCTCGCGGTTGTTGTCTGCCATATATTTAGCCTCAACCTTGAGAAGGAGCTGCTTGATACCTTCCTCGCTGAGATAACGGATCAACGGGTTGTGCTTGGGAAGACCCTTGTAGGCGCGGAAAAGTGAAAGACCGCCATCTTCGAGAAGCTGCTCGGGAGTGAGGGGCTTTTTACCCTCCTCTTTAGTGTCATACTTAGCCACCTTTTCCGGATCTCCGCTCATGGCTGCGGCAATCTTCTCTTTCGCCTCAAGGAGAAGCCCCTGCACAAGCTTGCGCTGTGCGTTTACCACCTTCTCTACGTTGGGTTTGAAATCATTAAACATCTGGTCGTCACCCTTGGGAACCGGACCTGAGATGATCAATGGTGTACGGGCATCGTCGATAAGGACAGAGTCGACCTCATCGACAATCGCATAATAATGTTCGTCACGCTGCACAAGATCGGTGGTCTGTGTAGCCATATTGTCACGCAGATAGTCGAAACCGAACTCATTGTTTGTGCCGAAAGTGATGTCGCAGCGATAAGCCCTGCGGCGTTCCTCCGAGTTGGGATCTGTCTTATCGATACAATCCACAGTCAGACCATGGAACTGATAAAGCGGACCCATCCATTCGGAGTCTCGTTTGGCAAGATAGTCATTGACCGTCACGACATGCACACCTTCACCTGTGAGTGCATTCAGGAACACAGGGAGGGTAGCCACAAGAGTCTTACCTTCACCGGTAGCCATCTCCGCGATATTGTTGGAAGCCTTGTCGCCGTTCATAATGCCATGAAGCACCATACCTCCGATAAGCTGCACGTCATAATGCACCATGTCCCAGGTCATCTGGTTGCCTCCGGCAATCCAACTGTTGCGATAGATAGCCTTGTCACCTTCGATAGTGACGAAATCCTTACCTGCAGCGGCAAGTTCACGGTCTGCCTGAGTGGCGTTGACCTCGATTATCTCATTTTGTGCGAAGCGGCGTGCGGTTTCCTTAACGACCGCGAAAACTTCGGGAAGCACTTCGTCAAGACGACGCGCATACATCTTAAACATGTCCTCGCGCAATTCATCTATCTTCTTCCAATATGGTTCACGCTTGTCATAGTCGAGAGTTTCAAGCTCCGTGCGGATCTCCGCCATTTTGTCTTTATACTCTTTAGCCTCTCCGCGGATGCTGTCGCGGATCACATCTATTCTGCCGCGAAGTTCATCAGTTGATATTCCTGTCAGCTCCTCGCTGATAGGGTAAATCTCTTTCTTGAGGCGATCCCACAAAGGACGCACAGCGCGTTCACTCTGGTCGCCGAATATTTTTTTAAGTATATTGTTAAATCCCATGGACTCTTATTATCAATTAGTAATTTTCAATTAGTAATTATCAATTTTATATTGTCGGTCGTTGGTCGTTGGTTGTCGGTCGTTGGTCTTGGTCTTGGGTCGCTGTTTTGAAATCTGATCTTCCGAATATTATTAAACCATTAACTCGTAACCATAAACTCGTAACCCTATAATCTCATAACCCTATAACCCTTTTGCGATAGCAAAAATTAAACTATTTACGGGGGAGATTGATCGGCTTTGACTCAGCACCGTTAGGGGAGCGTATTCTCAGCACCTGAGTAACGGTCGGTGCAATCGCAGTGGCTTCTACCGGGGTGTTTATGATGACCGGAGCCACGCCGCAACCCATAATGAACACAGGTGTCTGCACCATACTCGACCGTGCCACCTGAGTCTCATTCGGAAACTTGGTATCGTTTACAATATTCCATCCCGCATTAAACTCGAGGACGACATCACCGCCGGTTTTCGGATCAATGCCGAGGCGCATTGCCTCCATTGCCGGGAGAGCGGAAGTCATGATGTCTCCCATAGTGAAGGCATCGTTCACGCCACTCATCTGCACAAGGAAATCTCGCGTAGCTTCAGCCACTTCCTTCAGGTCAAGCTTACGCTCCTCGATCTGTTTACGGTCAAGATATACGTGGCCGCCGCTGTAGGTGTCTACATAATCACCGTTGCCATAACGGGCGGTGAGGTACGAATTCAGAAGAGAAAGAGCCCGGCGCACTGAGAAATCGCCGGTAGGGGTGCGATACTGAGGATCGTCGGCGACAGCATCGTCATAATATCCTGTAGACGCCACATACACAAGAGTGTTGTCAAGCCCGACATACTTCTCTATTGCATCAAACAGGCGCGTGAGCTGTCCGTCAAGACGGATGTAGCTGTCTTCAAGTTCAAGACGGAAATCCCCGTCTTTCACGTATTTATAAGGGGCTGCGGTATACCCGACATTCAGCATGTCGATAGCGTCGCCTTTTCCGCCGACCTTAAGGTCTTTCAGATAAGTTATCGCCACGTCGGTCACCTCCGTGTTGACCATAGGCGAAGACAGATACATACGATACACACTGCGGTCTGCCGTGGGGAACGTATGTTTGAAATCAAGAATGCGCTTTTGTGCAGGAAGTCCGGGATAAGACGAAAGCGGGAGAGCCGGCTTCCACTGCATGGTGTCTATTCTTGAAGATATCGACTCGTTGTAGTTGCGCTGGGTCACGACAGCCGGGGCATCGCGATAATAAGTCGTGGTAGCCCACTTCCCTGTATTGTCGTTAATCCAGAAAGCGGATGTCCCCGCATGACCAGCCATAATGATCGACTGCTGGGCATCGGGTGCAATTGAATAGATGGAGGCAAGACCGGCACCGTCTATAGCGATTTCGTCACTGATTGTAGAGAGCCGGAGATTTACGGGGGAATAAGTTTCGGTAGTGAAATTACCGATCATCGACGGATCATGCAACGTCGGGACCATGTCTTTTATGGCAGGATCAAACACCTTGGAAGCTGTCACACCATTGTGGCGTGGATACCCTCCTGTGTAAATCATCGCCGTTCCGCTTGCCGGGTCGAGTCCATTGACCTTGAAATCCACATCCTTGATGAAAGCCCCCTCTTTCATCAGCTTCTTGAATCCTTTTTCCCCGAAAAGATTTTGAAGATATTCGATATAATCGGTGCGAAGCTGGTCGATCATTATCCCTACCACAAGTTTTGGGCGTGAACTATCGGCGTAGAGCATCGTATTGATGCCCACAAGACCGCATATCACCGATGTTATCAGACGATTCATTTCTTATAATAACTATCTTTATGGATGATTATTGCATAAGTTGCTGAAAGGATAAGCGTGGCGGCAATTAGTGGAAAGATTGCCGGATTGGCGCTCTGATTCTGGAACGGCCAGACCACAAGCAGGCAAATCATCGCCACAATATTGTAGTAAGCCATCGCCACGGCGACAGAACGCAATTTACGCCACCATACGCACACTGCGAACGCAAGTTGAAACGGATTCAACCAAAAGATAAGCGCGTTGGGAGAAGTGGCTTCATGACTTGATATAAACACCAGAAACGCCGTCAAGGTTCCCGCGAGTCCCAACAAAAAAAACCACAAGGAAATAACAAAACGGCATATCTTCTTATTTATCAAGCTATATGCACAAATCGCTGCTATTATCAAAACCACCGCTATCGCGCAAAACAGAGGGGTAAGATACCAAGGAGTGGCAGGCAATGTGACATCGCCATATCCTTCGTTAAGCACCCTTGTAGTCCTGACAAGACTCCTCCCGTCGCTAAGTCTTGCGGAAGCTGCCTTATTCATCATCTCCACCGGGACAAACATCTCCTCACGTCCGGAAAGCTGATAATCTATCCCGGAACCCAACGCAAGATCGATGCCGAACTGATACCAGGGATAATTGCGGTTGTAATGGCGCATCTCATTGCGATATGTGGCATAATTCACGTCTGAAGGATACTCCACATGATGCCCGTATGCGTCGTCCACCCTGTCAATGATTCTGGTGGCACAATTATCCTTTACGTAATTATACCGGTATTTTCGGTTTTGCGGCAATGCCTCGGTCTGAAGCAACTGTAAAAGACGGTGAGCCTCCTCCTGAGTCATGTCAAGATCCTGTTCCACCACCTTTGACCCGCGCGAAATATATTCCGGCAAAAACCATTCAAAAGGGTAACCGGCACAGATATAGTCAGTCTCCCCCTTCACAAACCGGTAGACAAAATTCGGTTCCCTAAAATTGAAAATGCCGTAATTCCACACCGAATCACGCCCTTCTCCCCTCACTCTTATTGCCTCATGTCCGTAAAGTTCATATATTTCCGGACCCGGATAGCAAGTGATGAGACTGACCGTCAAAGAGTCTGACCGGGCGTCAATACAGGTTGCGGCAAGAGCCTCGCCATTGCGCGACGCACCTGCCGAAAGCCACGACAACGCCATGACAATAAAGATTGTCATGGCGCCCGTCGGTAGAATATTTAACTTTCGTAAATTCACTTAAAACTCGCAATTGTTCGGATATCGTGGGAAAGGGATCACGTCGCGGATGTTCTGCATTCCGGTCACAAACAGCACAAGACGTTCGAAACCGAGACCGAAACCGCTGTGCGGCACAGTGCCGTATTTACGTGTATCCATATACCAGTCCATACCTGAGAGACCGAGTTCATCCACACGCTTCTGAAGTTTCTCAAGATTCTCTTCGCGCTGGCTGCCACCGATAATCTCGCCGATTTTCGGGAAAAGCACATCCATTGCACGCACTGTCTTCCCGTCGTCATTGAGCTTCATATAGAAAGCCTTGATCTCTTTAGGATAGTCGGTAAGGATCACAGGTTTTTTGAAGTGCTCCTCCACGAGATATCTTTCATGCTCGGAAGCGAGGTCAACTCCCCAATAAACCGGGAACTCAAACTTCTTGCCGCTCTCCTCGAGAATCTTCACGCCTTCCGAGTATGGGAGACGTACGAAGTCATTGTCGATAACGAATTTCAAGCGGTCGATAAGCTCCTTGTCGAAGTGGTCGTTAAGGAATTTGATATCGTCCCCACAGTGCTCGAGAGCATATGAGATACAATACTTTATAAATTCCTCCGCAAGATCCATGTTGTCGGCAATCTCATAGAACGCCATCTCCGGTTCGATCATCCAGAATTCTGAAAGGTGGCGCGGAGTGTTGGAATTCTCGGCACGGAACGTGGGGCCGAAAGTATAGATCAGACCTAATGCTGTGGCTCCCAGCTCACCCTCAAGCTGTCCGGAGACAGTAAGCGACGCGAGCTTGCCGAAGAAATCCTGAGAATAATCTATATTCCCCGCTTCGTCTTTCGGAAGGTCGTTGAGAGGGAGTGTGGTCACCTGGAACTGTGCTCCCGCACCTTCACAATCTGATGCAGTGATCAGCGGAGTGTGGAAATAATAGAATCCCTTGTCGTTAAAGAATTTATGGATTGCATATGCAAGTGCATGGCGGATCCTGAGCACCGCACCGAACGTGTTGGTGCGGGGACGGAGGTGAGCTTTCTCACGAAGGAACTCGAGAGTGTGCCCTTTCTTCTGGAGAGGATAGTCGCCGGGGGCGGTGCCATAGACTTCAAGCTCATCAGCCTGCACTTCCACGCTCTGACCGGCGCCCTGCGATGCCACGAGCTCACCCTGCACATGTATGCTTGAACCTGTAGTGATCGGCTTAAGCTGCTCGTCGGAAAATTTTGAAAGGTCGAACACAATCTGAAGATTGTTGATGGTGCTACCGTCGTTGAGGGCAACAAACTGCACATTCTTGTTGCCGCGGCGGGTGCGCACCCATCCCTTCACATCCACTTTCTTGCCGGCGCCTTCGGCACCTTCGGCAAGCACAGTCTTAACCGTCTTTCTTCTAATATCTTCCATTAATTACTAATTGATCTGATTATTCGAAGCTACCCATGCGGAGGAAATTGACTTCTTCCTGAGTGAGATAACGCCAACGTCCACGGGGAAGATTCTTCTTGGTGAGACCTGCGAAATATACACGGTCAAGTTTGGTGACACGATATCCGAGGCTTTCGAAGATACGGCGTACAATACGGTTTCTTCCGCTATGGATCTCGATACCCGCCTGATTGCGGTCTGTCTCGCTCACGTAGCTGATGGCGTCTGCATGGATTTCGCCGTCATCGAGTTCGATGCCGTCGGCGATGCGCTGCATATCCTCCTCAGTGATATCCTTGTCGGTCCATACGTGATAGATTTTCTTTTTCACAAACTTAGGATGGGTGAGCTTTGATGCGAGGTCACCGTCGTTTGTGAGAAGGAGAACACCTGTAGTGTTGCGGTCAAGACGTCCCACAGGATAGATGCGCTCCTTGCATGCGTTCTTCACAAGGTCGAGCACAGTGAGGCGTCCGTTGGGATCGTCGCTTGTTGTCACGCAATCTTTCGGCTTGTTGAGAAGCACATAGCACTTGCGCTCCGGAGTCACAACCTTCTCATCATATTCCACGACATCATCGCGTGAAATCTTGGTGCCGAGTTCAGTGACCACTTCGCCATTTACCTTCACGAGACCTTGAGTGATGTATTCGTCAGCCTCACGACGTGAGCAGATGCCGGCATTCGCCATATATTTGTTGAGACGGATCTGTTCGTTCGGATCGATATCCTCGAGCACATAATCCACCTGACGCGGACGCGGGATAAACATCTTGTTGTTCTGAGGCTTGCGGAAACCCTGGTTACGGTTCTGGAAGCCACCCGGACGCTGCTGGTAACCACCTTGGTTACGGTTCTGATAACCGTTGTTAGGACGCTGCTGATAGCCACCCTGATTACGGTTCTGGTAGCCGTTGTTAGGACGCTGCTGGTAGCCATTGTTGTTGCGAGGCTGGTAACCATTGTTGTTGCGCTGCTGGTAGCCGTTGTTGGGACGCTGCTGGTAACCGTTGTTGTTGCGCTGCTGATAGCCGTTGTTGGGACGCTGCTGATAGCCGTTGTTGTTGCGAGGCTGATAGCCGCCCTGGTTACGGTTCTGATAATTGTTCTGACGCGGCTGGTAGTTGCCCTGGCGGGGTTGATAACCCTGACGGGGCTGGTATCCACCCTCCGCATTCTGCTGATATCCGTTTTCAGCAGATGATTCGTTCTTCTCTCCATCTTCATCTGTGGCGGGGCGCTGCTGATAGCCCTGCTGATAAGACGGACGGTCATAATGATTGTTGTAGTTGTTGCGGTTGTAGCCCTGCTGGCGTTGCTGATAGCCGTAGGGACGCTGCTGATAACCCTGACGGTCACCGTAAGCACGGTTCATCTGAGGGCGATCGCCGGTCTGGTGGTCATCGTTAGGGTAATTAACCTTTTCATAGCGGTTGTCTGTATCTCCGCCGTCTGCCGCACCGGCTGCGGGAGCGATTCCGATTCTCGGACGTTTGGGTTTCTTTTCTGATTCCATCTTAACTAAATTCTGATTTTCTTATATGGTCTTTATATGCCTCACGGCGCAAGACCTCAGAAAGGGGTTATTGATTTTTGTTTTGAGTTTTTTTGAGTGGTTTTAATAAATTAATGATTTGCGTGTCAATTAATTAGAATAAACGACATCAAAATATTTCCGGCATCCCGCCTTATAGGCGACCGCCAATGCTGCAAAATTAATAAAAAAATTTGATAACAGGCGTAAAATGCTTGCCATTTTTCAACATAAAAACATAGTCCTCACAAATTTCTGAAATTCGTGAGGACTGTTTTTATATTCGCGTTGACTGTTATGCTTTACGCTTTGCACCGGTTTTTGATTCAAGTTCTTTCGCTATCGTATTGAAGATTTCATCTACAATCCCGCTGCCGTTGACCTGAATATACTTACCCTCTTTGTGATAATAATCACGCAAGGGTGATGTCTGATTATGGTAGACGTCGAGACGTTTTTTTATTGTCTCAAGATTGTCGTCGGCACGTCCTGTCTCTTTGCCACGGTTGAGCATGCGTTCCACAAGCTCTTCTTCCGGCACTTCCAGACCGACCACTGCATGGAGGTCCGTACCTCTTTTCTGCAGCAAACCTTTCAGAGCCTCAGCCTGAGGGATTGTACGGGGGAAACCGTCGAATATGACGCCCGCCTTACCTTTGGCATCCTTTTCAAGCACATCGTCAAGGATGCTTATCATAAGATCGTCAGGGATAAGCTGTCCTTGGGAAATATATTCCTGAGCCACTTTCCCAAGATCCGTGCCGCGCTTGATATGGTCGCGAAGCACTTCTCCTGTCGAGATATGATGAAGCCCGTATTCTTCGATCAATTTTGCACTTTGTGTGCCCTTTCCACTTCCGGGGGCACCAAAAAGAACGAGATTTAACATAATTGTCTACCTATTTAAGTTTCGCATGCTCACTTAAGGGTTAAAGGGTTAAGGGGTTATATTTATATATATCTAATTAAGCCAGATATCTTTCCACAATTGGATATTAACCTTTTTAACCTCATAACCTCATAACCTCATAACCCTCAACTTTCGCAAGCGAAAGTTGAATAATTGATAATATGAGTGTATTCTGAGTTGGATAGTTCCTAATCGGCTACAACATAGATATCTTTGAGGTTGCGCACCTTCCCGTCAAGGTCGAGACCGTAGCCGATGATAAACTTCGGTGGAATTTCGAATGCCACATAGTCCGGTTTGAACCCTGTCTTGCTACTTTCCGGCTTATACAAAAGTGTGGCAAACCTTACTGAATTGGGATTTCGTTTCTTCAGGTCGGCAATCATCTGTGTGGCTGTGAGCCCCGTGTCGACTATGTCTTCAATGATCACCACGTCTCTGCCGTCGATATCTTCATTAAGACCGATGAGTTGTTTCACGCTTCCGGAAGAGCACATCCCTTCATAACTTTTATAGCGCACGAATGAAACCGTGCAATCGTTTATCGCCGCCTCGCGGATGAGATCGGCGGCAAATATGAAGGCACCGTTGAGCACACACAGAAACAGGGGACTCTTTCCCAAGAGGTCTCTCCTGATTTCTGAAGCCACGCGTTTCACCTGCTCCTGAATTTCTTCTCTCGTCAAATACGGCACAAACGTCAGGCCGTCAACAACTACTTTTTCCTCCATTCTGAAATTTTTGCTTTCGCAAAAGGGTTAAGGGGTTATAGGGTTAGAAGGTTATTTCCCATCTTTTTTGCTTTCGCAAAAGGGTTAAGGGGTTATAGGGTTAGAAGGTTATTTCCCATCTTTTTTGCTTTCGCAAAAGATCTATGGATTAAGGGGTTAGAAGGTTATTTCCCTCAGGTTTTGCTTTCGCAAAAGGGTTAAGGGATTAAAGGGTTAATTTACACAGAATCCTTAAAGAAACCTGAAATCTATCCTCAATTGAAGATTAACCTTATAACCTCATAACCCTCAACTTACGCTTGCGAAAGTTGAATTACTTATTATATTAACGGATTTTTATTCCATTTCAATATTTATCAGCGAAACTTTTCTTTAATCCATTAATCAATCTTGACACTTCGAAGAAGATTGGCTTTATTGCTTCAAACTGAAAATATTCAATATAACCAAGATCAATTGCAATAGTCAACTGACAAAACGCTTCCATCAGTGAGCCATACGCAATTCCGAGAAAATGAACTTTTTCTTTATAGGATAACCTCCCGCTTCCTTCTGCAATATTCGAAGCAACAGATACTATAGATCTCTGCAATTGCTGAACCAGAGAAAATTTCTCATTATTAGGAAAATACTCAATTAACCTATAAACTTCTTTTATCAAAACTCTTGATCTTTGATAAGCTTCGAGTCTTTCAAATGAAAATTCATTCATAACCAAATATGATTGTGAGTTATGATTATAACCCTTTAACCCTTTAACCTTTTAACCCTCAGCTTTCAAAGAAAGCTGAATTTAGATTTTTACTTTCTTGCCACCGATGATGTAGATCCCTTTCGGGAGGGATGAAATCTGTGCGTCTGTCGCATCCTGATAGAGTTTGACCCCTGTCATTGTGTAGACTGCCTTCGGTCCGTTTGATGTGTCGACTCCTATCTCGCTGACGGCGGAGTTGCCGAACACGCACTTGATCTCTGCAGGATATGAGTCGGGCACTGTGATGTAGGCGGTGTTGGCTGGAATGTAATCAAGACCGCTCGCCTTCACAAAACCGAGCGTTCCGTCGCTGCAACGACCCAACACGCGCATTGTTGCAGGATTATATGTCACACGATTGATATGACCCGGAATATCGCAATTGAAATACTGACCGACAAGCTTGTTCCCGTTTATTTCAGGTGCGGCGCCTCCCACATTAAGACGATTGTCGGAAGCTGTCTTTCCTACACATCCCACAACAACCGGTGTCGCCTTGGGAACTGTTCCTTCAATTTCCGTAAGAGTCACACTCGAAGATGTAACCGCACTGACATAATACATTTTCACACCTTTCGAATAAGCCGAAAAAGGGAAATCTGCATAGAGCGTCGTGTACAAACCTTCTTTAGCATCCACATCAGGATAGGCGCCAAAATAATTGTCACCCGCTGCATCCAAGGGTAAAATAAACCATTTGCGGTAATCTCCCGTACAATTGGTAGACATAGAACCATAATCTCTATTCAGAATATTGCCATCTCCAAGATAGCGGGTTGCCTTACCGTTGGTGCCATAAGCCATATATAGTTTCTGACCGTCTGCCGTGCCGTTTTCCCTCAATCTCAAATAATATCCTATTATCTGATAAATACCTGTACCCTGTGCAGTAAGCTGATATTCAGAACCGACCTGAGTAATATCCATGATGCTCGCAGCATCATGGCAAACATCGTCAAACACCCTCCACAACCTGATTGCCTGGAGATCGGCTGTGGTTGCAATCATGTCGATGCTACCCCTGTTGTCAATCACAGAGACATAGCGGTTTGTCTTATAATTCTTCACACGATAATAGCCATTCCCGTCAAGATTGGCATAGCACGCCAATGCCGATACTGCTGCAATGAAAAGCGTAAATATTTTCTTCATAAAAGTGGAATTTTCGAATAATCCTCTAATCAATTAAAATTAAACTAAACCCAAACCCTCAACCCTAAACCCTAAACCCTCAACCTATAACCCTTTAACCCTATAACCCTATAACCCTTCTGCGACAGCAGAAATTAAAGGAATAACCTTATAACCCTTTAACCCCATAACCCTCAGCTTTCAAAGAAAGCTGAATTACTAAAAATTGGTCATACCGGAAACCAATTCCGATATGACCAATTATATAACGTGTTATTCTGTCGAATATTTTACGTCTGTCGCAACAATCGTTCCCGATTACTCTGCGATACAGATCGCAACGCGGTTCTGTACGGGATCTGCATAAGGCTGATCTTCGATTGAACCCATGCTCTTCACTGTAAGGCGAGAAGCTGCGATGCCATATTTAGTCTTCAGAGCCTGAGCAACTGCCTCGGCACGCTTTGCAGCGAGACGAAGGTTGTACTGCTTAGTACCTGTGCCCTTGTCAGCATAACCTGTGATAGTCACAGTTGCATTGGGATGCTCGTTGAGGTAGTCAGCAACGGCTGCAACCTTAGTCATCTCCTGAGTGCTGATGATAGACTTGTTGATCTTGAAGAATACGTCGCGACGGAACACCTGAGCCTCTTTCTGAACAGGCTGCTCAACAGCTGCGGGCACTTCTACAACTTTCTCAATGATTCTCTCGATTACGCGGGGTTCCGGTTCTTCGATAACGCGAGTGCGAGTCTCGGAAGTAGGACCGAAAGCATACTTAACGCCTACGAGACCGTTGAAATACCAGTCAGTGTTTGAACCAACTTTTGAGTTGTAGTTATCGCTAAGTGTGTTAGCCATAAGTTCGATGCCGAGCTGGAGGCGGTCTGTTACGTTGAAGTTAACGTCAACGCCGAACTGACCGAGGAAACGAACAGCAGTACCGTCCCAGATGTTGCCGAGAACATTGTAGTTAGGACCGAACACGATTTCAGTTCCCTGGCTTACGTTAGCACCAGAGTGAGCTGCACGGAATGCATTGTTGAAATCATTAGCCTCATCATTGTTGAAGCCGATGTTCATACCGATACCGGCGATAAAGTTAACTTCTACAAGACGGTTGGGATTGTAGCCGCCGATAAGGTTTGTCATGTCGACAACAGCATCGAGAGTGGGAGCTACATAGTTCCATTTCCACTTAGCATTCTCAGATTTGAGGATTCCTTTGCTCTGCCAAGCGTTGACAGCAAGACGCATGCCGATATAAGGATTGAACTTGTAGCCAACGCCGATCTGAGCGTTGGGGCTGAGGAGCTTGCCGAAGCCACCCTCGCCGAGGGTCTCCTGCATGCCGAACTGAGCCTGACCGTACCAGTGGGGCTGGAAAACATATTCGGTGACTGTTTCCTGAGCGTTGGCACAGAGACCACCGAGCAAGAGAGATGCAGTCAAAAGAATTTTATTGAATTTCATTTTTATAATTTCTTTTTTGGGTTCTGTAAATATGATTTAACACTCAGATTATTCTGCAATCTTGATATAGAAGCTACGTGCAGAAACATTTCCTCTGTAGTCGAGAGCTGAGTAAACGATCTGATAAATGTGACCTGGTGTAAGAGCGTTTACAGGGATATAAGTCTTCTGCTGACGACCTTCAAGAACCTTGTTGAGGTAGTCTGCCTTATTAACCTCTGTAATTGAACCGCCCTGAAGGTCTTTCACAACTGCAACATATTTCTTATAAGCAGGAGCGAGGAGCTCGCCGTTGTAAGAAGTAAGGAACAATGTGATAGCTTCGCCAGTTCCGCGAGTGAATACAGAAGGATCAGTAGCTACAGTTGAAAGGTGGTGGATATCACCGTCGCCATCTCTGTAGGCAGCATAAACCTGCATATAAGCGTTAGGATTGTCAAGAATTGAGTTAACCTTCTCAGCAACCTTGTTATAGAGGTCGATAAGGTGATTGATACCATCGCCAAGACGACCATTAAGCTCGTTGTTGATCTCTTCCTTGATATTCTGGATCTTGTCTGTAATCTGAGTCTTAACCTGAGAGTTAATATCGTTTACTATATTTTGAAGCTGTTCATTAACCTGACCTTGGATCTGAGCGACAAAACTCTTATCGTTACCATCGCCATTAACTGCATCAATGATCTGCTGTACGAAGTCATTAAGCGCAGTATTATTATTACCAGGCACAGACACTTTACCACCATCATAACCAAGTTCCAAAGTTCCTTCAAGTGGCTGACCATTAGAATCCTTAACAGAGCTTAGATCAATAACAATCTTAGTAGGCTCAACAGTGAATTTAACACCGTCAAGAGTAATGCCATATTTATCACTATTCAACTCAAAGCTAAAATCAGCCTTAGAAAGCACACGATCTACATATTCCTGGATATGACCGATCTGAGGAAGACGACGATCAGGAACATAACCCTCGGGATCGAATGAATAGCTCAAAGGATGGTATGTAACTGCTGCGATATCATACGGAGAATAAACTGCACGAAGGATAGGATTACCAATATTTTCCGGATTTGATTCAACTTCGCCGGTAGTACCCTTATTACCTTCAGGATCGTTCACAACAGTATTGCCTGTAGTTGTATATTTACCGTCAGCACCAACTTCAACGTTCGGAAGAAGCACGCCACCAGGAGCAGAACTCCATGGAGTTTCCTCATACTTGAATGACTGAGTGATAGGAACTGCAAACTGAACAGAAAGAGCCGGGATGCGGTTATTGAACTGCTTGTAGATAGCCTCGGCAAGCCCAAGAAGATCGCTCTTTGAAGGGCTCTTAACGAAATCCTTGGCAGCAGTCTTCAGGTTCTCATCAAGATTGATATTGATAGAAGGAACTTCTGCTGCTACAACACCAACTGAGATCTTATAGAACCCGTTGCCTGAACGAGTGTAACCGAAATTCTTAACGTGGTTATCCTCCTTTACTGCCTCAAGAATGCCAAGAACCTGCTCTCCGTTTGTCTTGTTAAGAGTAATCTTAAGACCTTCAAGAGCCTCAACAGGAACATTAGCAGGATTCACTGTTACATAGATTTCTCCAAGACGGTCGATATCCTGAACCTCAGTACCCAACTTTACAGCTCCTTCCGGAGTAAGGTTAGCATCATCAAGATCTTTCTGAGCCTGCTTGTCTCCGAAAACGATATTTGTATCATCAACAAGAGGGAAGTTTACTTCATGATCTGCATGATAATAATAGTTGCAAAGAAGACCGTTCTTGATGCCAAGAGGAAGGTTGATTGTACCGAACGCGGGGTTATAAACCTCTTCGATCTGTACGTTAGTGATAAGGTTCATCACCATATCGTCAACATACACCTTAAGCTGTTCAGCATAATTTTTATTGTTGTTGATAAGATCAACGAGATACTCTTGGTTTCTTTCATTGAGGAGACCTGCGTTTAAAAGAGCATTGAGCTTCGTCCTTACAACTTCAAGATTTTCGTCACCCTGTTTGATCTTTTCATCAAGGATGTCGAAGAGCTTGGCTTGAGTTTTCTGATCTTCAATCCTTACATCTTCGTTGTCCTTGCAAGAAGTGAACGTGCCGACACCACCGGTAGCCACGGTGAGCAACAGCAAGCCGTTGATTAGTTTTCTATTCATTCCTTAATAGATTTGAATTGATTAATATTTTGTTTGTTTCTTATCGTTAGACATAGATATCCTGACAATTCACCACTCTAAAGCGGCAACTTATCAATCCATACTATCTTAATCCTAAGCGAATTACACATGTGGAAATAAGACAAATAAGCTTTAAATCAGGGACTCGACGGAGCGAATTCACGCTGAATTTGACCACAAAGGTAAGACTCTTTATTAAATCTAACAAATTTTTAGAAAAAAATATTTCAATAAACAGAATTTTTCTTAATTATCCGCATTTTTAACCAATTTATGACATTAAGAACAATCGACAACATTATCATTTACAATTTTTTTACTAATTTTGCACCGGATTTAATTTTTGCTATCGCAAAAGGGTTATAGGGTTATAGGGTTAAGGGGTTAGATCATCCTTTTTATTTTTGCTATCGCAAAAGGGTTATAGGGTTATGGGGTTAAAGGGCTAGATCATCCTTTTTATTTTTGCTATCGCAAAAGGGTTATGAACTTTTGATCTTTTTTATTTGCTTTTGTCACAAAACCGCCGGTTTTAGGGTTATAAATACAAAGGGCTTTTCAATTAAAGATCGTTCCTTCCGATTTTGCCTTAATAGCAAAAGCGTTAATCTACGAATTATAAGAATTATAAAATTTATAAGAGTTATAAAATCCGGGCAAATTAATGCTCATCAAAGAATTTTTATGAAAAATAGTTTCTT
Source organism: uncultured Porphyromonadaceae bacterium (assembly GCA_947073495.1). GTDB lineage: Bacteria > Bacteroidota > Bacteroidia > Bacteroidales > Muribaculaceae > Lepagella. The sequence goes on from CAMTMX010000010.1 coordinate 19,953, forward strand.
CGCTATAGCTTCCATCTTGGCTTTGGCTGCGCTCCTTCCTGCCGGAACAAATGCTCAAAGCCGTTTCCGCAACACCTATATAGTAAAGGAGAGAAAAAGCAACCCCTCACCCAATGATTCTTCAAAGTTTTCTTTGGGCAAGAATTATATCGACGCACTGAATCTTAAACCTCTCGAACGGTTTACAGACTGGTGCAGTAATAATAATGTGTTCAACAATCTCGAGGTAGCAGCCACAATCGGCACCGGCGGACTCGGGTTGGAGCTTGCCACCCCCGTCACTACCTGGACGCGTCTGCGTGCAGGTGTGGAATGGATGCCGTCGTTTCATATCCCTATGGACTTCGATATCGCCTCTTTCAAGGATGGCGGAGTCAGCAGCGACATCTCACATATCCAGGAAATGGTCTATGACATGACGGGACTGGAGATGGACAACAATGTGCAGATGATCGCCAAACCTACCATTCTTAATTTCAAGCTTCTTGTCGACGTGTTCCCTTTTCAGGAGAACAAGCACTGGCATTTCACAGCCGGTTTTTATGTGGGCAAATCTGTTGTAGGACGTGCCGAGAACAAACGCGACCAGATGACAACTCTCGTTGCGCTTAATCTTTATAACCGTGCCTACGACTATTTCACAACCCTCGAAGACATTTATGACGTACCTCTCGGGGGCGGCAACTATCTCGACCCGGACCAGGTGCTCGAGTTGCAGGAGAAGTTCCGCGAACAGGGAAGGATCGGCATTCACATCGGCGATTTCAAGGATGGCAAGCCTTATCTCATGGAGCCGTCGAAAGATGGATACGTACGAGCCAAAGCCAAGGCTAACATTTTCAAGCCGTATTTAGGATTCGGATATAGCGGCGCCCTCGACAGGGAGCAGAGATGGAACGTGGGCGTGGAAGCCGGAGTGATGTTCTGGGGCGGTGCGCCGGAAGTGATCGTACACGACGGTGTTAACATGACCAAGGATCTGGAACACGTGCGCGGCAAAGTGGGAAGATGCCTCGACCTTGTGAAAGCCGTGCCCGTCTATCCCCTCGTCGACTTCAAGATCTCCTACTCTTTCTTTTAATTCTGCATGCATTGCATGCAGAGGGTTATGGGGTTAGAAGGTTAAAGGGTTAAATTATAAGCTATATAAAACTTATAAGATTTACAAGATACTCTATAAAGACCTCATAGCAAGAGGCGGGAATCATGATTTAACTCAAATTTAGCAATATTGATTTGGGGAAGAACGTTTAATAGCCATGAGATCTCTTGGCTATTTTTTTATTTTAATTTTGTTGCTCACCGGGATTGGCGGTTGCAAAAGCGCTAAACTTTCCGATGCCGACGATGCATTGGAAAGGGGGGAGTATTTCGATGCACAGGTCATCTATCGAAAAGTCTATAACAAGATGACTAAAAAGGAGGAACGACCTGCACGCGGTGAAGTAGCATTTAAAATGGGGAAATGCTATGAGAAACTGAACATGGCTGTCAATGCCTCGAAAGCTTTTCAAAACGCCCTGCGCTACGAATATCCCGACTCAACACTCTTTCTTCACCTCGGAAGAGCCTTGCAAGGGGAAGGGAAATATAAACAGGCTATCGAAGCATACGAAAAATATCTATCGTTCGCACCAAAAAACCGACTTGCCGAAGAAGGGATCGCCGGATGCAGACTCGCCATAGCACAAAAGGAGAAACCAAAGACCCGCTATGTGGTGAAAAATGCCAAGATATTCAACACCAAGAGATCCGACTTCTCTCCAATGTATCTCGACAAAAGCCTTGACCAAATTTATTTCACGTCGACTTCCGAGAAAGCCACAGGTGAAAAACGCTCAGAAATAACCGGGATGAAAAACGGCGACATCTATTTCAGCAAGAAAAACGAACGTGGACAATGGCAGCTCCCACAACCGGCGGAAGGGGAACTTAACACCGACGCCGACGAAGGGGTGATAAGTTTTTCACCCGACGGACAGACGATGTACCTTACCCGTGCCCGCAGATCGGAGACATCGAGCACTTCTGTAGAAATCTATACCTCCCGCAGAACTGACGCGACATGGAGCACACCTCAAAAATTCGAAATCACTTCGGATTCCCTCTCCGCCGTCGGACACCCCGCCGTATCTGCCGACGGGAAATATCTATATTTCTGCAGCGACATGCCCGGAGGTTACGGCGGACTCGACATCTGGCGTATAGACCTTAATGAACGGGGTGGCTCTTTGCACAACATGGGGGAACAGATCAACACCCCCGGCAACGAGATGTTTCCTTATTCACGCACAGATTCATTATTATATTTCGCCTCCGACGGTCATCCGGGATTCGGAGGACTTGACATTTTCAAGGCAAAACTCAACAGCACCGGCGACTATTGGAGCATTGAGAATATGGGATTGCCTTTAAACAGCACCGGCGATGATTTCGGGATCACTTTCGGAAACGGCGAAAACGGTTATTTCAGTTCAAACCGTGGTGACGCCCGAGGCAGGGACCACATCTATAGTTTCGAACTTCCCGACATTCATATAACAATATCAGGATGGGTGCTCGACAAGGATGAAGAACCTGTTTCAAATGCAGTTATACGTATCGTAGGCGACGACGGAAGCAACCAGAAGCAGGTGGCACGCGACGACGGATCGTTCAAATTCAATCTCGATCGCGGAGTGAGATATGTAATGAAGGCGGGCGCTCCCGGATATCTGAGCCTTAAACAGGAATTCGTCAGCGACGAAGCGGAAGAAGACGCCGACTATGCCATAGACTTTTTCCTCGCTGCAATCAACAAACCCCAGGTGGTCGAAAATATCTTCTACGATTTCGACAAAGCCACATTAAGACCGGAATCAAAAGCAGCGCTTGATGAAATGGCACAGATGCTCCGCGACAACCCTCACGTCACGATAGAACTCGCAGCCCACACCGACCGCAAGGGCAGCGAGGAATACAACATCCGCCTATCGGAAAGAAGGGCTAAAAGCGTCATCGACTATCTTATTGCGGCAGGCATAGACCCCCAAAGGTTAAGCCCCAAAGGGTATGGGGAAAGCGTACCCAAAACAGTCACGAAACGCATCAACCGTGAATATCCACAATTTCCCGAAGGGACTGTGCTTTCGGAAGAATTTATCTCCACCTTATCGCCGGAAGATCAGGAAGCCGCCGACCAGATCAACCGTCGGACAGAATTCCAGGTGCTTTCGCTCGACTTCGAATAATTCTTAATTTTTGCTATCGCAAAAGGGTTATAGGGTTAGAAGGTTAAAGGGTTATTCCTGTTTTATTTTTGCTATCGCAAAAGGGTTACAGGGTTAGAAGGTTAAAGGGTTATTTCTGTTTTATTTTTGCTATCGCAAAAGGGTTATAGGGTTAATAGGTTAAAGGGTTATTCCTGTTTTATTTTTGCTATCGCAAAAGGGTTACAGGGTTAGAAGGTTAAGGGGTTAATTGGTTATAGGGAAAAGATTAAGGGGGTAAGCATCCCTAACCCTTTAACCCTTTAACCTCCTAACCCTTTTGCGACAGCAAAAATTAAGATATCGCAAAATTAACAAAATCGTTGAATGGTTTGGCAAGAGAAAAAATTCTTCTTGCCTCATCTATGAAATCCGGTGAAGAAAGATCTTCATCACTTAGATAGTGGGTCGCGACATAATCTTTCGGACGAACGAGCTCAATATATTTCCAGTCGCGAGGGATACCCTTCGGCGCAGTTTTCAGACAATTCTCCCCCACCTCAGGATAAGCCTCCACAAATTCGGGATTCCTGACGATTTCAAGATATTCCTCTATGTTATCATAAATTGATTGCCGGATTGCCGCCACAGTTTTTGACGGCAAACAAACAGTCCCTGCCGCCAACAGGCAATTGCCGGGTTCAATATGAAGATAATAACCCATGCGGTTAACCTTCTTGCCGTAAGGAGGGTTTATAAAGATACCGATATGGGTTTTATATGGAGTCTTGTCGGTAGAGAAACGAGTGTCGCGATAAATCCTGTATGTACAATCTGCAGGAGTCAGGTATTTCGCTTCCGGATCGAACGACGTAACGGCTATTATCAATTGATTGGTCAGTTCATCAACCTTTGATTTCACCTTAAGGTATTCATCCTTATGATCATTAAACCACTCCCGGTTGTTGTTCCGGGCAAGTGATTTGAGAAATTTCAATACTTCTTTCATATTATTTAAATTTTTGCTGTCGCAAAAGGGTTAGAGGGTTAAGAGGTTAAAGGGTTATTATTTAAATTTTTGCTGGCGCAAAGGGTTAGAGGGTTATGGGGTTAAGAGGTTATTTTAATTTATATTTTTGCTGGCGCAAAGGGTTAGAGGGTTATGGGGTTAAGAGGTTATTTTAATTTAAATTTTTGCTGGCGCAAAAGTTTAAGAGATTAGAAGTCAACGGAATAAAGAAGTTAGAAAGTTAGAGAATTAATTATCATTTAACCCCTTAACCCTATAACCCTATAACCCTTTTGCGACAGCAAAAATAAAACCAAATTATTAAATAATGTTAAATCATAAATATTTTTCATGTTATAAAGCATATTTTGAAAAATATTTTGTAATTTTGCATTGAGTTTTTCATGGTATTAGATTTTAAGGTTAACAGAAGATTGGTTGTCGGGATGACAATCAATTTTTTTATACCCCTATACCATCAAATAAACAGAAGAACATAAGGGCATAGATAAAACAGAAGGACAAAAGGACATAAGATATTTTTTATAAACTTATGTTCTTTTGTCCTTCTGTTTATTTCCCTTATTCAATCCTGTCCTTTTGTCCTTATGTTTAATTTATGTTGGCGATGGCACGGCGTATGCGGGAGATCACCTCCTCTTTTGGCATAAGTTCGGTGATATCAAACATGTGCGGACCGCGGCACGCTCCCACCACTGCAAGGCGGAACGCATTCATGACGTTTCCGAGATGATAACCTTTCTCTGCAATCCAGTCGAGCACAATCTTTTCTGCATTTGCCGAAGTCATATCGTCTATCCCTTCGAGGACTCCGATAAGTTCTTCCATGATTGCAGGGGTCTCGGCGCTCCAACGTTTTTTCACATCCTTTTCAGCGTATGTCTCCGGTGCGCGGAAGAAGAAATCGCCCTGAGCCCAGAGATCGCCGATAAGATCGGCACGTCCTTTCACCATTCCCACAGCCTTGGCGACATATTCGGGATCTACATTCTCAATACCGTTTTCAACAAGCACCGGCATCAGGAGCTGGGCAAGGAGTGCATTGTCAGCTTTGCCGATATATTCATGGTTAAACCAGATACCCTTCTTATAGTCAAACTTCGCACCGCTCTTCGAGCAATGTTCAAAAGAGAATTTGTGGATAAGGTCGTCCATTGACATCATCTCGCTGTCATCGCCGGGATTCCATCCGAGCAATGCGAGGAAATTCACCACCGCTTCAGGCAGATACCCCTTCTCGCGGTAGCCTGAAGATATTTCTCCTGTCTCGGGATCTTTCCATTCGAGAAGGAACACAGGGAAACCGAGTTTGTCTCCGTCCCGCTTTGACAACTTGCCGTTGCCGACAGGTTTCAGCAGCAGTGGAAGATGCACGAACCGGGGCATGGTGTCGGTCCATCCGAAAGCTTCATAAAGCAAAACATGAAGCGGTGCGGAAGGGAGCCATTCCTCGCCACGGATCACATGGCTTACTTCCATCAGATGGTCGTCTACTATGTTGGCAAGATGATATGTAGGGAGATTGTCGGCACTTTTGTAGAGCACCTTGTCGTCAAGGATGTTGCTGTTGATCGTGACCTTGCCACGGATAAGATCGTCGACAACCACATCGCGATCAGGATCTATTTTGAAACGCACTACATACTGTACGCCGTCGGCAATCAACTTGTCGACCTCCTCCTTAGGCATTGTCAACGAGTTGCGCATGTTCCCGCGTGTATGGGCATCATACTGAAAGTTGGGAATTGCCTGACGTGCCGCCTCAAGTTCTTCAGGGGTGTCGAACGCAATATAAGCCTTGTCGGCATCGAGAAGTTTTCCTACATATTCCTTATAGATCTCCTTTCTCTCGCTCTGCTTATAGGGACCGAAGTTTCCGCCTTCGCGCACACCTTCGTCAAAACTGATACCCAGCCAATGGAGGGCGTCGTTGATATAGTCTTCCGCACCGGGCACAAAACGGCGGCTGTCGGTGTCTTCAATACGAAGAATCATGTCTCCTCCGTTCTGGCGGGCGAAGATATAATTATACAGGGCGGTACGTACGCCGCCTATGTGAAGCGGACCCGTCGGCGACGGGGCAAATCTTACTCTTACTTTGCGTTCCATTATGTTGTTTTGTTTTATTTTTGCTATCGCAAAAGGGTTAAAGGGTTAAGAGGTTAGAGGGCTATGTTTTTGCTGCCGCAAATTCTATTTATATTTATTTTTCCAAGGAAGCGTGATTTCCGGTTTCAGGAAAAGCTTGATGATATTGTAATTGTCTACATCCATATATTCCCCTACCGTCAATCTCGCCTTAAGGCCGTCATTGTCGGGAGAGGCGGAGTAAGCCACTGTGGGGAAAGGGATCATCTCCCTGATCTCCTTCATCGAGGTCAACGAGCCTTTAGGAATATCAAAGAAACGCGACAAGTCAGGGGCGGAAAAATATTTTTTTGTATCCAGAAGCGTCCCTTTCTCATCATAGAAATCTATCTGACTGTCTTCCGCCTGAGACTCTCCACCCACTGTATATATCGCCATCACCACATTCCCCTTTTTGACTGGAAGCACTTTCAATTCCAGGGTGCTTACCGGAGTGATCCGCAGCTTGAGATATCCCGGGGTGACATCTTCAAGCCATGACAGACCTTCCATAGCGTTCGTCGCCTTATATACACTGTCGGCATCCCAATAATCAAGCATGTCAAGACGCGTGGTTTTCTTGAGAATCTCGAGAGCAGGGCTCTGTAATTCCACAAAAAGGTCGCGCACGGCAAACTTGCCGGCGTTCTTTTCATCTTCTACAGCAAAACACGGCAAAGCAATGATCATAACCGCAGCCACAATCATTGCCTTCCCAAGCATTGAATAGAAATTATTATTTCTTTTTATAAAAGACCTCATAGTTTCCATTATATTCCGGTTTCTTTTCCCTTTTCGACTTCTTGTCCTTCTTATCCTTTTTGACTTTTTTATCTTTCTCTGTCTTATTTTTTCGAGACTTTGCAGGTTTGGCATAATCCTCTTTCTCTCCTTTGCGCTTGCGTTTTTCCCGCCTGTCGCGTGCCTCTCTCGCATAATCCCTGTCTGTAGCGATTTCGGGACGGATCACAGTGCCGAAGAAATCCACATTCTTCAAGGCGTCTATCACCCTGCGGGCATCACCTTTACGAACGTCAAACAGCGTGTATTGCGGCAAAAGATCGATTCTGCCGATATCCGGTTTAGAACCGGTGATATTTCTGTTGACAAGCTCCATAAGGTTGCCTGGGAAAAATCCCTGAGCCTTTCCGACATTGACCATAACCCTTTCGTAGCCCTTTTCAGCCACGCGGCGGTCCTTGTCATGTTTAGCTTCGCCACGATCCTTTTTCTTGTCGCGCCCCTCCCCTTTCTCCGGAGCGTTAAGGTCTATATCAGGCATGTCCTGATAATATTGCAACAGACGGTTGAACTCAAGAGAAAGCACGCGCTTCAAAAGATCTTCTTCCGACAGCCATTCGAGTTTCTTCTTTACTCCGGGGATATACTTGTTGATCTCCTCTTCGTTGACCTGTACCCTCTCGAGTCTGTCAGCAAGGTTGTAAAGCTGTTTTTCAATGATATGTTCCGGAGTAGGAACCTTCTTATATTCAAATTCCTTTCCTATCTTTTTCTCGATTTCCCGAAGTTTGCCCCGTTCGCGGGAATGGATGATCGCCACAGACACTCCGGTCTTGTTGGCTCTGCCGGTACGCCCCGAGCGATGGGTATAGACAGCCACATCATCAGGAAGACCATAATTGATCACGTGGCTGAGGTCGTCTACGTCAAGACCTCTTGCCGCCACGTCGGTAGCCACAAGAAGCTGGGTGACATGGTCGCGGAATTTCTTCATCGCAAGGTCGCGCTGCGCCTGCGAAAGATCACCGTGAAGACAATCGGCGTTATAGCCGTCGGCAATCAGCTTGTCCGCTATCTCCTGAGTCTCCTTGCGTGTGCGACAGAAGACAATGCCGTAAATGTCCGGGCTATTGTCGGCTACCCTTTTGAGGGCAAGATATTTATCATGCGCCTTCACCATATAATATATGTGGCGCACATTCTTCGCCCCTTCATTTTTATTTCCGGCTACAAATTCCACAGGGTCATGCATAAAGTCTTTTGCTATCCCCGCAATTTCCTTAGGCATAGTTGCGGAAAACATAAGCATCTTACGCTCTTCGGGGACATGGGTGAGAATCTCCTTGATGTCATCAAGAAAGCCCATGTTGAGCATCTCGTCCGCCTCATCAAGGATGACAGTATGCACGTCAGAAAGATTCACCTCTCCTCGTTTGATAAGGTCGATCAAACGTCCCGGAGTAGCCACCACCACCTGCACACCCTTGCGGAGGCTCCGGATCTGACTCTCGATGCTCGAACCGCCATAGACCGGAAGAATCTTCAGATTATCGATATATTTTGAGAAGTCGGCGAGATCACCGGCTATCTGGAGACAAAGCTCACGAGTCGGGGCTATTATGAGTGCCTGAGGCACATTCTTGTCGGAATCGATGCGTTGCAGCACCGGCAAACCAAACGCCGCGGTCTTTCCCGTGCCCGTCTGGGCAAGTCCGACCACATCACCGTCTTTCTCAAGAAGATGCGGAATCACCATCTCCTGAATAGGCATCGGGTATTCAAAACCAAGTTCCCCGATAGCTTTCAGCAACCGCGGCTCTACACCAAGATCCTCAAATGATCTTGCAACATTGTTTTCGTTCATATTCTTTATTATTTTCGCCACGCGAAAGTGTTATAAGGCTAAAAAAGACATGGTTATATCTTTTGTCTAAATTCTGGGCAATCCTTTATCAAGATTCAACCTATCTATTTTATAACCCGCAACTATTGCAAATAGTTGAATTTCATGCAAAGATAGTAAATAATTCCCACCCCACCAAACTTGCAAATCTCAATGATTTGTTGTAACTTCGTGACATGAAACGAATTTCTTTATCTTTAGCACTTTTGATGTCTGTCGCCGGTATGGCCACGACAGACGCCCTCGCCTGCACAAATCTTATTGCAGGCAGAAAAGCCACCACTGATGGCTCAGTGTTTATGACATATTCCGCAGACTCCCATAACCTATATGGGATGTTGACACATACCCCTGCAGCAAAACATGCCCCCGGCACCATGAGAAAGGTGGTGGAATGGGACACTTCGAAACCACTCGGAGAAATACCACAACCCGCCGAAACATATAACGTAGTGGGAAATATCAACGAATTTCAGGTAGCCATAGGAGAAAGCACCTGGGGTGGGCATGAAGAGCTTGTCGACACCACCGGCAATTCAATTATTGACTACGGCTCATTGATCCAGATAGCCCTCGAACGCTCAAAGACCGCAAGGGAAGCCATCAAGGTGATGACGGATCTCGTTGAGAAATATGGTTACGCAAGCAGCGGAGAGTCGTTTTCCATCGCCGACAAAAATGAAGTCTGGGTGATGGAAATGATCGGCAAAGGCGCAGAGAAAGGTGCTGTCTGGATTGCAGTGCGCATTCCTGACGACGCCATTTCAGGACACGCCAACGAGCCCCGCATACGCAAAGTCAATTTCAAAGACAAAGAGAACGTGATGCATAGCAAAGACGTGGTGTCGTTTGCAAAAAAACGCGGCTATTACCAAGGCAAGGATGAAGACTTCTCTTTCGCCGACGCCTACTCCACTCACGAAGCCGGAACACGAAGAGGATGCGACGGAAGGGTGTGGAGCTACTTCCGCCGTTTCAACAAAGATGCCGACAGATATTACGCATGGTGCAACTACGACAGCAACGAACCGATGCCTCTCTATATCATCCCCGACCGCAAGGTGAGCCTCGAGGAGATTCAGGAAAGCATGCGCGACCATTTTGAGGGCACGCCTTTCGAAATGACATCCGACGTCGGTGCAGGTCCGAACCATGTCCCCTATCGTTGGAGACCTATGGAATATGAAGTGGACGGCAACACCTATACAATGGAACGTGCGATCGCCACTCAACAGACAGGCTGGAGTTTCGTAAGCCAGACACGAGCCGACATGCCCGACGAAGTGGGAGGTGTTCTCTGGTTCGGAACTGACGACACCAACACTACAGTCTACATGCCTTTCTATTGCTGCATGACTGAAGTTCCTGCAGAGCTTGCCCCCGGAGATGTCAATACTTTCTCTTTTGATTCCAATTTCTGGATGACAAACTGGGTTGCCAACCAGGCTTACAACCGTTATGACCTCATGATCCCCGACATTCGCAAAGTGCAGGGAGGTCTTGAAAAGAAATTCATCTCCTCTCGTCCGGAACGAGAAAAGGAACTGATGGATTTGATCAAAAGTGGGAACAAGGAGGCGCTTGTGGCAAACGTAAACAATGAAGGGAAAGCCATTGCGAAAGAGGCTACCGACGCCTATAGGGAGCTCGGTCAGTATCTGTTCGTAAAATTCATGGACGGCAATATGAAAAAGACGGATGCCGACGGCAATTTCCTCAAGAGTGAATACGGACTTCCGCTCTATCCTTCATTCCCCGGATATGACAAAAAATATTATGAAAACATCGTTAAAGAAAACGGCGAACACTTCAAGCTGAAAAAATAAATAAAGACAAAAAATAATGCTGCATCAACTGATGCAGCATTATTTTTTGTCTTGCCTGATTATTTAAATCGTATATGACTTATAAATCTTAGGAGTCTTATAATTCCAATCAAGACTCGAAGTTATTGCTGATTTCTTCGCAGATGAATCTCATCTTCTCCGGATCAGGATTTGATATCTTATTTTTGAAATCCATATCCCCTTCCTGCTGAATCGGGATGAGATGTATGTGGGCATGAGGCACCTCAAGACCAAGGACAGCCACACCGACCTTTGTACAAGGTATCGCCTTCTTAATAGCGCCAGCCACTTTCTTGGCAAAGACCATCATCCCTCCGAGTGTCTCGTCGTCAAGATCGAAGATATAATCGGTCTCCTGTTTGGGCACTACAAGTGTATGACCCCAGTTAACCGGATTGATGTCAAGGAAAGCATAATACCTCTCGTCTTCGGCGACTTTATATGACGGGATTTCCCCGGCAATTATTTTAGAAAAGAGAGTCATATCAGATTTCGATTTTGATCACCTCAAACTCAAGTTCTCCGACAGGAGCCGTCACCTTCACCCTGTCGCCCACCTTATGGCCGAGAAGACCCTGAGCTATAGGTGTGGTGGAAGCGATTTTTCCCTCACGGAGATTAGCCTCATTTTCAGTCACGATAGTATACGTAACCGTCATACCGTTTTTCACATTCTTAATGGTAACCTTATTAAGAAGCTGGATAATCTCCGTGTTGAGCTTGCTGTCATCTATGATTCTTGCAGTGGCGATCAACTCCTTGATTTTAGAGATCTTCATCTCAAGCATTCCCTGCGCCTCCTTTGCGGCATCATACTCGGCATTCTCCGAAAGATCGCCTTTATCGCGCGCCTCGGCTATTGCTTGCTTGATCATGGGACGCTGCGCCTCAAGTTCGGCGAGCTCCTTCATTTTTTTGTCATACCCTTCCTGGGTGAGATAAGTTGCCATAATTATATTTAAGGTGTTTAATTTATTATTTTCTTATTAAATGGTCTTTGGCTTAGAATCAATTAGTAATTAGCAATTTTACTAATTAGTAATTTAGATAATTCGTCCCGGCAAAATTGCTTTTAAATATTTGCTCACTACCAATTGCGAATTACAAACCACTAACTGCGAATTAGTAATTACCAATTGCGATAAACCTTTTTTCAGGGGTATTAAAAAATAAGGAATCTTTTATTTCCACATCCCATAATCTGTAGATACAGATTCCGGATCGTGGCAGTAAAAGACCCTCGCTGACGCCTTTTGCGTCTCGTCCTGTATTTTCGTTGCAAAGTTAATCTTTTTTACCACCTCAAACAAGTTTTAACAGTTAAAAGTTGTTAGCTATTCTTCAACTTATCATGGATATTGTTTTTGCGAGTAGAGTATTTTTTACTAATTTTGCAAAGATTAGACAATTACACATGATTAAAACGAATATATCCAGGAAATTGATCGCCACAATCATGGCGATCGCATCCGTATCCTTGTTGTCAGCACAAAACACAATCGACTTATCAGGAGAATGGAGCTATATCTTAACAAACGCCCCCGTAGAAATTCCCGCCGAGGGATATGTATCGCTTCCGGGCACCCTCGACACAAATAGCGTAGGTATTCCCGTACCCCCTTCCGACAACACTTCTCAACTCTCAAGGAAATACACCTATACGGGAAACGCTTCCTATTCGAAAGAAGTACAGATTCCTGAAAACTGGGCCGGGAAACACATAGAATTGTTTCTTGAACGCACACGCCCTGCGACAATCAAAGTAGACGGCAAGACATCCGGATACTCCTCGCTTATCTCCGCACCTCAACGACACGATCTTTCCAAAGTATTGACTCCCGGCAGACACACCATTGAGATAATAGTCAACAATGGGGATTCCATACCGTTGCCCGTGCGCAACAACTCTCACGCCTGCACAGAATCCACCCAGACCAACTGGAACGGCATTATCGGCAAAATGGAACTTATAGCCCGCGACCCGCTCCATATTGTATCGGCTATCCCTTTTCCTCAGACTGATGGCGGAAATCAGCGTGTAGACATCACTTTGTCTCAACCGGCGCCAAAGGGGTTCGTGATCCACGTCGAGGGAGAAAACCGCCAGGTGTCGGAAAAGATCGATTCCGATTCTACAAAGTTCACCCTTTGGCTCCCTGCAGACAACACGGCAAGCTATTGGAGCGAATGGAACCCTAAAACTGAAAACATCTCGGTGACGCTCCATTCTTTAATGGGAGATGTCATTGACAACCGGATCTTCAAATCCGCCCCCAGAGATTTCAAGACGGAAGACAACAGATTTTATGTCAACGGACATCCTGCTTTTCTTAGAGGAAGACACGACGCCTGTGTGTTCCCCGCCACGGCACACGTGCCCATGGACTATGATTCCTGGAAGCGTTACTTTGATATAGTTAAGGAATATGGTCTTAACCATGTGCGGTTTCATTCATGGTGTCCTCCTGAAGAATGTTTCAAGGCTGCCGACGACGCCGGTGTATATCTTCAGCCGGAACTCCCAATCTGGGGCGAGCTTGACAAAGATCAGAAAAGACTCATGACCTTCCTAAACACTGAATTGCGTGCAATAGTGAAGGAATATTCCCACCATCCCTCATTCACCATGTTTGCATTGGGCAACGAACTGTGGGGAGATGTAAGCCTCATGAAAAACATGCTCGATGAGGCTAATGAAATCAACCCTTATCTTCTCGTGACCTACGGATCAAACATCTACCTCGGATGGAGAGGACATATCGACGGAGAAGATTTCCTGGTGACATGCAGGGTCGGAGACAGCGAAGGTGAAGGGTTCGGCACACATGCCCGCGCATCGTTCTCTTTTGCGGATGCCGAAAACGGAGGTATCCTCAACAGTTCTTATCCAAACTCTCAAATGGACTTCTCTCATGCCTTGTCGCTATCGCCGGTTCCTGTGATAGGACATGAAACAGGACAATATCAGATGTATCCGGATTTCACGGAAATCATGAAATATGACGGAGTGCTGCGTCCAGACAACCTTCAGGAATTTGCAAAACGAGCAACCGCCGCCGGGAACATGCGGAAAACGAAGCGATTCTTCAAAGCCTCAGGAGAATGGGCGGCAAGACTTTATCGCGCAGACATGGAGATGAATCTCCGCACTCCGGGGATGGGTGGGTTTCAGCTGCTCGACCTTCAGGACTACCCCGGGCAAGGGACAGCCCTTGTCGGCATTCTTGACGCTTTCATGGATTCAAAAGGAATTGTCTCAGCCGAAAAATGGAGAGAGGCATGCGATCAGGTCACTTTGCTCGCAGAGTTTCCGAAATTCTGTTTCACTTCCGGGGAAATAGTGGAAGTGCCTGTGAAAGTGGCAAATTTCAGCGCACGAGATCTTGGAGGGAAACAAATCAGCTGGAGCACACCGTTCGCCGTAGGCTCAACCAAAATCAATCATGGAGAAGGGCTGGTTGATGCAGGTGTGGTATCATTATCTATTCCGGAAGTAACGATCCCGGAAAAGATGTCGATCAATCTGTCTTCTCCGGATGCGACAAACTCTTATGACATCTGGGTCTTTCCCCGTGACAATTCAGGTCTCCAGGGCAATAAAAACACCGAAGATATAATTGTGACAAAAAGTCTTGATTTCGCACTTGCAAGTCTTGCCAAGGGGGAGAAGGTGATCCTCTGTCCCGACACGGCGACAGTGAAAGAGACCACACTCGGACCATTGTTCACAACAGACTACTGGAACTACAGAATGTTTCGGTCTATCTGCGACAAAATAGGGAAAGAACCCTCACCCGGCACCCTCGGTTTGCTAATCAACAATCGCCACGGTGCCTTCAACCTCTTCCCCACTGATTTCCATTCTGACTGGCAATGGTATGCCTTGGTGTCGAACTCGCGCCCGCTCGTGATAGACAGGCTGCCCAAAGATGTGGACCCGATTATCGAAGTCATAGATAATGTGGAAAGGAATTATCGCCTTGCAATGATGCTTGAATGCTCCGTGGGGAAAGGGAAACTCATGATCCTGACTGTCGACATGGACAAAGCCATGGAATATCCGGAAGGGAAATGGTTTATGTATTCCATTAAAAACTACATGGCAGCCAAACAGTTCAAGCCAGATCTTGCCTTGACTCCGCAACAGGTAAGAAATCTGCTCACCAAACCCACAGCGGCAAGAATAATAAAGGAAATCCGCAACGAATCTTACGACGGGAAATCAAATCTGTAAAAGTTTTCTTTATTAAGTTATTTTTTTATTATCTTTGCACATAATAATTCAACTTTTGTGACCACAGGGTTGAAAACAAAACTCTCACGTTGCGAAAACCAATATATTTTTTATGAGCATCAACGATACACAAGACGAAATAATCGAGGAGTTCGAAGGTCTTACCGACTGGATGGACCGCTATGCATATATAATTGACCTTGGCAACACATTGCCTGAATTTCCGGAATCAGACAAAACCCCTCAAAACCTTATCGAAGGATGTCAAAGCAGAGTATGGATCACTCCACAACGAAGCTCTGACGGGAAAATACACTTTCAGGCTGATTCCGACGCATTGATTGTAAAGGGAATCGTAGCACTACTCATGCGTGTGCTCAACGACCACACCCCTGACGAGATTCTCGGTGCAGACCTTTATTTTGTAGACAAGATCGGACTTAAGGAACACCTTTCCCCTACACGCAGCAACGGTCTTGTAGCGATGGTGAAGCAGATCCACAACTATGCGCGCGCCTTCAAGATGCTTGATGAAAAAAGCTGAGAAAGCTGAATAACCAGGCGAAAATTCTAACATCATAAACAATTTAATACCAGATCAACATGTTTAAAAACCAACCAAAGGGACTAATTCCCGCGGCACTGAGCAACATGGGCGAGCGTTTCGGTTATTATATCATGAACGCCGTGCTGGTGCTGTTCCTATGCTCCAAATTCGGGCTTTCAGAGGAAACAAGCACCCTGATTTACTCATTTTTTTACGCAGGCATCTATCTTCTAAGTCTTGTAGGTGGTGTCATCGCTGACCGTACACAAAATTATAAGGGAACAATCATCAGCGGTCTCATTGTAATGTGTTCGGGCTACATTTTACTTTCTATACCCATTCTCTCAACAAGCGACAACATTTCATGGCTTCTCCCCATGACATGCTTCGCACTGTTTCTCATTGCTTTCGGAAACGGTCTTTTCAAAGGCAACCTTCAGGCAATAGTAGGTCAGCTTTACGACAATCCCAAATATGCGTCGAAACGAGACTCCGGGTTCCAGATCTTCTACGTGTTTATCAATGTGGGTGGACTTATCGCCCCCTTTGTAGCCCCGATGCTTCGCAGCTGGTGGCTCGGCGTGCACAACCTCTCCTACAATGCAAAACTTCCGGCACTTTGTCATGAATATCTAAGCGTCACCGATAATATGTCGACTGAAAACATCGACAACCTCTATGCCCTTATAACAGCGACTGGAGGTGATGCCGCCGGAAATATTCAGGCATTCTGCACACAATATCTTGAAGTGTTCAACACTGGTGTCCACTACTCATTTATCGCATCCGTAGTGGCAATGCTTATCTCCCTCTGCATTTTCCTCGCCTTCAAGAAAGGGCTTCCCAATCCATCGGCAAAAGCCAAGACCCAATCAGTCTCTATCTCGGATGAAGAGCGCAGAGCAATGGCAAAGGAAATCAAGCAGCGCATGATGGCTCTCTTCGCTGTGCTTGGGGTAGTCATCTTCTTCTGGTTCTCTTTCCATCAGAACGGCACTTCACTATCATTGTTTGCCCGCGACTTTGTAGACACCTCCACTATAGCACCCGAAATCTGGCAGGCTGTCAATCCATTCTTCGTAATTGTGCTCACCCCGGTGGTAATGGCATTGTTCGCAGCATTGAGCCGCCGTGGCATTGAGATTTCCACCCCTAAGAAAATAGCCTACGGCATGGGGCTCGCAGGACTGGCATTCCTTTTCCTCGCAATATTTTCGAGTGTGTCAGGCTATCCTTCCGCAACCGACTTCCGCGCTATGCCTGTAAGTGAAACAGCTTCTATGCTCGCCGGACCATGGGTGCTAATCCTGCTTTACTTCTTCCTTACTGTGGCAGAGTTGTTTATTTCCCCTCTCGGACTATCGTTTGTATCGAAAGTCGCTCCCAGCCATATGCAAGGTCTTTGTCAGGGTCTCTGGCTCGGCGCAACAGCACTCGGCAATCTTCTTCTTTTCATAGGTCCCATGATGTATAATGCATGGCCTTTGTGGCAATGTTGGACTGTGTTCCTGATTGTATGTCTCGTGTCGATGGGCATAATGTTCTCAATGGTCAACTGGCTTGAAAGAGTAACCAAATAATTGTGGATAAGTACTAATTTATATTATAAAAATCCCGCAGGTCATATAAATATAATATGGTCCGTGGGATTTTTCGCTCATTCTAAAATCCTTAAAATTTCATAATATGTTTAACAACCAACCTAAAGGTCTTTATGTGTTAGCCCTTGCCAATACCGGCGAGAGGTTTGGCTACTACACAATGCTCGCGATTTTCCTCCTGTTCCTACAGGCGAAATTCGGTTTCGATTCTACTGTCTCAGGACAGATTTATGCAATCTTCCTGGCACTTGTCTATTTCATGCCTCTTATCGGCGGATGGGTGGCTGACAAATGGAGTTTTTCCAAATGTGTTGTGACCGGTATCTGCATCATGTTTCTTGGATATGCGGTGATGGCTATCCCGACAGGTATCCGTTCTACATCTTCTTTAGTGATTCTTTGCACAGCCCTTTTGCTGATTTCTATCGGCACAGGTCTTTTCAAAGGCAATCTTCAGGTAATGGTAGGCGACCTCTACAACGATCCCCGTTACAGCGGACAGCGCGACGCGGCATTCTCTCTTTTCTACATGGCTATAAACATCGGCTCGATGTTTGCCCCTATGGCTGCGACTGCAATGTGTAAGCTTGCCCTTGATTCAAATGGACTGGTGTATAATGCGGATCTTCCTGCACTCTGCAACGGCTTGCTTGACGGCACTGTCGACGCTTCCGCCGTAGTTGCCAAGGCATCCGAGGCAGGCATGGCTGTCGGGTCTGATGTAGCCGCATGGGCTTCAGACTATATCTCTGTGCTATCAACCGGCTACAGCTATGCATTTGCCGTTGCTTGCGGTTCTTTGATTGTCAGCTTCCTGATATATTTCCTTGGCAGAAGCACTTATGCACACATTATCACCGACAAGAAACAGGCATCCGGCGCCACGGTCGCAGCAGGTCCCGAACTTACTCCCGCACAGACAAAGGCTCGTGTTGTGGCTCTCCTTCTCGTGTTTGCCGTTGTGATTTTCTTCTGGATGGTATTCCACCAGAATGGAGCATCTCTGACTGAGTTTGCAAAAAGTTGCACTTCCCCAGAAGCCATGGGATGGACCCGTATCGGATTCAACGTATGGGCTCTTGCATCAGTTGCCATAGGAGTATATGCATTGTTTAATCTTTTCCAGAGCAAAACCAACAAAGGAAAAATAATAAGCGTGGTTATTCTCGCAGCTGTGGCGGGCGCATTGACTTATTTCTATTCCACTACTTCAGACCCATTGACAGGCATCCAGCCTCAGCAATATCAGCAATTCAACCCATTCTATGTCGTGGCTCTCACCCCGGTTTCACTGGCGTTCTTCGGATGGCTCGCAAAGCGCAAGGCAGAGCCTTCAGCACCCCGTAAGATCGGCTATGGCATGATTATGGCTGCCGTCGCCTACTCTGTTATGATGATCGGCTCATTGACTCTCGTCGGGACATCCGGATCCGTTTCCCCGAATTGGCTTATTTCCACTTATCTTCTTCTCACTTTTGCTGAACTTCTTCTTTCTCCGATGGGAATTTCGTTTGTATCGAAGGTTGCTCCCCCGAAATTGAAAGGCTCTATGATGGGTGGTTGGTTTGCCGCTACAGCTATCGGCAACTACCTTGTCTCAATCCCGATGATTCTCTGGGGTAAAATCCCGGTTTATGTGCTTTGGATCATCCTTATAGCAATCTGTCTCGTTTCTGCGGCATTCATCTTCTCTATCATGAAGAAACTTGAGGCTGCTACAGGCGACGCTCCGGAGACAAGCCTTGAAGAAACTGCTGAAGGCGAATTGATCGCTTCCGAGGCAGAAGCCTAAATATAAGAATTATTCAAATTTCATTATGAAACTTGAATAGATTATTATCATAAAAGTGCTGTGTTTTATAAGAAAACACAGCACTTTTTTGTTATAATGATGTAAGCCCTTAAAGGCGATTCCTAATTTACACATTTAAATCATGGACAACTTTACATTCTATTCCCCTACCGAATTTATATTTGGCAAAGACACCCAAAAGAAAATAGGTGAAACCATAAAACGCTTTGGCGGCAACAAATTGTTGCTCGTCTATGGTGGCTCATCAGCCGAGAAAAGCGGACTGATAAAAGAGATCACCGATTCCCTCATGAGTGAAGGGATGGAATACACTATCCTGAAAGGGATTCAACCCAATCCCACAGATGACCGGGTCTATGAAGGTATCGCCCAGGCTACAAGAGAAGGTGTGAATTTCATTCTTGCAGTCGGAGGGGGATCCGTGATCGACACTGCAAAAGCCATTGCGCTCGGAGCTGTCTCCACACACGATTTCTGGGACTTTTTTTGCGGCAAGGCAACCCCTGTAGCGGCTCTTCCGGTCGGTGTGGTCCTTACTATACCCGCGGCAGGAAGTGAAGGAAGTGGAAATTCCGTGATAACAAAGCTTGACGGAATGCACAAGTTGTCGGTAAGAACAAATGTGCTCCGTCCGCGTTTCGCAATAATGAATCCAGACCTAACCATGACACTCCCCTGGTTCCAGACTGCTTGTGGAGCCGTCGATATGTTATGTCATATTTTCGAACGTTATTTCTCCAATACTCCCGCCCGGCTCGTCAACGGATATTCGGAAGCCATCATGCGCGACATCATGGCGCGTGCCCTTGAGCTGAAGGTGAACGGCGACGATTATGAAGCACGCGCCGACATCATGTGGGCAGGGACTATCGCACACAACGGACTCTGCGGAGTCGGGAAAGAGGAAGACTGGGCAACACACCGCATAGAGCATGAAGTGTCGGCGCTGTACAATGTGGCACATGGCGCCGGGCTTGCATGTATCGCCCCCGCATGGCTCTCTTTCGTGGCACAAAAGAATCCGGACATGGTCTGGAGATTTTCAATAAATGTGATGGGAGTGAATCCCGAAGGGCTTGATACGGACCAGATAATCAATAAAGGCATTCAATCTTTGAAAGATTTCTATCACGACCTCGGGCTGACCACATCTCTCACAGAACTAATAGGCAAGACTCCCGACATAGATGCACTTGTAAAGAGCCTGGAAGGGAATATGGGACAATCCCTGGGGTTTTATGTACCTCTTTCAATGGACGACTGCCGGGAAATATATAAGCTTGCATTATGATAAAAGTCACAAATTTCATAAAACTATACGAAAAGAGCTTTATAGAAAACTGGGATCTTCCCGCTCTTTCCGAATTCGGCAAACAGGGGACAATCAACTATTCCCATCTTGCCACGGAAATAGCCATGACCCATATGCTCTTCGAATCCATAGGTATCAAGCCAGGTGACAAGATCGCTTTGTCGGGCAAGGATTCCGCAGATTGGGTGAAGACCTACATGGCGGTCGTCACTTATGGGGCTGTAATAGTCCCGATATTGTCAGACTTCAATCCTCTTGACATAACCCACATCGTCAATCATTCAGGTGCGGAATTGCTTTTCATATCCAATTCGATATGGGAACACATGGAACCGGAAGCATTGCTTAAAGTGAAAGGGGTGATGAATCTTGAGACTAAAGAAGTGCTCTACGAAGCGGCTCGAGTGGAAATGCATCGCCACATGAGATTGCTGAAAAGACGGTTCCACAGAAAATATCCTAACGGCTATACAAGTCTTGACGTTAAATATGTGGATCGCGATAATTCGGAAATTATCGAAATAAACTATACTTCCGGCACAACCGGATTTTCCAAAGGAGTTATGCTGACAGGAGAGAACCTCGCCGGAAACGTTTGCTTCGGAATCAATTCCGAATTGCATTTCAGAAACTCCCGGGCTCTCGCATTCCTTCCGCTCGCCCACGCATACGGCTGCGCTTTCGACATGCTCACTCCTCTTGCCGCAGGATCGCACATCACTCTGCTATGCAAGACCCCTTCCCCGAGAGTGCTTCTAAAGGCTCTTGCCGAAGTCAGACCAAACCTTGTGATATGTGTGCCTCTGATTCTTGAAAAGATCTATAAGAACCAGATTCTTCCCATGATTTCAAAAGGAACCATGAGATGGACGCTTGCTGTGCCGTTTCTTGATTCCCTTATCTATTCCAAAATACGCAAAAAGCTGATCGATGCCTTCGGTGGTGAATTTGAAGAAGTCATTGTGGGCGGCGCCCCTCTCAACCATGAGGTGGAAGAATTTCTCCATAAGATTAAATTTCCATTTACAGTGGGATACGGCATGACTGAATGCGGTCCGTTGATATCCTACACCCCATGGAGAAAATTTATACCGGGTTCCTCCGGCAAAACGCTGCCTATAATGGAATCCAAGATTTTGTCTGACGACCCTGAGAATGTTCCGGGAGAAATTTGCGTAAGAGGCACGAATGTCATGAAAGGTTACTACCACAACCCGGAAGCGACAGCCGCAGTGCTTGACGAAGATGGTTGGCTTCACACAGGAGACATGGGCACACGCTCCCCTGACGGCACTCTTTTTCTACGAGGACGTTCAAAGACTATGATTCTATCCGGATCAGGCCAGAATATCTATCCTGAAGAAATTGAAGCCAAGCTCAACAACATGCCTTTTGTGGCAGAAAGTCTCGTACTTGACAGGGAAGGAAAGCTCGTGGCTCTTGTTTATCCCGATTATGAGGCGGCAGACAAGATCGGAATATCTATATCAGATATGGAAAGCGCTATGGAAAATGTCAGGAAAGAACTTAATAAGATCGTGGCGCCCTACGAGCAAATTTCAAAAATCATTCTTATGCCGAATGAATTTGAAAAAACACCTAAAAGAAGCATCAAACGCTATCTTTACACAAGATAATCTTGTTTTATTACACAAATTTAAACGACTGGGAACCACCTTCATAACAGGTTTCCAGCCGTTTATTTTCCCAGTTATTCCTCCATTGGCGAAATTTTATTTGCACAATTGCAAATTTTATTGTAGTTTTGCTCCGTTTTTGTTATAAAGTGTTAAAAACTTTCAAATTCCAAAAGCAAAATCAACCATGCAAACGCATGACAAACCACAAAAGTCAATTTTTGTCAGATATGCTCTGACTTTAGCGGCTTTTATCGTTATTTCAACTTTTCCGGCATGCAAGCAGCCGGAAAAAACCAACAACGACAATAAAGTCGAAACTCAGCAACCTATCTCAGTTGCCGAAGATTTTCATGCAGACAATGACATTGCCATGACCGTAAGAAGCATTGCCGACGCTATAAGGGTGGGGGAACCGCTTGATTCAACTGATTATGACTTTGAAGGGATATTGACAGACGGACAGGGAACTCCTTTGTATACTGACGTGCAAGGCAGCCCTGGCATATGGGTGGTCGACGTGCTTGACACTAAAAATGTGACTTTACGCAATCTGTATCTTGGAGATTTACTTCCTAACGACCTTGAATCATATTTGCTTCAATCTCTCGGGCTCACAGAAAATCACAGGATATTATTCACCGTACATGAAGCAGTCGATGATGAGGAAACAGATATCGTAGTTTATGATTTCGACGGCGGATATATGAGATTTGAAATACGCTCAGGAATTGCACCCAATGGTCTTGAAGGGCCACTGTTGACAATTATTATGAGTGCCGATCCCCCTGCAGGGGCCGAAACACAAAAAGAGGCGTAGCCTCAAATCTCGGCAATGCCATTAATTGAACGTCTGCATTGCGGTCATCCAGAGTGTTGCAGGCATTTCCCACTTTTTTCCCAATTTCTTCCAAAGCCCCACGGACAGCGGCAAGAGCCTTTTGCGGAGTGTTATTATCCTGTGACAAATGGCATAGAAATATATTCTGAAGTTCAGGATTTATGATCTCTTTCAGGAATTGAGCTGTCTGCAGATTGTCAAGATGTCCGTCTTCTGTCTGAATCCTTGCCTTAAGGTATTCCGGATAACGCCCCATCTTCAACATGTAAAGATCATAATTTGCCTCGATCACAAGATAATTTGCCCGGCTCATATAGTAACGTGCCCTATCCTTAATCGCACCGAGATCAGTGGCAAGCACAAAACGACGGTCATCAAAAGATATTGAAAAACCCATATTGTCAGAGCCATCGTGAGGGACCTCAAATGCCGTTATTTCCAGATCTCCTATCGTGAAGGGGATTTCCTTAAATATTGCCTGATGATAATCTTTCAACCGTTTTGAAATACTGTGTCGGCGCATAATGCCGTTGAGAACGCGGTTTGTGCAGAACACTTTCATGTGTTTGTGGTTGCGCACAAGTGTATAGACATATCTGACATGATCCGAATGGTCATGCGTCAGCAACACTCCATATATTTTTGAAATGTCTATTCCATTTGACTTCAACATCCCCTCTATAACATCTGTCTTAACTCCGGCATCTATTATTATACCCCCTTTTTTGGTTCCTATATAACAACAGTTCCCACTCGACCCGGAACCCATCGAAAGATAATAGAGCAAACGGTCGGAGGGTGCTTTTTCAATCACCGGCTGAGGAATTTCAGCAGCCGCATAGATATTACGGCGTGCAGGAAGAACAGTTTTGGGCTTATCGTCTTCCCATTCCTCAAAAGGGATTGTCATTTGACCTTCAAAAGATATTTTCCGACGCGACATGTAATCTGGTTATTTTATTAAAGTTAATTCAACGGCTACAGTTGTTACGACCGGGCACATAAATCAAAAATATGGCAGGACGTTTATCGTAATCGTATTTTGCCTGTTTCCATTTTGAAACCGGCATAGTCCGTATGGTTTCCTTTTCAGGATCTGTGATATCACATGCCACACAAAGCAATGTGTCTCCACGCAAGGATGCTGATATTGCTGCAATCATACGATTGTTGCGGTAGGGAGTCTCAATAAAGATCTGAGTCATGTCGTTCTTTTTCGACAACAATTCCAGATCTTTCAGTTTTTTCTCCCTTTCCTTCTGCTCAATCGGAAGATAGCCGTTAAAACAAAAGCCCTGCCCGTTGAAACCGGAAGCCATGAGCGACATAAGGATACTCGATGGTCCGACCATGGGAACAACCTTCAACCCTTCCCTCTGAGCCAGACTAACAGTAAGCGCACCGGGATCTGCCACTGCCGGACACCCCGCCTCGCTCATGACACCAACCGCTTCTCCTCTACGTAAAGGTTCGAGATATGAACTGACTTCATTCAGGTCCGTATGACGGTTGAGTTCATAGAATGTGACTGCCCCTATGTCGAAACCGGGGTCGCACCGCTTCAGAAAACGGCGGGCGGTTCGCACATTTTCCACTATTAAATGATGCAACTGTCTGAGAATATCAAGATTTCCCTCCGGCAAAGTGTCTCGTAAAGGGGCGTTACTTATGTTGACCGGTATAAGATAAAGTGCAGCGTTAAGTTCCATACATACAAAATTACTAAAAATTTTACTACTTTTGCATAAAAAATCATTGTTTTATGACACTGCCTTCCGGATTTATTGACCAGATGCGTAGTCTTCTTGGAGAGGAGACTGATAATTTCCTACATGCCATGGAATTGCCACCGGCAGTTTCAATACGCCTGAACAGACGTAAACCCGGAGCCTCTTTCCCTGAAGCAAAACCTGTGAAATGGTGCAGATGCGGTTACTACCTCCCGCAACGTCCTGTATTTACTCTCGACCCACTGCTTCATGCAGGGGCATATTATGTGCAGGACGCATCTTCAATGATTTATCATGAAGTGGTCTGCAGGCTGTCTCAACGTCTGCAGCAAGAAGCGGATTGCTCAACCCCTCTCCCTCTCTCCCTACTTGACTTATGTGCCGCCCCGGGAGGGAAAACGACAGCAATGATCGATGCCCTCCCCGACGGATCAAGCATAGTCGCAAATGAATATGTTGCAAAAAGGGCGTCAATATTGAGGGAGAACATCGCAAAATGGGGATATCCTGACACAGTAGTCACAAATCTTGATTCCTCAAGATTTGTTTCAAATGGCGATTCTTTTGATATAGTTGCAGTCGACGCACCATGTTCCGGGGAGGGAATGATGAGGAAAGAGGCAGAAGCGATCCGGCAATGGAGCCCTGAACTTATTGAAAATTGCGCTGCGCTTCAAAAAGAAATATTATCTAACGCGGTTGAGACAGTCAAGCCGGGCGGATATCTGATTTATTCCACTTGCACTTTCAATCGTAAAGAGAATGAGGAAAATGCTCAATTTATAGTTTCTGAACTCGGATTGGAACCGGTCGACATGAATTTCCCGGAAGAATGGGATATTCCTTCAGGAATCGGGACTGATTTGCCGGTTTATCGTTTTATGCCTCATTTAACTGAGGGTGAAGGTCTATTTCTATCAGTCTTCCGCAAACCGGGCGAATGGACACAATCAAATACCAGAAAAAAAGAGAACGCTCCATCACTAAAAAGAACCGGCGCTATCAAAAATTATAAATCCGGCAAACAGTCCCTGAAATCAGAACGGACTTCAGAAGACACGCCATCGATAGAACAGATTCTGTCTGTCGACTTCGACCGTTCGAAGTTTCCGGAAGCCGATGTTGATCTGCAGCGTGCCCTATCATATCTTAGGAAAGAGGCTATAATTCTTTCCCCCGACATCCCTAAAGGATTGGTGATCATCACATACAAAGGGCTACCTCTCGGGATGGCAAAAAATATAGGCAGCAGAGCAAACAACCTTTATCCGAAAAACTGGCGTATCCTTATGCAATAATCCCAAGAATGATTGCAATTTCAAAACAGGATAGTGGTTTTCCCGTTATAAATATTAGATATCAATAACTAAAAAAAATATATATGCAATTCAAAACAAATGCAAAGTGTGAAGGATGTTCATCCACGATACTGAAAGCAGTGAGAAACCGTTTCCCAAATGAAGAATGGAGCCTTGACCTCTCGACCGCCGACAAAGTGCTTGAATGTCATGGTGTGCCCGAAAACAGCGAAATGGCGGCACAAGTTGTCAAAACAATTGAAGAAACCGGATTCAAAGGATCCTGGATCCAGAATGCCTGATTAAAATATGATAGAAATCAGGAATGTCACCAAATCATACGGTCCGCTGACCGTGCTTCACGACATCACTCTTAATATTCCGGAAAAGGAAATCATGGCTATTGTCGGACCTTCCGGAGCAGGCAAAACCACCTTGCTACAGATAGCCGGCTCTCTTGACCACCCTGATTCAGGGAGTGTTTTTTTCGACAATACTGATATTTTCAAACTAAAAGACAAGAAACTTTCGGAATTTAGAAACCGGAACATAGGTTTCGTTTTCCAATTCCATCAGCTTCTTCCCGAATTTTCGGCATTGGAAAATGTGGCTATGCCCGCACTTATAGCCGGCAGAAAAAAGAAACAGGCTTTCGAAGAGGCAAGGGTACTTCTTGATATGCTTGGGCTTGGAGCCCGTACGGAGCACAAACCGGCACAGCTGTCGGGAGGTGAAAAACAACGCGCTGCAATTGCCCGCGCGCTGATCAACAAACCTCGCGTTGTATTTGCCGACGAACCCACGGGAAGCCTTGATTCTCATAACCGTGATGAGATTCAGGGAATCATTGCATCTTTACGCGACACCATGCAACAGACTTTCGTAATCGTCACTCATGATCCCTGCATCGCTTCTATAGCAGACCGCAAAGTGACAATGGAAGACGGGAGAATCACAGGGGAGACTATTGCGGAAGTTAAAAATTTTGTTTAATTTCGCATTGACAATAATTTCCAAAATAATTCACAACCCGCAGACATGCAAGCAATGTGTGTTTGCGGATATTAATCAAACAAAAAAATGGCAACACCAGAAAATAATCAAAACAAAAATCAACTTCAGATTCAGCTCCGTCCCGAAATGGCTGACGGCAAATACAGCAACCTCGCCATGATCGGTCACGGCCCCAACGAATTTCTAATCGACTTCATATTCGCAGCCCCCGGCATGCCTCAGGCTCCGGTAGTCAGCCGTGTGATCATGAGCCCGGAAAACGCAAAGCAGCTCATGTTCGCCATCACTGACAATGTAAAAAAATATGAGGCTCAGTTCGGCGAGATCCAGCCTCGCGGC
This sequence comes from uncultured Porphyromonadaceae bacterium, assembly GCA_947073495.1. GTDB lineage: Bacteria > Bacteroidota > Bacteroidia > Bacteroidales > Muribaculaceae > Lepagella. Next base: position 47,155 of record CAMTMX010000010.1, read on the forward strand.
GGCAAGAACAACGTCATAGGAAATAACTGACTATAATGTATCGCGGGCTCGAAAATCAAGAGCCCGCGAATTTAATCAACAACAATGGACAATAACCTTTACCTTTACAATTCGCTCACGCGCATCAAGCAGCCTTTCAAGCCACTCCATGAGGGACACGTGGGCATGTATGTGTGCGGGCCTACTGTATATGGCGACGCACATCTTGGACACGCGCGTCCTGCTATAACATTCGACGTTCTTTTCCGATATCTTCGCCACTTAGGGTATAAGGTGAGATACGTTCGCAACATCACCGATGTCGGCCACCTCGAACACGATGCCGACTCAGGAGAAGATAAAATTGCGAAAAAGGCACGGCTTGAACAACTTGAGCCTATGGAGGTGGTGCAGCTTTATCTCAACCGCTACCATCACGACATGGAAGCCCTGAACGTACTTCCTCCGAGTATCGAGCCTCATGCCTCAGGACATATTATCGAGCAGATAGAATATGTAAAAAAGATTCTTGACGCCGGATATGCCTATGAAAGCAACGGATCAGTCTATTTTGATGTTGAGAAATATAATCGCGACCACCGCTACGGAAAACTATCGGGAAGAAACATAGAAGACCTTCTCTCCACCACCCGCGCGCTTGACGGTCAGGAAGAAAAGCGCAATCCTCTTGATTTCGCTCTTTGGAAAAAGGCTTCCCCTGAACACATCATGCACTGGCCTTCTCCCTGGAGCGAGGGTTTCCCCGGATGGCATCTTGAATGTTCCACTATGGGCGAAAAATATCTCGGCGATACTTTCGACATTCATGGAGGCGGTCTTGACCTTCTTTTCCCTCATCACGAATGTGAAATCGCTCAAAGCGTGGCAGCGCAAGGTCATGAGGCGGTGAGGTATTGGGTACACAACAACATGATCACCATCAACGGCAAAAAGATGGGCAAGAGTTATAATAATTTTATAACCCTTGAGCAGTTCTTCGATGGCAGCCATCCCCTTTTGGAGCAAGCATACACCCCGATGGTGATCCGCTTTTTTATTCTCCAGGCACAATATCGTTCCACGGTGGATTTCTCCAATGCCGCCCTGCAGGCAGCAGAAAAGGCTCTTCAAAAGATTTCTGACGGCTACCGACGTCTCCAGAATCTTTTGCCTGCGGAGAAATCAACAATTGAAGTCCCCGATTTCTTAAATGCCTGCTATGAAGCGATGGACGATGACCTTAACACTCCTCAGGTAATCGCACAGCTTTTTGAGGCTTGTAAAATCATCAATTCCGCATCCGACGGATCCATAAAGCTTTCTCAAGACGACATATCCAGACTCCGACATTTGTTTGACGTTTTCCTCGTGGATATTCTTGGGGTTCGTGTTGGTTCGGAAGTAGAAAACACAGGTGCCTCTAAAGCTTATGAAGGCGCTGTAGACCTTCTGATGGAGATACGTAAAAATGCAAAGGCTCAGAAAGACTGGGCAACCTCAGACCTTATCCGTGATAAACTCGCGGCTCTCGGTTTTGATGTAAAAGACACCAAAAACGGTGTTGAGTGGAGCATTAGATAATTGATAATTATCTGATTACATCACATAATAAAAGGAACGACCTTTCGGTCGTTCCTTTTATTATATACTTGTTAATGTTATTATTCATTGAGAGTATGTTTACTTTTGGCATAAGTTAAATCCAAACATTCTCTTAATTTATTTCTATTTCTCATTAATTAGAGCCAAAAGTTCTTCTATCGCATTTTCTGATGGTATATTTTTCTTAACCAATGTCTTCCCCCTATAAAGGCTCACTTTCCCGGGACCGGCTCCAACATAGCCATAATCGGCATCAGCCATTTCTCCCGGTCCGTTGACAATGCAACCCATCACTCCTATTTTCAACCCTTTCAATCCCTGCGTGGCATCTTTCACTTCCTTCAATGTTTTCTGAAGATCAAATAATGTTCTTCCACAACTGGGACATGCTATATATTCTGTTTTGCTTATTCTCAAGCGTACAGCCTGAAGCAAACCTAATGCCACTGAATAAATATCATCATGAGAGAATGCCGGAGCGTCTATATAAATACCGGCACCGTAACCGCCAAGCAAAAGCGGACCAAAGTCTGCACCGGATTTAATCTGTAGGTCTTCTATATCCACATCATCATAAGCCATATGAATAATCACAGGATTTTTACCACCCATCGCAACAAAACGGTCTATCCAGGACGCAATCTCACCGGGACGGTTGACATTATCCGAATGAACCACAACAGGTATTTCATCATCAAACAATACCGGATCTACAGCTGCGTCCACGATATGCCATGCACCGGGGATTGAAGGGAAATCAAATCCTACAACCAGAGGATAATTCACGTTTTCAAAACCGGGGACCGAGACTGCTTTCTCACGGCTCTTCCCTTCAACTATTTCACATGGCTCGACAACCGCGGCATGACCTTCACGGAGGCATATATAATCTCTCAATTTACAAGCCACAGGAATTTCATTCTCAGGATCTTCCGTCAATGAAACCCGGATGGTATCCCCAAGACCTTCACCAAGTAGAGTCCCGATTCCTACCGCACTCTTTATCCTTCCGTCTTCTCCATCTCCGGCTTCAGTCACTCCAAGATGAAGCGGAAATCTCATACCCTCATCCATCATCTTTTTGTCAAGCAGCCTGACTGTCTCAACCATAACAACTACATTGGAAGCCTTTATAGAAATGACAATATTATCGAATTTCTCTTCCTTACATACCCGGAGAAACTCCAACACCGATTCAACCATACCTTCCGGCGTGTCGCCATATCTGCTCATGATTCTGTCTGACAAAGAGCCATGATTCACTCCAAGCCTGACTGCAGTGTCATGTTGTTTGCAGATATTTAGAAACGGCACGAGAGTTTCCCGTATTTTTTTGACTTCCTCTGCATATTCTAAATCCGTAAAATTCAATTTTTTGAACGTACGGGCGGCGTCTACAAAATTACCTGGATTGATTCTTACCTTTTCACAAGTTGTAGCTGCCTTAAATGCCGCATTAGGATTGAAATGAACATCCGCCACCAAAGGCACACTGCAGCCCGCCGCATCAAGACCTTTTCTGATTTCTGCCATATTTTCCGCCTCGCGTACCCCTTGGGTAGTCAGACGGACAATCTCACCACCGGCTTCTGCTATGCGCAATGCTTGCGCCACACTCCCTTCCGTATCAAGAGTGGAAGTGTTATTCATCGACTGAATACGGATGGGGTTGTCTCCCCCTATATTAACGTTTCCTGCGTGAGCCACACTGCTTTCACGTCTTTTATAATTGTATATGCTCATTATTGTTGTCTAATTGTAGTTTTTGGGAATCAACTTCAATTGTCAGGTCATTTGATCATTGTCAAGAAGAAAACACAGCAAAACCCTACTGCATAGCCGGCGAGCACTTGCCATATGGTGTGTCTGCCAAGCCAGACACGGGCAGACCCGAGCAATCCTGCAAGAACAATGGTCAGCAATAGCCAAAAGAATATATCAGGCTCCGCAGATCCGTCTTTTGCAATCCTGATAAGCAGTGCCACCACACCGGCAATTCCCGCCGCATGAGCGGATATCTTCCATTTATAGTTTATAATAAGATTTATCAAGGCGGCAATGCCTCCTCCGGCGAAGAAAAGAGAAAGCCATTGGGGTGCACCCTTGACATGCATAAACCAGGCTGTAACTCCAAAACATACTATTGAAATGATGTATGGAATCAATCTCTCCTTTTGTCTGTTGAGCCCGAGATCTTCCACAACGCCCATCTTCTTAAGAAGTCCGATCAAAATCATAGGGATCAACACATTTATGCCTGCCACAATCAATGTAAACACAACCCTCATACCCATAGGTGCCACATCAAGTATTGAAAGCCCGAATGCCAGGATGAGCCCATATACAGGCATCAGCAAAGGCACCAATAGCCACGAAAGAAAGTGGGAGACTCCTGTGACAACTTTCTCAGCCGGGGGCTCGTCATCATCCTTATTCTTGTTATTTTTATGTTGCACGAAACATTCTGTTTCCGGTTTCAGCTCCGATGATTCAGGCGAAGATAGGGCTTGGTCACCAAAAAGACCACCCTCTCTCTTATTGAGACTGAATTCATCATCCCCTCTCCCGTCTGGAGATGGCACTTCAGGATAATATGATGACGTATCAATCGGCATAACTTTCTTTATTTTCAATATTATATGACCATAAGTCAATGTTTGAATTCTTTAGGCTCCACCCCCTTCACCGCATTCATAAACTTTGCGGGAACAGGCTGCTCGAAACGCATATCTTTTCTTGTAACGGGATGGGCAAACCTCAGGGTTCTGGCATGAAGACATAATCTATGAAGCCTGCTCTCTTTTGCTCCATATTTTCTGTCGCCCATAATCGGATGTCCCATTTCTGAAGCATGCACCCGAATCTGATTCTTTCTGCCGGTGTCGAGAGAAAACTCTACAAGAGATAGTCCGTTGGCTCGTTTAAGCACCTTGTATCTGGTCAGCGCAAGTTTACCGTCGTCCGCATCTTTTGTAGAATACACCACAAATTGCGAATTTTCGGCAAGCCTACTTTTCACAAAACCATCATCTTTCTCGACATATCCCTCCAAAAGAGCCACGTAAAGTCGGTCAAGCACCATATTGTTCCAATTGTGACGTAAAGTTTCCTGCGCCTCTTCTGTTTTTGCAAACATCATAAGTCCGGAAGTGTCACGGTCGAGACGGTGCACCACATACAACTTGTTGACCGGATTTTGCTTCTTTACATAATCCCGGAGGATATCATAAGCGGTCTCCTCCTTGCGATGGCTTTGAGTTCCGACAGAGAGTAGACCATATCCTTTGTTGATGACAATTATATCGTCATCTTCATACACAAGCTGTATTCTTGCGTGTTTAAACACGACAAAAGGACGAGAAATATTCACCTTTACGACTCCTCCAGGCTCAACCGGAGCATCAAATGCAGTTGTAACCATGCCGTCAGACATTATATGTCCGTATCGTAGCCAGGTTTTAAGATCATTTCGGCTTTTGCTGTGGAAATAATCCCCAACAAAAGCGAGAAGCGGTTTAATTTCTTCACTCTCGTTTGTCAATACCACCACACGATCTTCGCGAAAAGTTTTTTGATTGCTTTGCTGTCTGTTTCTTGCCATATATTTATAACAACCCTATAAGGATTATGTATATAGTATCTGTCTAAATAATGTGAATATGCACCCTCCTATATTTTTGAAAGGAGCCTATTAATATTTTAACGCAATTTTATGGGTTATAGTGCAGCGAGACCACTGAATCCTTGGCTCCCGCCGCTTTCCGAAGCATGTTATTGCCGAATCTACAGTATAGACACTTCCTTGCATCGCAATATTCTTTCTTTAGATGGAGCAATGCCTGCGACCTCCATGCATTCTCTGCTTTCAACCCCAATGCTTCCCATTGCCTCGTCACCCCATTGTTTTCTCCGGGAAGGCATTCAAGCAGAGCTTGCCCTTGTTCTGCAAGATCAAGATCTCCCCTCATCATCCCGAAAGCATAAAGCAAAGGAGCTACCACATTTATAATCAACAAGGTCACGCTTGTTTCGGAAAGAGCATCCGAAACGCATCTTGCCTCCATGTCGAATGAAAAATGATTATGCCAATATCCATCAAGATGCCAGTCAAACAGTTCCCTAAGTTTTTCTGAATTTCGTCCGCAGGAAATAATGTTAGAAAAAAGCGCAAATCCCCCCTCACATGCCTTGGAAAGGAAAGCTATCCTTCTGTGGGGAAAATTCTGAGGCCTGGTTCGTGCATATTTCCATAATCCCGCGCGCATTGGACGCAGACCATATTTTCTCGCAAGAAAATAATACTCCCTGCATAAAAGCTGATAATATTCGTCAAAAATATGAAGCGACGAGTCGAGCATAGCCGCTTGTCCAAATAGAAGCGCCTGCAACTGAAGAGGGTTGTCTGAATGATGGTGTAGAAATTTCAACGGCAATGATCGGGCAAGCATCTCAAAAGGATCACCATTGAGCCCGAACCCTAATGCACGCGCAAAAATAATGAAACACGTCTGCTCCCAGTCATTACCGGTTGAGGAATTCAAATCTAACACTCTTTGCGCCTTTGCCTGGATCCTTTCCACTGCGAGAGTCTCAAGCCAATCGGTCAGAGACAAAGAATGAATATTTGACAACGAGCCGCCACATCTTATTCCGGATATTTCTGAAGACAAGAATGAGAAAGTACGAAAAAAATCTTCTGGCATCGTAATCTCAACCTGAGGTATAAACGAACCGTCTTTTCTTCGTATTCTGCAGTCTGACACTCCAACCACATGCAATATGATTCCGTCATAAGCCGGATCATCCTCATGTCCATGACGCCTCCAATCTGACGCCTTTACATGTATTTCCACATTTCCTGCCCACTCTATTCCATCTATCTTGATCTTAGAATTAAAAAAATCAGGACCGGAATCAGTATTAAGCATACCCGGATCAAGCACCTCAATTTCCGAACCTCCACACTCATGGAGCCTCCTGCCGAACATTCTCGACTTCCAAAGATATTGATACAATTTTTCCATGATGGGAATTCAGATTCTTGAAGATTGACATGATATTTTATGCAAAAATACATATTTTATATAAATAATCATCCGGAAATTAAAAAAGAATTGAACAAAATCATATTCTTCATTAAAAATTATTTACACTCCGCTTGA
>CAMTMX010000011.1 GCA_947073495.1 uncultured Porphyromonadaceae bacterium
TCAATTGTCAAGTAGTCACGTGAGCCACCGCCGAAGATGCGGAGAAGGAAGAGGAAGAGGTTGATGAAATCGAGGTATAGGTTGAGTGCACCCATGGTAGCGAGTTTGTCGGCAAGCTGAGGTTCGAGATTTGCAGCGGCAAGACGCTTAACTTGTTGAGTGTCCCAGGCAGTAAGACCTGTGAATATCAACACGCCCACGATAGAGATTATCCATTCCATTGTGCTGTTTGCCCAGAAGATGTTGACCACAGAAGCAATGATGAGTCCGAAAAGAGCCATCATCAGGTATGTGCCCATCTTAGAGAGGTCGGATTTTGTGAAATATCCATACACAGACATCGCACCGAATGTTCCGGCAGTTATGAAGAATGTATAGACGATAGTACCTAATTTATATAGGATAAATATAGGAGCCAACCAAACGCCCATTATTGCAGAGAACACACAGAAGAGAAGCAGGCATGAGGATGTAGACATCTTTGCCATACGAGCCGGTAGGATCCATGCCATGGCAAGCATAGCAATGAAAAGTCCCCAGAAAATTATCTTGTTCCCGAAAATTGCATGCATTACTGCCGGGCTCGACGCTACTCCGAGGGCACAGAATGCAGAGATTAGAAGACCGATGAACATGCGCACGTAGACGCGTTTCATCACAGCGTTGACTTGATTGACTACCGCGCCGGATCCATAGTAGGGAGGGGGAGTCATGTTTTGATTCCAGTTGTCCATATTAGTAATTGTTTTGAAAATTCTTAATATATTACTCAACTTTCACAAGTGAAAGTTGAAGGTTAAGAGGTTATAAGGTTAAAGGGTTAACCTTTCTATGTGTTTAGTTTTTTGTTGACTATTATATAAGACAACAAACAATGTGCCAAGTTTAGTTTAATGTGGAGCGAAAAGAGTTAAAGGAATGAAAAATGGAGAAAAAGGAAAAATTCTCCATTTTTCAAACGGATACCCTTTTACATCACATGCGTTCCGGCATTTCCATGCCGAGAAGGCTGACACCGGCTTTCAAAGTCCTTGCCACCACAGCCGAGAGGACAAGACGAAGATTACGTTTGTTTTCATCCTCCTCTTTGAGAATTGAGTAGTCGTGGTAGAACTGATTGTATTCCTTAGCGAGATCGTAGCAATAATTGGCTATAAGTGCCGGAGAATAACTCTTGCCTGCTTCCTTGACAACAGAGGGGAAATCAGCCACTTTCTGAATTAGGGTTGATTCCTTCTCATTAGGTACGGCGTCGGGAGTGGAGTTCAGGCTTACGCCTCCTGCGCGTCTGATCACAGACTGAATGCGTGCGTATGTGTATTGGAGGAAAGGTCCGGTGTTTCCGTTGAAGTCGATAGATTCTTTAGGATTGAAGAGCATATTCTTCTTGGGGTCCACTTTCAAAAGGAAGTATTTCAGAGCCCCGAGACCTACCATACGAGCCACTTCAGCTGCCTCTTGAGCCGGCATATCGGCGAAACGGTCGGCAGAGGCTTCGCGTGCTGAATCCACCATCTGTTGGATAAGGTCGTCGGCATCCACCACGGTGCCTTCGCGAGATTTCATTTTACCTTCCGGAAGTTCGACCATTCCATATGAGAAATGTGTCAGATCCTTGCCCCATTTAAATCCAAGTTTGTCGAGAAGGAGGGAGAGTACCTGGAAATGATAATTCTGCTCGTTACCCACCACGTAGATCATCTTATCGATCGGGAAATCCTGATAACGGAGTTTTGCCGTGCCTATGTCCTGAGTCATATAGACGGAGGTGCCATCGGCGCGAAGGAGCAGCTTGTGGTCGAGACCGTCGCCGGTAAGGTCAGCCCACACGGAACCGTCTTCCTTACGATACATGATTCCTTTCTCTATGCCGCCAAGCACAAGATCCTTCCCTTCGAGATAAGTGTCGCTTTCATAATAAATTTTGTCGAAGTCAACACCGAGACGCTTGTAAGTCTCATCAAACCCCTCGTAAACCCAATTGTTCATGGTTTTCCATAGGTTGCGCACCTCTTCGTCGCCGGCTTCCCATTTGCGAAGCATTTCGCGAGCCTCAAGCATGAGGGGAGACTGAGCCTCGGCATCTTCTTTTGAGAGCCCTTGCTCCATGAGTTGCCTTACTTCCTCCTTGAAGTGCTTGTCAAACTCCACATAGAAGTCGCCGATAAGATGGTCTCCCTTTTTACCGGTGGATTCAGGAGTGGCCCCGTTGCCCCATTTTTTCCATGCAAGCATAGACTTGCAGATATGGATGCCGCGGTCGTTGACAATATTTGTCTTGACAACCTTGTGCCCGTTTGCCTGAAGAATGCGGGAGAGAGAGTATCCAAGCAGGTTGTTGCGGACATGTCCGAGGTGGAGGGGTTTATTAGTGTTTGGTGAAGAGTATTCCACCATCACGAGGTCTGAATTTTCATTGGCGGCAGTAATGCCGAAATTCTGGTCTGCAGCGATTTCATGAAGCACGCTGCGCCAGAAAGCCGGGTCGACGGTAATATTCAAGAATCCTTTCACCACATTAAACTTCTCCACGGCAGGTTCGTTTGTCACGAGCCATTCACCGATTTCAGTAGCTGTGGCTTCCGGAGATTTGCGTGATGCTTTCAGATAAGGGAACACCACGATAGTAAGGTTTCCTTCAAATTCCTTACGTGTTGCCTGCGGAACAATCGAAGCCGGGTCGATTTCAGAGCCGTAGAGCTGTGATATTGCTTTAGCCACAGCTGCGGCGATTATGGATTCTACTGTCATTGGTTTTGTTTTATTGATTTGAGAGTGCCCGCTTAACTCGCACCACACTCAAGATCGTTTTGAGATAAAAAACTTCTAAGGTGCAAATTTAACAAAAAAAGAGCGCTCCCGCAAATTGCAGGCGCGCTCTTGTTCTTTTTGGAGATAAAAGAGTTAATTACTTGCCGAGACCGTCAGCCGGTTTGAATTTAACAGTCTTGCGGGCTGCGATGGTTATTTTCTCCTTGGTCTGCGGGTTTATGCCTGTGCGCTCAGGTTTCTCCACAACAGAGAAAGTGCCGAACCCGATAAGTTGAACCTTGTCGTCATTGGCGAGAGCCTGCGAGATAGATTCGAGACAGGCATCAAGAGCTGCCTTTGCAGCGACCTTATTTATTTCCGCTTTAGCAGCGATTTCATTGATGAGATCTCCTTTAGTCATGATTTCAATATGTTATTTGTTTAAATTGTGGCAAATATACAACTTTCCAAGTGTTACAACAATTATAATGGGTAAAAATATTATAAAACCTCACATTTTTTATAAAAAACACTTAAAAAAGTGGCAGGTATAATAAATGGCGCGTATGTACGCGCCATTTATCCATAGAGTTTTGTTAGGGAATATTGGGCGTGTCCCATACTTTTGTCTCCGTGCAGGCGGCATTTATTTGCTGATTCCCGATAGTGAACCTGAAATCACCTTTTTCCACGGTCCATTTCCCATCGTAGTTCACGAATGCGAGATCGCTTGCGGGGATATTGAAATCAACTTTCTTGCTTTCTCCCGGCTTAAGGCTGATTTTGTCGAACCCTCTCACCCGAAGCACATCGGGGGTGATGGAAGCCACGAGGTCAGAGCTGTAGAAAATCACAGGCTCCATACCTTCAACGCTTCCAGTGTTGGTGACAGTCACGCTCACCGTGATATTGTCGGAGGGAGAGAATTCAGTTTTGTCGATCGCGATGTCTGAATATTCATAGGTCGTATAGCTCATGCCGAATCCGAAAGGCCACTGCACGTCGATATCGGCACTATAGTTATAAGCCCCGCTCATAGTTTCAACAGTTTCACTTGGTTTGTGGTCGTAAGTTGCGAGAGCGTTGATCCATTTGGGATAGGAGTAAGGCAATTTGGCGCTGAAATTCCGTTTGCCTGAAAGGAGAAGGGCAAGGGCGTCTCCACCATAGTTGCCCGGGAGGAGGACGTTGACAACAGCTTTTGCAAGGGGCTCGATCTCGCGGATGATGCGTGGACGTCCTTCGTTAAGAACGAGAACAATAGGTTTCCCCGTGGCGGCAAGAGCCTTCACGAGAGCGGATTGGTTGGCGGAGATGGTAAGGTCGTTGGTATTGCCCGGAGTTTCACAATAAGAGTTTTCACCGATACAAGCCACGATTACGTCTACACCACGAGCGGCAGCTACAGCGCGTTCGATTCTAAGATTCTGTTCAAGTTCCCATTTCCCAAAGTCTTGCACATAATCCATGCCTTGCTCAAGCACCACGTTGGATGCACCATATTCGTTGCAAAGCGCTTCGTAGATAGTGTTATACTGTTCGTGGAACTTTGGATTGTCAACACCTTGCCATGTGTAAGACCAGCCTCCGTTGAGAGAACGCATAGTGTTGGCGTTAGGTCCTGTGACGAGGATACGCTTGCCTTGGGCGATAGGAAGGGCGTTGTTTTCATTTTTGAGAAGAATCTCGCTCTGTACAGCCAATTCAAGAGCCTTTGCCGCATGGTCGGCACTTCCGAAGAGAGGATAATCCTTGGGATTGGTTGCGGGATTTTCGTAGAGACCCAGACGAAGTTTAAAGCGGATGATGCGTGAAACGGCATCGTCTATGCGCGCCTGAGAAACTTTCCCTTCTTCGACAAGCTCTTTCAGCAGTGTGCAGAATTCCATGTCGTATGGAGTCATAGACATGTCGATGCCTGCGTTGATAGAGAGCATGATGGCTTCTTTATAGTCAGCTGCGATTTTGTCACGTTTCCAAAGATTATGGATATCCGCCCAGTCTGTCACAATCATACCGTCCCAATTGAGACCTTCCTTCAGCCATTCAGTCAGCATTTCATAGTTGGCATGGAACGGCATACCGTTGTTGATGCCGGAATTTACCATCACGGAGAGAGCCCCTGCGCGGATTGCTTCCTTATATGGGTGGAAGTATTTTTCGCGAAGGTCTACAGGGTTGATTGAAGAGGGTGTGCGGTCTTTGCCGGTTACAGGGTTTCCGTAAGCCATGTAGTGCTTCAGACAGGCGCCTACATTCTGGACTCCGATATGGTTAGGGTCGTCACCCTGATAACCTTTCACCATTTCCACAGCCATAGCGCCGTTGATGTAGGGGTCTTCTCCAAAGCTTTCCCATATGCGGCTCCAGACAGGGTTTCTTCCGAGGTCCATCACAGGATTGTAGACCCAAGGAATAGCACAGGCGCGCGATTCGTAGGCTGTGATTTTAGCGCCTTCACGCACAAGGTCGCGGTTGAAAGACGCCGCCATGTTGATTTCTTGAGGGAACAGCGTTCCACCGATGGTATATGTCGTGCCATGATTTTGGTCAACGCCAAACACATCAGGAATACCGATATATTTCATCGAAGCTTCCTGGATGCCGTTTATGATGCGATACCATGTGTCGGGATCTTGCGCCTCCCCCATGGGGGTGTTTAACACCGAACCGACACGATATTTTTCAAAAGCGTTTTTCACTTTCTCGCTGTCAAGCTCAACCTTGCCATTCACGAGGGAGTCGACAGTGATAACATCGATATTGATTTCACACATCTGCCCGACCTTGTCGTCGATAGACATGCCGGAAACAATTTCTTTCACTTTTTTCTCCAAGTCGCTGTCTGAGGGAATAGCGGGAGACATCCCTCCGGGGGATGAGTTTCGCCCACATGCCACAGCGAGCATTGCGAGAGTAGCGATTGTCAGTTTTTTCATCTGATAATATGTTAGGTGAATTTTTGGGTAATTCATGTTTCACACACCAATTTCCTGTTGCTGTTACAGAATGCAGGGTATGGCGGATATAGACACAATGTGTGTCTTTTTAGTTAGTAGTGTGACAAAGGTAGCAATTAATTCCAAAGAATGAAAGTTTTGAGAGTTAAAAATCATAATAAATTTTAAAGATAATTGGAGAGATATAATCCCGGTTTGTCAGAGACATTAAAAATTGTTATATTTGCAGCATGTTTGGAAGCAACAGAGGAGGTTTTATGGCGGCTATCCCGCCAGTGACGAAAAACCTGATAATAATCAATCTTATAGTATGGCTGGCGGAAGCTGTGTTTCCCCGCTTTTCCGATACAATCGTGAGAGTGCTCGGACTTCATTTCGTGTCGGCATCTAATTTCAATCCGATTCAAGTGCTTACCTATATGTTTGTACATGCACCGGAAAGTCCGTTTCATGTTTTTTTCAACATGTTTACGTTGTGGATGTTCGGTTCCACCCTTGAGCGGGTGTGGGGAAGCAAACGATTCTTTATCTTTTATTTTGTCTGCGGCATAGGAGCCGCCATAGTGCAGGAGGCGGTATGGTCGTTTAGATGGATGCATGAATATGTAGACGGTATCGCGAAAATCAACGGTCTTACCTATGACCATATGAAAAGCATCGTTGACTCAGCCCTGTCTCACGGCGACGGCGAATTCCTGTCGGCTGTGGCACAATATAAGAGCCAGATGGTCACCATCGGAGCGTCTGGTGCGGTGTTCGGTCTGTTATTGGGTTATGCTTTTGTATTTCCCAACCAGCCGCTCTACCTGTTTTTCATTCCGGTTCCCATCAAAGCCAAGTATATGATGATAGGGTATGGGGTGATAGAGTTCTTTTTGGGTGTCGGAGCCAACGACATGATAGCTCATTTCGCACATTTGGGAGGTATGCTGTTCGCTCTTGTCATATTGTTGTATTGGAGAAAGAAAGGAATTTTACGAGGTGACAGCTTTTATTGAAAAGGTAAAGAGAGTCTGCGGTTCCGGAGCGCTTGCGTGGCTACTCGTTCTCAACAGCTGTTTGTTCCTGATTTTGTGGATCACGGTGATGGTAGGGAATTACTTCGGGGCATCCGGCAATTTCACCATGCAATGGCTTTGTGTCTCATCGTCGGTGCCTGATGCGCTGACCCATGCATGGACCGTGCTGACATATATGGCGACTCATTATGATTTTCTCCATCTTCTATTCAATATGCTGTGGCTGTTTTGGTTCGGGCGTATTTTGATGATCACTCTGACAGAGCGACATTTGTTATGGCTCTATATAGGCGGAGGATTGGTGGGCGCAGCGTTTTATATAGGAGTACAGGCAGTTTCTCCCGGGCTCTCTCCGGCAGGCACATATCTGTGTGGTGCATCCGCCTCAGTGTTGGCAATAATAGCTGGAGCCGCCATGCGCTCTCCCGATCTTAGACTATATCTCCTGATTTTCGGAGAAGTGAAACTGAAATGGATAGCAATTGGATGCATATTGCTGACATTCGCCGGGATAGGAGGGGGCAATACAGGAGGACAAGCGGCACATGTGGGAGGTGTCTTGTTTGGATTGGGTTTCGCGTTTGCATTGAAAAAGGGCTTTGATCCCGTCAAGAAAGTGGGGGAAGAGGTCAAGATGCGCAGAAAGGCGGTGCTTAAGGTGGTGAATGCCCCATTGCAGCGAGGTAATGTTGTGCGCGACGGACATGCCGTGGCTAAAGCGGCATCCGGAAAACTTTCAGACGCCAATAGGCTTGACGCTTTGCTCGACAAGATAAGGCTTTCCGGTTATAATTCTCTCACAGAGACAGAACGTAAGGAACTTAATGCATTATCACAACGACTCGGTTCCAATTGATTAGTCGTTAGTTGATTAGTCATTAGACGTTAGTTGATTAGTCGTTAGTTGATTAGTCATTAGTCGTTAGTTGATTAGTCGTTAGACGATTTTGGGCATAGGATATTGATCGGGTAATAAAGTATTAAACAATAGAAAGATATGTTTTCAATTCCGCTTATAAATCCGATTTTCCGTATGGTGATGCGGATTGTATCGATTGTAATTTTTCTTCTCACTATATTATCGGCATACGGAGGTAAATGCAATCCGGAATATCTGACAATCCCGGCTGTGTTGTGTCTTGCACTGCCATATTTTGCAACTGCAACTATTTTGCTGGTGATTTTCTGGCTTTTGACCAAAAGAATATTTTTCACTGCGCTTGGCGTACTTACAATAGTGGCTTGTATGGGACCGTTGTCGCAGGCGATGCCTTTGAGTTTTCCTAAAAAAGCAGAACCTGGACAGGCTACTTTTAAAATAATATCCTGGAACGTGCTTCACACGGAGGATATAAGAGACACGGATTCGCACACAAACAGGGCTGTGGAATATATGATCAATTCTGATGCAGACGTGATATGTCTTGCAGAACTTGATAATTTCAGTTCCCAAGAATTGAAAAATGCAAGTCCGGCGTTGATCGACAGTCTTATACGTAAGTATCCGTTTCGTGCCGGACTTTCCTCAACGGATATAAAAGTGCTCTCGAAATATCCGGTTGACCGCGCAGGTCATTCTCTTAGTGAAGGAGGAGGACATCGTTTTGATTTTTTTAAAGTTAATTTCCCCGGTGGAAAAATACTTAATGTGGGGATGGTGCATCTATATTCATACGATCTTTCTGAAGAAGAAAGGCGGGTTGTAAAGGAAATGAAGACGGTTGACGGGGCGAAAGCGAGTGTGAAGGAATTTAAGGGCACCATCCTGTCGAAGCTCAGGAATGCCTTCCGGCAGCGAGCCATCAATGCCCGTGATTTGCGTGATGCCATCGATCGGATAAGCCCGACATCTCCTTTGATTGTCTGTGGAGATTTCAATGATGTGCCGGCATCCTGGACATATAATCTTGTTAAGGGGGAAGACATGAGGGATGCATATGCGGAGACAAATCTCGGTTTTACCTGGACGTATAATCTTCATGCATTCTATTTCCATATCGACCAGATGCTCTATCGCGGTCCCATAGAGGCATTGAGCCTTAAGGTAGGAAAGATCAATACATCCGACCATTATCCCTTAGTGGGGGAATTCTCGTTTACAAAGAAATAATTAACCTTTAATATCATTAAGAATGAAGAAATTAATTTTATCATCAGCCGTAGCCTTAATAATGGGCATCGGTTTAACACCACCGACCATGGCAGACACACACGTCAACCCGTTTTTGAGTGAATACACCAACAAATACAAAATCCCACCTTTCGAGGATATTAAGATTTCTGACTTTATTCCGGCAATCAAGGCCGGAATAGAGGAGCAGAAAGAGAGAATGTTTGCGATCACCGCAAACCGTGCGACACCTGATTTTGAAAATACGATCCTTCCGCTTGAGAATCTTTCCCCCATCCTTGACAGGGTTTCCGGGGTGTTCTACCATTATGACAGTGCGCTCTCGACAGAAGAGTTCGCAACTATGGCAGACGAGGCGATTCCTTTGCTCAATGAGGCATCCAATCAGTTGAATCTAAACGAGCAGCTTTTCCAGAAGATCAAATATGTGTATGACAACCGCGACAAGCAGGGTTTGAACGCTGTTCAGAAAAGAGTGGTGGAGAAATACTATAAGGAATTCGTGGAGCGCGGCGCCGCCCTTCCTGCAGATAAAAAGGAGGAGCTTATCAAGGTGAACGACGAGCTTTCCAAGCTTTTCATTCAATATAATAAAAATCTTCTTAACGCCACAAACTCTTTCTTCATCACGGTTTATGACAAAGAGGATCTTTCAGGACTTCCCGAATCGTCTATATCGCAGGCTGCCGAGGAGGCAAAATCAAGAGGCCTTGACGGACTCTGGGTGTTCACACTTCACGGACCAAGCAGACTCCCTGTGCTTCAGAATGCAGACAACAGAGGTCTGCGAGAGGCAATCTATAAGGGTTACACCAACCTTGCCTCGCACGGAGAGTACAACAATTTTCCGGTGATTGAAAAAATAGTTAAACTTCGTGCCGAGAAGGCAAAAATCATGGGCTTTGACAATTTTGCACAGATGATGACATCCCGCGTCATGGCGAAGACTCCGGAGGCTGCTACAAATCTGTTGCTTCAGGTGTTTGAGCCGGCTGTGAAGAGAAGCCATGAAGAGGTTGCCGACATGCAGGCGATAGTGGATGCGGAAAATGGTGGCTTCAAGATTGCCCCGTGGGACTACTATTACTATGCCGGCAAGGTGAAGAAGCAGAAATATGATCTCGATGAGTCAGAGGTGCGTCCTTATTTCGCTCTTGACAATGTGCTGAAAGGTCTTTTCGGGGCAGCCGAAAAACTTTATGGCATCAAGATGATTCCAATGCCCGATGCTCCCAAATATATGGATGAGGTGAATGTCTATGAGGTCGTAGACTCCAAGACCGGTGAGCATATAGCAGTCTTCATGACAGATTATTTCCCTCGTGCGTCGAAACGTCAGGGAGCGTGGATGGAACAGATTCAAAGCTGCGGGCTTTATGAAGACGGCAACCGTCGTCCGATAGTATATAATGTGGGGAATTTCACCCGTCCGGCGGGAGATTCGCCGGCACTTCTCACAATCGATGAAGTAGAGACAACATTCCATGAGTTCGGACATGCTCTTCAAGGGATTCTTTCACGTGCCCCATATCGTTCGATTGCAGGAACCAATGTAGACCGGGACTACGTGGAACTTTGCTCCCAGATAAACGAGCATTGGGCATTCGAGCCTGAAGTGCTCAAGACTTACGCACGCCACTATAAGACCGGTGAGGTTATTCCTGACGAGCTTATCAAGAAACTTCAGGAATCATCAAAATTCAACCAGGGCTTCGTTACTACAGAACTTGCCGGGGCTGCACTCCTTGACCTTGAATGGGGTCAGACCGACGGAACGGGCATCGATGTCCCTTCATTTGAGGCGCAGGTGACCAAGAAAATCGGCATGCCCGATGAGATCACATATCGTTATCGCTCGCCATATTTCAAACATATATTTGGTGATGACGGGTATGCTTCAGGATATTACACATATCTTTGGGCTCAGGTGCTTGAGGCGGATGCCTGGGAACTTTTTAAAGAAAAAGGTATCTTCGACAAGAAGACTGCCGCTTCTTTCAAAAAGAATATACTTGAAAGCGGAGACACCGAAGACCCGATGGTTCTTTTCAAGCGATTCCGAGGTCATGAACCGGATGCCAAGGCGCTTCTCCGTCTTCGCGGATTTGAATAATGATAATTCGTCTTTCGCTTTGCGAAAGACGAGGGTTATAGGGTTATAGGGTTATAGGGTTATAGGGTTATAGGGTTATAGGGTTATAGGGTTATAGGGTTATAGGGTTAATTCTTGATTGTGGAGAGAGATCAGATCTCCTAAGGTCTTATGTATAAATCTAACCCTTTAACCCATGATCTCCAAATCTTAAATATTTTATTAATGAAAAGAATATTTATGGCTGCCGCCTCTCTTTGTCTAAGTGTGGCGGGAGTGTTTTCCCAAACAACTATGGAAGAGGTGAAACCAATAGACTCAAACGACGCTCTTGTTGAATTAAAGACAACAATGGGCTACATTACCGTAGAACTTTTTAACGACACCCCTCTTCACCGCGATAATTTTCTGAAACTCGTGGGAGAAGGATTTTATGACGGTGTTCTTTTTCATCGCGTGATAGACCAGTTTATGGTTCAGACAGGCGACCCTAATTCGAAGAATGCCACGTCAGGTGCGAGGCTTGGCGACGGAGATCCCAGCTATACTATAGAGGCGGAAATACGTTATCCAAAGCGCTATCATAAGTATGGGGCAATAGCGGCTGCCCGTACAGCGGATGCCGTCAATCCTGAAAAGCGCTCGTCAGGATCTCAATTTTATATAGTGACAGGTAACAAATATAGCGAACGTCAGCTCGAGATATCCGATAATAAAAAGCGGACCAAAGCGCTTCAGGATTATTTCCAGAAACTTGCATACGAACATCGTGACAGTATACAGTCACTGCAGCGTGCCGGAGACAACGAAAAACTTGAACAACTACGACAGCAGCTAATAAAAGAGACTGAAGAAAATGTCGGTATGGAAGAAATGCCTGAAAATATAAAAGCGGACTATTCCACTATTGGAGGAACGCCCCATCTTGACGGTGGGTACACGGTCTTCGGAGAAGTGGTGAAAGGGATGGATGTTGTAGAAAAGATCCAGAAGGCTGAGACGGATTCTGCCGATCGCCCGAAAGAAGACATCCGCATACTCTCTGCAAAAGTGATAAAGAAAAATAGTTAATTCAACTTTCGCAAGCGAAAGTTGAGGGTTAAAGGGTTAAAGGGTTATGGGGTTATGGGGTTATGGGGTTATGGGGTTATGGGGTTATGGGGTTATGGGGTTATGGGGTTAAAGGGTTAATCTCTAATTGTGGAAAGAGATTTGATTTCCTTAGATCTTATGCATATGCCTATTTAACGCCTTAACTGCCTTCGGCCCTTAAGAAACTGTTTAAATTTATTTTGTCTTGTTATTGAGGTCTTTGTCAGCATCTTTATGATATTTATTCAGTCATTATAGAACCCCATAACTCCATCATAAATATCAAAAAACTGCTCGACAAATCCTCTCAATTCCTTCGACAAATAAATTTAAACAATTTCTAAGTGAGCTTGTGAAACTAAAATAATTAAAAATTAAAATGCGTTAAAATTTGTTGTTTGACAATTTATTGTTAATTTTGGCGCATAAATAAGCAACCAAGACGGCTGTATGCAAGAAATCTTGTCATGGAATGTTTCCGGATGTAATGATGATTGTGTGCAGCCCGAACAAAATCAACCTGTCAGCTATGAATGAGCTTGATAAGCTGTCGCCCTCAGAGGCAGACCTTACCCGTGTAGACGCAGAGGCTAATGCCGAGGCGTTGAAGTCAGAAGCATCTTCTGAAAAGGAGAATGCAGAATGTGAGAACGCATGTGCCAACGAATCATCACCTTCGCTCGATATCGCCGAAGCAGCGGATGCCGTGGAGCAGACAAATGAATGCGAGTCAAAGAATGTTTGTGTTGAAGAATCTTCTTCGTCACTTGATGTTGCGGAGACTGCCGACAAAGCGGAAGATGTCAAGGAGGAACATTCCCCTAATTATCATTCGATGTCTAAATCCGAAATGGTGGAGGCTCTTAAGTCTATTATTGCCGGAGGAGACATGGAGGCACATAAAGAAGTTGCTGCGATCAAACAGGCATTCTATACCCTTCACAACCGTCAGCTTTCAGAAGAACTCGAGGCTTTTGTGGCAGCAGGCAATGATCCCGAGGCTTTTTCTGCCACTCCGGATGAAAATGAGGTGGCAATAAAGGAGCTTCTCGGAGAATTCCGAGAAAAGCGCAATGCATATCTTGAGGATAAAGAGGAGGAGCGCCGTAAGAACCTGGAAGAGAAAAATAGAATCATCGACGAATTGAAGGCGATCGCCGAGGATATTGATAATGTCAATGTTCATTTCCCGAAATTCCAACAGTTGCAGCAGGATTTTAAAGCCGTTGGCGAAGTCCCGGCGGCTACCGATAATGATGTATGGAAGGCGTATCAGACAGCTGTGGAGCAGTTCTACGACCGCCTAAAAATGAATAAGGAACTTCGCGATCTTGACTTCAAGAAAAATCTTGAATTGAAGACAATACTTGTGGAGAAAGCCAAGGAACTTACAGAAGTTGATGATCCTATCGATGCATTCAAGCGTCTTCAGTCTCTCCACGAGCAATGGCGGGAGATCGGTCCTGTGGCACGTGAAATCCGTGAAGAGATCTGGAACCGGTTTAAGGAGGCTTCTACAATCATCAACAAGCGTCATCAGGATTATTTCACCGAACGTAAGGCAACGGAGCAGGCGAATGAAGACGCCAAGACAGCATTATGTGAGAAAGCCGAGGCTATCGACATTACTTCTCTGAAGAATTTTGCCGATTGGGACAAGGTGACAAAAGAGATAATTGAACTTCAGAACGAATGGAAAGGTCTCGGATTTGCATCAAGGAAAGTGAATTCCCAATTGTTTGCAAGATTCCGCAAGGCTTGCGATGATTTCTTCACTGCAAAGGCAGAATATTTTAAGAAGACAAAAGAGGAATTCAAAGATAATCTCGCAAAGAAAGAGGCTCTTTGTGAAAAGGCTGAGGCTCTCAAAGACCGTTTTGAGGACCGTGCAGCATACGATGAGATGGTGGCTCTTCAGAAGGAATGGCGCACAGTAGGGGTTGTCCGTCGCAAACAGGGTGATGAGGTCTGGAAACGTTTCTGCACTGCTGTGGATGCATTCCATGATGCCCGCAAGAAGCTTCTTAACGGACGCCGTGACGAGGAGGCTGAAAATCTTAAGGCTAAAAGATCGGTAATTGAGCGTCTTGCAGCTATCCCAGAAGATGCCGAGCGCAAAGACGTGATCGGCACTGTACGAGATCTTCAGGGTGAATGGCAGAAGATAGGGCATGTGCCATTCAAGCAGAAAGATGCTGTCAATGCAGACTATCGTGCTCAGCTCGACCGTCTGTTCAGTGCGTTTGATCTTCGTGAATCCCGTCAGCGCATGCGTCGTTTCGAAGGGGAAGTAAAGAAGATGGAAGGCGATGGCAATAAGCTCGGCAGGGAACGTGACCGTCTTGTGCGTGCTCTTGAGAATCGCCAGGCGGAATTGAAGACAATCGAGAATAATCTCGGCTTCTTCAATGTGAAATCATCCGCAGGCAATTCCCTCATGAAGGATCTTGAACGGAGAATTCAGAAGACTAAAGAGGATATCGCGCAGATCAAGGAGAAGATCGCGGTTCTTGACAAGCAGGAAAAATCGGCAGACGCTGAGTAAATAATTATTATGGTTTTACTAACAAGACGACATCATGAATGCTTGGTGTCGTCTTGCTTTTTTGGTTTATAGAGGCAAAAGCTGCGCTTTGAACAGGACAGCTCCGCGACGCAAAAGCTGCGCTTTTGAACAGGACAGCTCCGCGAGGCAGAAGCTGCGCTTTGAACAGGACAGCTCCGCGACGCAGAAGCTGCGCTTTTGAACAGGACAGCTCCGCGAGGCAGAAGCTGCGCTTTTGAACAGGACAGCTCCGCGAGGCAGAAGCCTATAGGTTTAGACGGAACCGGATAGATCGGCGACTTGAGACCAATAACCAAAGACAAAATGACGCTTAAAATATGGAAAAAGAAGGTGAAAGAGAATTGATTCTCATCAGTATATCAGGTGCTGACCGCTGTGGCGTGACAACGGCGCTCACAGAGATTCTTGCACGCTATGATGCAGATATCCTTGACATGGGTCAGGCGGATATCCATCATACGCTGTCCCTTGGCATTCTATTCAAAACAAATAGCCGTAAAAGCGGAGAGATATTAAAGGAACTCCTTTTCAAGACAAGCGATCTGAAAGTGCAAGTGGACTTCAATATAGTTTCCGAGGAGGAATATAACGAATGGGTGAGTATGCAGGGCAAGAACCGTTACATAATCACAATTCTTGGCAGGAAAATCACATCAAAACAGATCTGTGAGACCACGCGCGTCATCACGGAGCAGGGGCTTAATATAGACTCCATTTCGCGTCTCACAGGTCGTATACCCCTCAATGAGGAGGAACTCCCGGCAACCAAGGCCTGTATCGAGTTTTCTGTCAGGGGAACACCTGCCGACCACCTTAAGATGCAAAGCGATCTGATGGAGTTGTCGAGCAGGCTGAATTATGATATATCTCTTCAGGAGGATAATCTCTACCGTCGCTGCCGTCGTCTTATTTGCTTCGATATGGATTCAACTCTTATCCGTACGGAGGTTATCGATGAACTTGCTGATCGTGCCGGAGTGGGTGAGGAGGTAAGGGCGATCACCGAATCGGCTATGAGAGGAGAGATTGATTTCGAGGAAAGTTTCAAACGTCGCGTGGCTCTTTTGAAGGGTCTTGACGTCAGCGTCATGAAGGATATAGCTGAAAACTTACCGATCACCGAAGGTGTGGAAAGGATGATGTCTGTGCTTAAGAGGAGCGGATATAAGACGGCGATCCTATCCGGCGGTTTTACATATTTCGGCAATTATCTTAAACAGAAATATAACTTCGATTATGTATATGCCAATGAACTCGAGATCGGTCCCGACGGTAAACTGACAGGTAGACACGTAGGCGACATCGTAGACGGTAAACGTAAGAAAGAATTGCTGAGACTTCTTGCTCAAGTCGAGAACATCGACATTGCTCAGACCATAGCTGTAGGTGACGGTGCAAATGATCTCCCGATGCTTTCGGAGGCAGGTTTGGGGATTGCATTCCATGCCAAGCCGAAGGTTAAGGCTGAGGCAAGCCAAAGCATATCCACAATAGGTATTGACGGCGTGCTATACTTCCTTGGCTTCAAAGATTCTTACATTACCCCTCAGTCCAACTCATAGACATAAAAACATAAAAACATAAAGACATAAAGACATAAAGTCGTTATGTTTTTATGTCATAGAAAAGGAGAACGGGCTGCCTTCGATTGAGGGCAGCCCGTTGCGTTGGACCTTTAAAATTTTTACCTTAAGATTTTTTAGCCGTCAAGTTTCACACGTGAAACTTGAATTATTTTGTAGCCGGCATATTAGCCTCGAGAGGCCAGTATGGGTTCTGATAGATTACAGACTCAGATGCAGTAGTGGCATCGGGAGAAGTAAGCATCATCTGATAGATAGGAATCGGGCGTAGGTAGTGAGCCATCTGCCAGGTAAGACCATCAAATGCATTGTTCATCTTAGCTTCGAACGGACGCATGTATTCTGAACGTTCAGGTGAAGAGATGGTTTCTTTCAATTTGGCTTCATCATACCATTTTTCCATAGGAGTTCCCCAGATGTGGAAACCTTCTACATGATATTTGGTAGTGATAAGCTGGTCGAGAGAACGCCAACGCTTGAGGTCCATCATACGGAAGCTCTCAGCCATGAGTTCGCAACGACGTTCACGACGGATGTTATAGCGGACAGGGTCAATAACAATACCTGCAGTATAAGCACCCCAGTCAGTCTTTGCTTCAATGCTCATGTCTGTAGCATTGATGGTTTTCTGGAAATCGGTATCCATACCTTCATTACGCGCACGCAATTTACGCCAATATTCCTGAGCTGTACCGTCAAGATTGCCATAGCGCTCGTAATAAGCCTCAATGTAGTTAAGAAGAGCCTCGTTGCTGCGGAATACAGGGCATGCAGTGTAGTTGTCACCGTTGCCAGCCATGGAACTTCCATAATAGTTTCCTTTACGGAGAGCATAACCGGTAGTGTAGATATTCTCGACGTTTGAGTTAAGGATTTGAGGAACTTTCTCTTCTGCAACACCATGGTCACCGACTCCGTCGTTTACGAGGATGTTCATCTGTCCAGGCTCTTTGAGCTGAACGAAAAGACGGGGGTCACGGTTGAGACGTACATTGTGAAGAGTTTCGTCACCCTTGTACAGAGGACTTGCATAGATAGGAAGACCGTCTTCGCAAACGAAAGCATCTACCATACTGCGGGTTGTTCCGCAAGCGCGGTTACCCTGCTGAGCGTAAACCACGATATTGTGTACGATACCAAGACCACGGCTGTATTCACGCCACAAAAGAACTTCTTTATTTGTGGAAAGGTCGAGAGTGCCAAACATTGCAAGCCATGGATTCTCAGACTCAAGCTGAGAAATAGCAGCGCCTTCAGTCTGAGGTACTATGCCTGTGTTTGGAGTGAGTTCAGCTTTGTCGCCTACCACTTTTGCAGCTGCGATAGCCTGATCGAGGAACCAGTTTGCCTCAGCTTCAAGAGAACCTGTAGGGAACTGGTAGTTTGCGTTATAGTCTTTCTCTTTGCCCGGCCATCCTTCACCGTTGGGAACGAATGGAGTGTTGGCAAAGTTTTTCAACCATGTGCCGGTATAGAGAGCTACACGACTCTTGATGAGTTGAGCGACATCAGCATTAATACGGGTTGTCGCAGCCTGGCTGCCTTTGAGCATGTCGTATGCAAGGTCAAGCTCCTCGAGAATGAAACGAGCTACCTCATTCATTGGTGAACGTTTGCTTGCTTCTGTCAAAACAGCAAGATCTTCAGCGAGACATGTCTTGATGATTGGGAAGTCACCATAACGCTGCATCATGATGAAATACTGATATGCACGCAAGAAGTGCATTTCACCGATGTAGCGGCGAATCATCACGTCAGTACCTTGGATCTGTCCTGCCTCGTATTTAGGCAGAACCTGATCGAAGAAGTAGTTGATCGTATTGATGTTGGTGAAAGTGTAATTGTCGTTGTCAGACATTGAAGTTCTCCATTCACCCAGGATATACATTCCGTCTGCCACGTTGCTGACCATGTTGTCGGTGTTGAGGTCGCCGCCGTATGTACCATAACTCCAGTTTCCGCTTGAAGGAAGTATCGAGGTGTATAGATTGTTTGCATAAGCCTCAAGGTGAGCCTCCTTAGAGAAATATACCTCGGGAGTTGCTTGTGATAGAGGCTCCTTGTCAAGATAGTCGTTGCAGGAAGAGAAAGAACCTGCGACTACCAAGGCAAGAGCTGCTTGTATATATTTTTTAGTTTTCATTTTATAATCTGAATTGACAGTTATTAAAGAGTTACGTTAAGACCGAATGAGAGTGTACGGTTGAGAGGATAAGCGCAACCGCCCCAGCCTGAACCGATTGTCTCGGGGTCGAAGAGAGAAGAGAGGCTTGTGCCAGTCCAGAGGTTTTCGCCTGAGAAGTAGAAGCGGATAACCTGGAATCCGATCTTGTTGACGATGTGCTTGGGAAGTGAGTAGCCCACCTGAAGGTTCTTAAGACGGATGTAAGAAGCATCCTGGAGGTAACGTGTCTGTACTTTTTTGTTCTTACCACCACCGGAGAACACCGGACGGGGATAATAAGAATCAGTATGAACTGAGTTGAGACCCTCTTTTACAGACCAAGAGTTTTCATCGCGGAAATAGTCTGCATGCTGGTGGAGACCCTGTGACCACCACATGTTGTCTTCGATACCCCAGAAGTAAGAGCTGCCCTGCCAGTAGTCACGTTTTGCCACACCCTGGAAGTAAACGCGAAGGTCGAAGCCTTTGTAATCAGCAGTAAGGTCGAGAGAGAACAACCAGCGGGGAGTGTTGTTACCGATGAGCTTGAGGTCGCCGTGGTCACCAAGGGTGTTAGCGCCTGAGCTGATCTTGCCATCACCGTTGAGGTCTTTATACATGATGTCGCCTGCTGCCCAAAGAGTGCCGAGCTGGTCCTGATTTGTTGTGGCGAGGTGAGCCTGCATCTCCTCATTAGTTTTTGCAATACCAATTGTCTCATAACCCCAGATTTCACCAGTGTATCTGCCTGTAATATAGTTGTCGAGAGACTGAGAGGGGTTGTTGGGATAGTTTGTAATCTTGATACGAGAGTCAGAGAGTACGAACTTGGCACCATAACCGAGACCGAATGAAGTGCGGTCATTCCAAGAGAGTTCGAAATCCCAACCGCTTGAACGGAGGTCAGTGTTGTTGGTCTTAGGAACAGAAGTACCGAGAGTAGAGGGAAGTTCCGGAGCGGGACCTACCATGTCTCTTGTGCTGCGGACGAAGTATTCAGCGCTACCGCGGAGACGGTTGTTGAAGAATGCGAAGTCAAGACCGATGTTCCAGTTCACGATCTTCTCCCATCCAAGCATCTGAGAAACGAGACCGGGGAATCCTGCAGTGTTAGGCTGAGTGCCTCCCTGAAGCCATCCGCCGTTGCTCATGCCAAGTCCGATCACACGATAAGTCTGATACCAGTTTGTGGTGTTCTGGTTACCGAGTTTACCCCAAGATGCGCGGAGCTTAAGCTGGTTGCAAACATCTGAATACTCTTCCCAGAATTTCTCGTTGGCGATATTCCAACCTACAGAGAAAGAGGGGAGCCAGATCCAGCGACGGTCAGCGCGGAAACGGGAAGTACCGTCGTAACGGAGGTTAGCCTCGAAGAGGTAACGGCTGTCGTAGCTATAGTTGATACGTCCGAAGAAACCAGCAGTGTCCCATTCATATTTAGCGCCGTTTACAGAGGGAGTAACCTTATTGCCATCCCAGTCAAGACCGCTGGTGAGGTCTACTACGGGGAGGTTGTCAATGAGGATACCGTTACGCTGAAGACCATAGACAAGCTGTTTCATGTTTTCAGTCTGGAAACCGAGCATTACATGGAAGTCATGTTTGTCTTGAATTGTCCAGTTATAGTTTGTGTAAAGGTTTACGTTGAAGAAGTTTTCTTTTTTGTAATCCTCATGCACGTTGCTGCTCTTGTCGTATGCGTAAGGTTTGCCTGCCACGTTGTGGTTGTAAGTCACAAGCTTATCCCAATGACGAGTGGCAGAAAGTACGCTGTAGTTCAACTCAGCGTGGATATCCCAACCCTTCATGGGGTAGAATGTCAGGTCAAGCTGGTTGATATTGCGGTCAGTCTGGGTTGTGTCCTTACCGCCTGTTGCAAGACCGAGAGCGGGTGACGGAGAATCATAGTAGAAACCGTTGTCATCATAGAGAGGCAGAGTAGGCCAGCCCTGACGTCCGATTGTCTGATAAAGGTTGTCTGTAAGAGTTGCGGGACGGATGAAGTCCTGACGGTTCCAGCGAGAGCTGAATCCAACTTTCAACCAATCGTAAAGCTGAGCTGAGAAGCGACCTGTGACGTTGTATGTTTTCTTATCATTCTCACCGATGCGGAGTGAACCGTCCTGATTAGAGAAGTTGCCAGAGAAGTAGTAATTTACTTTCTCTGTGCCACCTGATACGGAGAGGTTGTGCTCCTGAGAGAAGTTGCTGCTCTTGAACACCTCGCCATACCAGTCAACATTTGCGTTACCTTCAGCATAGCCGTCTTTCCAAAGACCGTTGTCACCGGCGGGAAGAACTGATGTGAGGTTGCCGTTGTAGTAATCGATGATTCTCTTGAGGTGGTCACCTTTGAAGTGAGGCGCCCAACCGTCGGTGTTCATACAGCCGTCGTTGAAGTATGAAACGAATGGAACAGACTCCATTGTGTGAGCGAGGTTGATCGGGCTTGCCCAGCGGAATGAGTTCTGATAGCTTACCTGAGTCTTTCCTGCAGAACCTTTCTTGGTCTGGATAAGGATCACACCGAAAGGTGCGCGAGAACCGTAGATAGAAGCTGCAGCTGCGTCCTTGAGGACAGAGATGCTTTCAACGTCCTGAGGGTTGATGGCGTTGATGTCGCCTTCCATACCGTCGATAAGCACGAGGGGAGCGCCGCTTGAGCCGTCGCCGATAGTACCGTTACCACGGATGTTGATAGATGGGTTGCTGTCGAGGGCACCGCTACCGTTGTTGATCTGAAGACCGGGGACAGCACCCTGGAGAGCAACAGCCACGTTGTTGGTAGGACGGTCGTTAAGAAGTTTGGTGTCGACAGTGCTGACAGAACCGGTGAGGTTGACTTTTTTCTGAGTGCCGAAGCCGACAACAACGACTTCATCAAGAACAGAAGATTCATCCTTGAGAGTAATTTTCATGTCGGGTTCAGCCTTGACCTCAGCAGTCTGGCAGCCCACGTAAGAGATTACGAGAGTTGCACCGCGCTTAACTTTAAGAGTGAAGTTTCCATCGATGTCGGTAGCTGTACCATTGGCCGTGCCTTTTTCCATAACAGTGGCACCGATGACCGGCTCACCGCTCTGGTCAAAGACCGTACCGGAAATGTTCATGACAGCGTCCTGTGCAGAAGCAGGGACGGCAGTCAAGACAGGAATTGCCGTCGCCAGTGTGGCGCCGCCAAGAGCAAGCAGACTTGCTACAAAAATTTTCCTTGCGTTCATTGATTAGTTATTAGTTCAGGTTAAGTTCCTAAATTATTTTTATCGTTAATTTGTTCTCGGAATGGCTTTTCATGACGTAGTGAAGAGTCGTTCACGGGTGAATTCACGGGATATTTGAAACAATGGTTTGTAGTGTTACATCCAAAGTGCAAATTTAGATATTTTCACAATTCTTTTGAGTTGTTGATAATTCAAATAGGGTCTGATTTGTGTCAAAATGTAAAGTGGTATTTTGTTGCGTAAAGTGCATTCGGAATGATTTTTTATTAATTTTTGTGAATATGTGAAATCTATTTGTTACTTTTGCAAATATTTCAAAAGAATATTAGCATTTTTTTGTTCTTGAAACTTCAAAATTTTAACCTTAAAGCCTAAAAATGTGGAAAGAAATAATGAAACAAGATCAGGTTACTCAGCACAAGGACACACACTTACTCCTTCCATGCAGAAAATTGGCACAGGATTGGTTGAGGTGTCAGATATTTTGAAATGCTTAAAACAAGAAAACAATATAAATAATGACATCCGCAAAAAACTTGATGAAGCATTATTGAAGGTAGAAATGTTGAGAAAATTTGTCAAGGAATCGAGAAGTGAGAGTGCAACGGATGCAAATCACAGGCGGACTCTTACAGAAAAACAAAGGGTGGAAATTGCCGACGAAATGCATAGACGCAATTTCCTCGCCAAAATAGATAATGCTATAATAGAGGGGATGAGTGGCGGCAACATAGATATTCAATGTCTTACAGACCGTCTTTGTATGAGCAGGAGCACTCTTTACAGGAGGATGAAAACATTGACGGGAATATCAGCCAACGAATATGTACGCAAGAAAAGAATGGAGATAGCTAAGGAACTTCTGATTGATGGAGATA
Source organism: uncultured Porphyromonadaceae bacterium (assembly GCA_947073495.1). Classification (GTDB taxonomy): domain Bacteria; phylum Bacteroidota; class Bacteroidia; order Bacteroidales; family Muribaculaceae; genus Lepagella. The sequence continues at coordinate 22,458 of CAMTMX010000011.1, forward strand.
TTCCGGTGTCGGAAATAGCATTCAAAGTGGGATGCAGCAGCATGTCTTATTTCCGTCAATCGTTCAAAGAGATTTATGGAGTGATTCCGAGCGAATATCTTCGTAGGTTGAAAAGCAGCTGATGGATTCGGCAGTCTTTGACTCCCGAGTGTTATGGGCTGATTGGTAATTCAACTTTCGCATGCGAAAGCTGAGGGTTATGAGGTTATAAGGTTAAAAGGTTAATCTACAATTGTGGATAGATTTCAGGATTCTTTAAGGATCATATGTAAATATAACCCTTTAACCCCTTAACCTTCAAATCTTAAGTGAGCTTGTGAAATTTAAATTAGTAGTTGACAATTATAGATAAGTAATTGGTGCTTTACCGCTGAGTTTTATCAAAATCCGAATTCCAAGAAAATTGAGTTTTATTAAACCAAACATGGTGTGGAAACATTTATAAATTAAAATAAATCTTCCACACCATGTTGCATAAATTTTACTTAAAAAATATTATAATCGGCATCTCTATGTTGTTTGCCGTCGTTCTGTCGGAAGTTACAGCCGGAGTCATTGTATCACCCGACACTGTCCCGGTTCCGAAGAATAGGGAAACTGTAGGTCTGGTATTAAGCGGGGGAGGCGCGAAGGGGATTGCCCATGTGGGTGTGATAAAGGCACTCGAGGAAAATGATATCCCTATCGATTATATCACCGGCACATCAATGGGTGCCATAGTCGGCAGCCTTTACAGTTGTGGATGGTCGCCTGAAAAAATGATGAATCTTTTCACTTCAGAAGATTTCCACAATTGGAGTACCGGCACTATAAATAAAAAAGAAGTATATTATTTCACCATTCCGGCACCTTCCCCGAAGTGGGTTTCTCTTAATGTCAATTTCAAAGATTCCACGGATATCGTGGGGCAGATCATACCGACTTCGCTTATCAATCCGATCCCCATGAATATAGAGTTTCTGAAACTCTATTCGCCCTACACAGAACAATGCGATGAAAATTTCAATAATCTTTTTGTACCGTTCCGGTGCGTCACCAGCGATGTCTATCACAAACATAAAATAGTATGTAAATCCGGCTCCTTGGGTGATGCCGTCAGGGCATCGATGAGTTTTCCGCTTGTGTTCAAGCCGATCGAAATGGACGGGGTGCTCGTCTATGATGGAGGTATCTACGACAATTTTCCGGTCAATGTGATGCAAAAAGATTTCAATCCGGATTTTATAATTGGAGTTTCGGTGTCGTCTGCCGATACGAAACCGATCAAAGGGGATGTCTACAGCCAGCTTGAAGACATGATCATCCAGAACAACGACTATAATCTTCCGGCAGAAGACGGGGTGAAGATTCAGGTTCCTGTTTTAAATTTTGGAGTCCTTGATTTCGGACAAGCAAAGGAAATCTATTCAATCGGATATAAGACAGGCATGGCAATGGTCGATTCTATCAAGCATCGTATTTCTGCAAGGGAGAGTATGAAGGAGGTGGAAAGGCGAAGGGAAATCTTTGCAGAGAATACTCCGGTCGTGACATTCGATTCAGTTGAGGTGACAGGTGCCAAACCTGGACAGGCAAGATTTCTTGAATATCTTTTTGACAATGGTAGACCGGGATTCCCTATAGGTATGGAGCAGGTGCAAAATGCCTATTATCGAGCCGTTACGGATGGGAAATTGTCAGATCTTCTCCCTCAGGCAAAGTTTGGTAAAGATGGTCATAATACTCTTTTGCTTGAGGCAACGGTTAAAAACCCATGGAGTCTTGGCGTTGGCGGCTGGGTTTCGTCGTCAACCAACAGCATGCTTTATCTGACATTCGGCTATCACACCCTGAGCTTCAACAGCCTCGATGTGGATTTCGGGGGATGGATAGGTCAGTCTTATTATGCGGCTCAACTGAGTGCCAAATTTGCAATGCGTAGCGCATTGCCTTCATACATGGAACTCAGTGGGGTGGTGAGCAGACAAAAATATTATGATTCTGAGCTACTTTTCTATCAAAGCGGTACACCCTCGTTTATTACTGATCTGCAAGGCTTTTTCCGTCTGAACTACTGCTTTGCAATAGGGAGAATGGCAAAGGGGTTTGCCAACGTGTCGTATGGATGGGAAAGCAACGATTATTTTCCATACAATCAAGGAGATTTCGCTGGGGCAAAGAAGGATAGGAGCCATTACCGGATTGCTGCGTTTAAGACGGGCGTGGAACTGAATACGCTCAACGACCAGATGTATCCTTCTTCAGGAAAGGAATGGAAGTTGAATGTCTTGCTCAGCCACGAGCAGAATAAGTTTATATCCGGCAGTCCGGATGGATCAGCCAGTGATTGGAAGACACATTTAAGTGCATCGGCGGAGTTATTATGGAAGCATTATTTTGGGATTCATAAAAAATTCAGGCTCGGGACAATGATCAATGGCATAGCGACATTGCAAAACGTGTATCAAAATTATACAGCCACACTCATCCATGCTCCAGGTTTTGCACCAACACCATCCACACGTAATTATTTTAATGTGGCATTTCGTTCCGACAATTACGGCGCAATCGGTTTGTCGCCGGTATGGACACCGTTCAGCCGGGCACAATTGAGAGGGGATTTTTTCGGATATTTCCCAATAAGAAATGTGGAGCCTGATGAAAACGGGATGGCGAAATTTCAAGGATGGTTTAAAAAACCACAATTTATAGGAGAGGTGGCTGCTGTTTACAATTTTCCGTTCGCAAGTCTGTCAGTCTATGTAAATTATCTAACATCCCCTAAACGCAACTGGAATTTCGGTATCAATTTCGGACTCTATTTCCAGGCTCCGAAGCTCTTAAGATAGTTTTTTTAATACGTAATTCATAATGCATAATGCATAATCAATTAATTTTCAATTCATAATGCATAATCAGTTAAAATAGGTTTAATTTGTAATTGTTGATTCTCAATATAATTGGATTAGATCATGCATTATGCATTGAGCATTATGAATTGAGCATAATGCATTGATAAGGCTTATTCGATTTGCGGGAATCCTGCCGAAGTCCAGATTGTGGAGTCGGATAAGATCAGCATTCCCTCGAATCCAAGGCGGGAAAGCATCTCTTTCGCAAGGCGGGAGCCGGATGCCATGCAGGCTGTGGCGGCTCCGTCGGCGAGTGTGCAGTCGGGAGCTATCACTGTGGCACTGATCACGTCTGTCTCTACCGGATATCCGGTCAACGGTGATATGGTGTGCCCGAATGTCTTGTCACCTTTCTTGTGGAAATTGCGATAATTGCCGGAGGTTGCAACCCCGCAATTTGTGACCGCAATCACAGCACTTGCATCATGAATCTCAGTAGAGTCGGTCTGTATCGGACGGTCAATTGATATTTTCCATTTGTCACTCCGGGGGCTTTTGCCGCCAATGGCGAGTTCCCCGCCGATTTCAACAAGATAGTTGTCCACCCCGTTACGCTTTAACATTTTAGCCACCTGATCACAGCCGTATCCTTTGGCGATGGCGGAAAAGTTGAATTGGATTCGGCGGTCGTCCTTAACAAGAAGATCATCTTTCAGTCTTGTTTTGTTTATCCCTACGAACTGCAATATGCTGTCTATGGCGGTGGTGTCGGCAGATATTTCATGTCCCGGACCGAACCCCCATGCCGTAATGAGTGGTGAAAGGGTGGGATCGAACATACCGTCGCTTGCATCATTGATAATTAAGGAGGAATTGTAGACATCGGCAAACATTCCGTCCACCTTTATGCTGTCTGACTGGTTTACCTTGCTTGTGAGCGAATTTTTGTCGAACACGGAGAGACTTTTACCGACAGACTCGAGAGTATGGAGAATTGAATCCACCAATGGTCTGTCGCTTTCGTATGTGATGTGGTATACGGTGTTCCAGATCATCCCCTCTTCACGATGATATGCGGGCTTATTGGTGCATGAGGAGACAATTGAGGCAGATGCAACGATAATAATTGAGTATAATAATGAGGAAAATGCAGATTTCATGAGAATAAACAAGGGTTGATTGAAAAAAACTATTGCAAAATTAGTAAAAAAGGAGAATATTGTATAAATTTGGGAGAAATTACATTACCTAATTCTAAACACACCTTATAAACTTAAAGTTATGAAAGAATCATTTTTATTTTTGGCAGAGGGCTTTGAGGAAATCGAGGCTTTGACGGCGGTTGATGTGCTCAGAAGAGCGGGAATATCAGTTAAGACCGTTTCTATAACCTCCTCGCTTCAGGTGAAGGGGGCTCACGGTGTGGTGGTCAATGCGGATGTGCTGTTTGACAATACTCTATTCTCATCGGCGGAATGGCTGATATTGCCCGGCGGAATGCCAGGGGCTACAAATCTTTATGAATTTGCGCCTTTGCGCGGACTCCTGCAGCGACAGTCTGACTCCTCCAACGGCAGGATAGCTGCCATCTGTGCTGCACCTGCAGTAGTGCTCGGTCAGTTGGGTCTTCTAAAGGGCAAGACGGCTACATGCTATCCCGGTTTCGAGGAGATGCTCGTCGACGCCAAGGTGTCGGAAGCTCCGGTTGTTGTTGACGGAAAGTTTGTTACGGCTAACGGACCTTCAACAGCGATGCGATGGGCTTTGACAATCGTGAAAGAGACAAAAGGGACAGACATAGCTGTGCAAGTAGCAAACGGAATGCTTCTTTATCCGAAATCAAACGCCGGACTCGGCTACTATTTCGGTTGATGATTCAGCTTTCGTTGAAAGCTAAGGGCTATAATGAAAATGGGTCAAAAGGAAATTTTCTTTTGACCCATTTTCATTCAGCGCACTTCTTACCTGTTCTTGGAAAATCCGAACTATTTTATGAATGTGAAGGTGAGGAGAAGTTCCCTGCCTCGGAGGGCGTAGGAATAGGAGAAGCGGTCAAGACCGTTGAAGACTGAGTATGAATAATTTTTGCAGTCGAGGATGTTGCGCAATTCAATGCCGGTGCGGAAGGATTTGAATTTATATACTACTCCGGCATCAAACAGCGACATGGTTTTATATCTGTTGTCGGTTATTTCCTTTCGGGTTATGTCTGATTTCATGTTTATCTCCCATTTGTTTCCCGGATAGAATTTGAGCCCGATATTGTGTGTCTGGGATGTATATGATCTTCCTTCACCAAGAAACCGCGTGGATGTAAATGAGAGGTCGAGGGCGTAGTTAAGTTCAAACCAGCCAAAAGGATTTGTATTGACTCTCGGATTGATTGAAAATGAATTGCCACGATATTTCACCATTATGTCATTTTGTACTATCTCGTTGCGTGTCATGTTCCAGAAACCGTCCAGGGTTATTTTGGTGTGTATCCTCCGGAATTGTTTCGATAAAGTTATGTTGCCGGAGAATGAGTCAAAACTGTTGGGGGAGATGTAGTTTGATATGGCGATCAGTCCGGATGATACATACTGGCGAGACATGAGATTGTTCCACCCTTTGGAATAGTCAGCGTTGATCCGAAAGTTCCATAAGGTTAGCGGGGATTTGAAACTATACCGTAATGACGTGTTGAAACGTCGGCTGTGTGAAATGATTCCGGATTTCAATTTCATCGACATGTAATCGGTCATTACAGGTGAGGTAAGAAGATCGAGAATGTCACCGTATGAATTTTTGTATTCGACACTGCCTCCGAATGAGGATTTGGAGGTGGCGTCATAGTTGAAGTAGACATCAGGAGACAGGTTGAGATAGACATTATTGTCGGCAGACGGAACGGTGCCTATGTTTTTACGGTGGTGAAGATTCACGCTGAACGGAATTCCGGCACGAACCACAAACCGGTTGTAGCGCGTAGAATATTCGTAGCTCGGCGAAATAGAAAATTTAAATTCCTCTCCCGTCAGACAGTTCCCTGCGTTTATGTTTTCGTCTCCATAGCCCAGGTTGTTAAGCAGGGTATGTATGCGGTCGTGGTTAAACGTGAATGAAGCCGGCAGGTAGATACGTGAACGCCTGTATTCCAAGACTCCGGAAATTGATTGTGATGCATGCAGGGAATATGTACGTGCGGTCTGAGAAAGTGAAGCCTCCGAGTTTTCTCCACCACATACATCGATCCTTCCGGCAGGGTTTGCCTTGAACTGAAGATGGGTTCCCGAATTCCATTTCATCTTACCGCGTCTCCAGCTTAAGCTGAAATTATCAGACAGGTTGAAAGATTTCATATCCTGTGCCTGGGATATGGAATATGTATCACTGATCACCGGAAGCCTGAATGTAGAAAAGGAAGCGTCGCCTGAAATACTGTTGCGGATATATCTGTCATCGCTATTGAGCTTGTATTCCACAGAAAATGATGGTTTGTGGGTGTTGGCAGATGGGGACATGACGGAGCTGACCGAAATGTCGGATTCTCCGGCGAAATAGGTTGCAGATTCGGAATAGTCATAATCAGTGTGGGTATATCCGTAATCTATGTTGGTGCGCAGTGTGGCGTCTTTAGAAAGTTTGTTGATGAAGTTGAGAGATGCCGAGACATCTACAGGCTTGATCCATCTTCTCCTGTTGACAGGGGGAGTGGATGCGGAGAGGTTTCCGAGAATGCTTTCCGCATAATTCCGTGTGGCATTAGGGTTGTCATTTCTGTAGAGGATCATATTGTCGTAAGATGCAAATTCATTTATGTTTCCACCTTTTAATGTGAGGATGGTCTGGAAATTATCGGTAAACATCATCCCTGCACCTGAAGCTTCACCCATCAGTCTGTCGCCATATCCCGCTTTCAACTCATATTTACCCATGGGCTTGAACATGGCTTTCGGTTTCAGACGAATGTTGAGAGCAACGTTGTCATTAAATATATTGCGATCTATTTTCTTATTCTGATGATTGTTGAGAATCTCTACCGCACTGACGTAGGAATGCGGGATACTTGTAGTGGCGATATTGTACTTACCACCTAAAAGATCCATACTGTTGATGTAGAAATTAGATATGCTTTTCCCGTTGTATTTGATTCCGCCTGTATTTTCTACTTCCACTCCCGGCAGTTTCTTCAGTGCGTCTTGCAAAGTCACGTCTCCTTTCCCGGCAAAGGAGGCAAGATCGTAGACTATAGTGTCTCCCCTCTGTCTGACAGCGGGGGCTTTTACCGTCACCTCTTTGAGTTGCGTGGAGGCGCGGTGAAGCACTATTGAAACAGGTTTGGAGAAATCAGCGACAACAACAGTTTCCGCTTCATATCCCAACTTGCTGAATCTGATTTTTAATGAGTCGGGTATGGTTGGAAATGTTATAGCGAATCTTCCGCCTTTATCGGATTTTGAATGCCATTCTTTCCCTTCCGAGGTGTAAGCCTTTACCATCACCGTGGGAAGTGGTTTGCCTGCATCATTTTTTACGGTGCCGGAGACTATGGTTTCCCCGTTTGCCGGAATGGCAAACAGGGAAGCCGAGACGATCAATATGAGAATAAAGCGAGATATCATTTTATTATTCATCCTTGTCTTTCCCTTCCACTATTTCAAGGGGGATAGCCCCTTTTTCGAGAGTTCTCACAATAGTTCCGTTGATCATGAATGTGCTTGTCCCTCCCTTACCCTTAAGCACTGTTATACTTTCGATGTCAGACGGATTGATAGAGTTCATCGGATTTTTGTCATAGACCGCTTTCCGTTCTTCAAAGTCTTTGTGATCGATTTTAACAAGGTTCGGGATTTTATCTGGAGTTACATCACCGTTCCCTTCCCGGAATGACACCGCGACAAAGCGGTGGATATTGTCGCTGTCATAGGCTTGCATCACCAATCCCGGGAGCCCCGTGAGTTTCCAAGGACCGAACGGCACAGGTATTTCTTCTGCATACCAGGCTGTCCATTTCCTGCCGCCATATTCCCCCTCGGCTTTTCTGCACTCATATCCGCATACGGTTTGAGTCTCATCAGATAGTTTCCATTCGATCAGGGGAGTCTTCTCTTCATATATGTATGAAAATGGAGCCATCGTAGATATGGTGGTCAGTTTGTTGTCAGATGAAGAGTTAAACATCCTTCTGTCAAAATAGGGGGTTGCCTTGAGGTCACGTTCCTCATATTCTTTTATCACATCGTCGCTCACCCCTTTTATTGCGGAAACAGAGTCGAGCTGGAAAGCGGTGTAATCAAGAAACTTGGAGCTCTCTTCTCCGATCAGCAACATGCAGTTGAATGTATCGGAAATGTCTCCTTTGTCGGTTTTGCCGGTCACATCATATTGATAAATACATTCATACAATGCCGGATTTTGAGCGTAGACCGCCGGGGCAGCCGCCAAAACGGTTGCCAGTATAAGTTTTTTCATAATGTAATATGGTGAGAGTTAGACTATTTTGTATTTTCGGTTGCTTGATCAGTTTCCTTTAAATTAATCACTATCAATCCATGTGGATGTTCGTCTGAATTTTTATAGACGGAGATACTTTTGATTGAGGAAGGATCCATTGTTTTCATGGACGAGAAGCTTATCTGTTTCCCATCGACCATGACATCCGGGGAGCGGGATGAATCATCATGAGATATCCCCCTTATTGAAAGTGGTTTTTCCTTGATGCTCTCAGATGAGATATTTGCTTCGGCGCCTTTTTTGATAGAACCGGATGCGACAACGTTTATATTTTGTTCTCCTAATTTATAGTTTATTTTATTATCCATAGATACGGTTTCAATTGGTTGAAACTGTTCTGTTTCCTCTTCGGGGATAGAAGGAAGATCTGTCCGAGCTATAGTTTCCACCTTTGTTTCCCTTTCGGGTTTTACAACGGTTGCCTCATTGGATAATGTAGTCTTCGACACTTCTTCCTCTTCGTCAGTTGCCGATTCTGGAAAGTCAGTATCTTGCTTGAGTTGTGGAAGTTCCGTTATATTAAGTGGCTTTTCATTTTGTATTCCATCAGATTGGAATGCATTTGAAAGCGGGCGGATAAAATTTGCGAATGTATCCGAACTTATAGCTAATATTCCTGCGGTGGCGACCGGGATGCAAAGTAAAGACAAAAGTCTTGTTGACAATTTTGAGTCTTTCCTGTTTATCATGGTGAGACGTCCCTTTAGGCTGCTATGATTAAAACTGTCAGTCATATATCTGAAGCGAGGTCCGACAGCTTCTCTGAGAAGGAGGTATTGGTAGTCGCGCATGTCGTGCCCTTGGGAAATGACATCGTTGTCTGCCTGAAACTCATGGACATCGTGTATCTCTCTGAGCATAAGCCATGCGAGAGGGTTCCACCATTGTATAATCGAGATGCTCCTGCCCAGGAGGAGATCAAGATAGTGGTGGTGGCGGATGTGGCTTGATTCATGGGCGATTATCATCTCGTTTTTAGCTTCGAAGTCTGCTTCTGAGAGGAAGATTCGTCCTCCGAAACTGAATGGGGATATTTCGGGAGATGTAACCACCGTAACACGAGTGTTACCTATCATACAACTTTCCCCTGAGAAGTTGCATCTTGCAATTCTGATTATGCCTATGATAAAGATGATAACGCCTAATAAGCTGCCTCCAATCATTAGCATGACCACGGCATCTACAATCGGATTTGGCTGGGGAGAGGGGGTGTCGAGGTTATTGGAGAGTGTTGCAAGGGTTGACCAGTCAAAGTTTTGAACCGGTTTGTCGATCGGGGTTTTAAACCATTCCAATTTTAAGAATGGAGAGAGAAGGCTGATCGGGTAAATGGCAAGCAGCAAGGCTCTTTGCAGAGAGGCGCATTTCAATCGTCCGGCAGTCAGTTTGTAGACCGAGAACAGGAGCGAAAGCAAGATTGCCGTCTTTATTATATATATGGAAAAATCTCCCATGATTCTATTTTTTTGATTCGATGATGTTGATAAGTTCTTTCAGTTCGTCGACCGACACCTTTTCTTCCTCCACAAGTGCCGATACGAGGCCTTTGCCACTGTTGTTGAAGTAGTTTTTCAGCAGAGTGCCGAGTGTCTTCTTCCTGACATTTTCGCGTGGAATCAGTGGCTTGTATTTATAAGATCCGCCATGAGTCTCGTGGGTGACGACACCTTTCTGTTCAAGAATACGGACGAAAGTGGAGATTGTGTTGACGTGTGGTTTAGGATCGGGCATAAGTGCTACGATCTCTTTTACAAATAGAGCTCCATTGTCCCAGAGGATCTGCATCACTTCTTCCTCTTTTGGGGTGAGCTGTATGTCGGGATTTGTCTTTGCCATGGCTGGTTTTTTTGGGGTTTATGGTTTATAGTTTATGGCTTAATCAATTAGTAATTAGTAATTAGTAATTGGGTTCTGGGTTGGATGTTTTCAGATAATTCTTAAACTATATCCCATATACTATATACCATATTCCATAAACTGTTAAACTTTTTTCAGCTGAACTATTCGTTTAGTTGACGACGCAAAATTACAACAATATTTTTAGCTTGCAAACAAATTCAACTACAATCTTAGTTGGATGCTCTTAAAATATGTTAAAACGATTTTGTCTGCGATTAAGAGTAAACATACTACAAAGTAAACATACTACAAAGTAAACATACTACAAAGTAAACAGACTTCAAAGTAAGCATACTATAAGCATACGATAAGACCCCTTCCTCAAAAAAAATAGTAGAAATAATTTTTTTAATATGATTATTATAACTAATTTTGCCGTGCATTTGTGATATGTATTCTATATGTATTCGTATTTTGTTAAGTCTTTTTGTATTTAACTGAACTTTTAAAATTAATTGTATTTAATTGTGTTTAACCCAATTATGAAAACGATTTGTTTCAGAAACTTTTTACCGGTTTTAATTGCTATCGTAGCCTTTCTTGTCGCACCGCAAATTCAGGCACAATCCAAAATAACAGTATCCGGCAATATTTATAATGGAGTGACTTCTAAAAGACAGACCGGTGCAACCGTTGAAATCCTGTCGTCAGACAGTATAACTGTAGAATCGCAGCGACTTGAAGGTAAGAATTATGTTTTTGACGAATCCTCAAATACTGTGAGGGAAGAGGAAAACAGCTATTATCGTATTGCCATTCCTAAAGTTGAGGGAGATTATTTTATAAAGGTATCGTTGGATGGTTATCAGACAGTTTATAAACCGGTATCTTTAAAAAATCTCGGCTCACGACAGTCTGAATATGAAGTGCCCAATATCTATCTGCGACCGGAAGCGAAGGTCAACGACCTCGGAGAAGTAGTAGTGAAGGCAAGTAAGGTCAAATTCTATAATAAGGGGGACACAATCGTCTATAATGCCGATGCATTCCAACTTCCCGAAGGGTCAATGCTTGATGCTCTCGTAAAACAATTGCCCGGAGTGGAAATCAAAGACGGTGGTGCCATATATGTCAACGGAAGATATGTGGAGTCGTTGTTGCTCAACGGCAAGGATTTCTTCAACGGCAATAATGAGGTTATGCTCGATAATCTTGGAGCCTATCTTGTGAAGGATATCCAGGTGTATGAAAAGGGAGGTAACCTGAGTGAAATGATGGGAAAGAAGCTTATCGACGACACTCAGTATGTGATGGATGTTAAGATCAAAAAAGACTATATGGCAGGAAATCTACTGAACCTAATCGGTTCGGGAGGTACAAGTTCAAGGTATCTCGGCAAGATTTTCGGAATGCATTATACAAATAATTCCAGAGTGGCGCTCTACGGCAATGTCAACAATCTTAACGACTCAGATAAACCTAACGACGGAAGAGGGTATCAAATGTATTCGGGAGGACAACAGGGAGGACTTACCGACACCTACCGCGGCGGCATAGATTATTTTGCCGACAATCCGCTCCACACCTGGGAATTGAGCGGCAATGCCGACTTTTCATTTAATAAAAACACCAATGACAGGGATAATTACGTGACCACATTCCTTCCTGCCGGAAATATCTATGATTATTCGTTTTACCGCCCTGTAAGGAAAAATCTTGGTGTCTCCACAAGTCATAAGATAAGAGTGAAGAAAGATATGTGGGAACTTGACATCAATCCCTCCTTCCATTACAATCATGACAAGAATGAATCGAAAAATACAGCCGCTTCATTCAAGACTGAGATCGACGGAATCTCTTCCGATATGATTGCGGATATGTTCAACAAGAATAACGAGCAGGCGATAGGGTCGCTTGTAAACCGCAACATGACTAAAGATTCGGGATTGTATCACGGGATCAATGCAAATCTCTTTACTGAATTTTTTTATAAGATAAAGAAATCGAGCGATCTGTCGTCGATATGGGTTTCTGCAAATTTTAAAGATTACCGTAATGACCGCGACAACTTCAGAGATATCGTCTATGGAGATAACCCCACGATTAAAAATCTTCAAAAGCAGATGTATGACGAGGTGCCGAACAAGAATTTCAATCTTAATGTAGGAACAAAGTATTATTTCAATATTAAAAACGGCACGACCGGCTTCCTCTATAATTACAATCATGAGGAGGAGAGGAAGCGTTCGGAACTGTATCTCCTCGAGGCGAGGGTGCAGACCGGAGACATTTCATTCGATTTCGACGGTATGGAGCCGGTGTTTGATCCCGGCAACAGCTATACGAGCCGACTTATTCAGAATTATCATCAGATAAGACCTTTCTATACCCAGGGGTATACACTCGGCAAAGGTAGCCTTGACATAAAGATATCTCCTGAAATCAGTTTTTATAACCGACATCTTGACTATCATCGAGGCGACATTGACGTTTCTCCCAAGAAAAGAGAAGTGACATTAAGGATTATGGACACCTTCCTGAGATGGATGACAAGCGATTATAAATGGCATATCATGGCTGGTTATGACAGGACTCCAAGTCTTGCGTCGCTTGTGGATATGGTAGACATGAAAGACACGTCTGACCCCCTTAATATAATGGAAGGAAACCCCGATCTGAAAAATTCAATAAACAACAAGGTTTATATGTATATAAATAATTCGAGGCAGAGGGGAATTTCACAGGCTTTGAATTTTTCTTACGGATGGACAGAAAATGATCTTGTGAGAGGTTACAGATATGATTCCGAATCCGGAGTGAGGACATATAAGACTTATAATGTGTCGGGCAATAACAATTTGAATCTTTCGTATATGTTGTATGGGAGGTTGCCCGGAGTCATGAATAAATTCATATTGAATAGCTCGACTGCTTTCACTAATTCTGTTTATGCCAATATGATCGGTGAAAATTCTGAGCCGGTGAAACAGAAGGTGAGAAATACCGGAGTAAGCGAAACTATGAATTTTATTTATGACACGGATAAGATTACTGTTGGCCCGAATGTATATGTCTATTACAGGCATACAAAATCTGCGGCAGAGATGTTTGATTCTTTCAATGCCTTCGATTTTTCTTATGGTTTGACCGGTAATTTCAGAAGTGACAAAGGGTTCGGCATCGGTACTGAGATAACGATGAATTCACGCCGAGGGTATTCTCAAAGCGAAATGAACGACAACGTGCTTCTCTGGAATGCATGGGGGAGCTATTCCATGCTTAAGGGGGCTCTGTTGTTCAGGATCAAGGCAAACGATATCCTTGCCCAGACAAAGGGAATTTCCTACAGTGTCAACGCACAGGGGCGCACGGAGACAAGATATCAGACTCTTCCGAGATACGTGACGCTGACTGTGGAATATAAATTTGATTTTCGTCCGAAGAGGGAGAGACGGCAAAACAATAACTGATGAGTGATCTGTATTATACCATAGAGAGAGAGGGGGAGGCTCAGTTCCGAGAGAAGATGAGCCGCTTCATATCGTTTGCCAGAAAAGTGACGGACGCTGATGAGGCGCGAGCCATTGTGAAAGAATACCAGAATGAATATCATGACTCACGCCATGTATGCTGGGCTTATATGATAGGGCCGGAGAGAAAGGAATGGCAACTTAATGACAATGGCGAACCTTCAGGCACGGCAGGCAAGCCGATCTTGGGGCAGATCAACAGCAGGGAACTTACAAATGTTTTGGTGGTGGTGGTGCGCTATTTCGGAGGGATCAAGTTGGGTACTCCGGGATTGATAGCCGCCTACAGGGAGGCAGCCAGACTGGCTCTTGAAGATGCAGGCAGAAAAGAGATGCATCAGATGGAAACAATAACTGTGACGTTCCCATATATGGCAGCCGATGGTGTCATGCGTATTGTGAAAGGAAATGAGATTGAAGTGATCAACCGCACTTTCGACAACACATGTAGCATGACCTTGCAGTTCAGGAGCGACCATGCAGAAGAGATCAAGGGTCGGCTGCTGTCAGTTGATGGAGTGACCATCGGAGAGTAGTTTTTCCACTTCCTCCATGTTTTGCGCGCTTCCCAGGTAACGGTCAGGATCGATACCCTTTGCTTTCAGACCATCGGGTGTATAAGGAAATTGTTTGTTTGAGGGATTATACCATATCGCTTTCCATCCTGCGAGAAGTGCGCCGATGATGTCAGTATCGGGGTTGTCTCCCACCATGACCGGGATTCCTGTGGCGCCGGTTTCGGATATAGCGTAATCAAACAATCTCGGGTCAGGCTTCTGAATGCCGATTTCATCGCTTACGATCACACGGGAGACATATTTCCATAATCCCGAACTGTTAAGTTTTCGATATTGAGTGTCGGCAAATCCGTTGGAGATTATCCCGATCATTTTTGATTTGACAAGTTTTTCAAGCAGAGGGATCACCCCGTCGGGCGTGTGGGGAAATGTTGCAAGTTTAGATAGGTATGCATCATTTATCGTTGCGCATTCTGAGGGGGGATTACCGTAAGACGTGTCGGGGAACAGGGTTGCTCTCCAACGTTCGGTTTTAATGAAATCGGACGAGACGTTTCCTTTCGCGAATTCTTCCCACATTTTAGAGTTGTGAATGTGGTAAACTTCCAAAAAGCGGGAGTAAGAAGGGAATTTATCACGAACCACGGCATATTCATTGTATATATATTCCAGACTTCGCAATGAATTGGCAGCGAAATCCCAGAGGGTGTCATCAAGATCGAAGAAAATCCATAGAGGACGTTTGAAAGTGTGAAAATCCATGATAATAGGGAATAAGAATTGATTTCCGGGACAAAATTAGGTAAAAAAACCGGTTTTTTAAGTGCAACCTTTTACGGAATGAAAAAAAATTACGATATTTGCACTGCAAAACTGGAAACGTGCATAAATGTGGTAGCATTAAGTCCGTTCCGGAGAATAAAACAAGACAAAACAACAATACATTTTTACTAAAAATGACAAAAGCTGAGATAGTAACTGAGATTTCTCGCTCCACCGGTCTTGAGAAAGGCGCGGTGCTTGAAGTGGTTGAGAAATTTATGGAGGTAGTCAAAGACACAATGGCAGGTGACGAAAACGTTTATCTCCGTGGCTTTGGAAGTTTTGTTGTCAAGACAAGAAAAGAGAAGACAGCACGCAACATCTCAAAAAACACCACAATCATAATTCCTGAGCACAAGGTGCCTACATTCAAACCGTCAAGAGTGTTTCTTGATGAGGTTGAGAAATGAGGATTTATGATATAATCGTGATCAAACAATTTTATAATTAACTAAAATATTAACCAGTATGCCAAGCGGAAAGAAAAGAAAAGGCCACAAGATGGCTACCCACAAACGCAAAAAAAGACTGAGAAAGAATCGTCATAAGAAGAAATAAACTGACGGCAAGTCAGGATATTTTTCCGGAAAAACGATTCAACAGTCGTAGAACAAACCTATGGGTGAAGAAAAAGCTTCACCCATAATAAGTTTGTTCTTTTTTATTTTACACATCCTCCCGGGTTCTGTTTTGCGTTTCGGAATAAAAACCGCGGGAAGGATTATCATTCTAAATACAGATGAAAAGCGAATTAGTAGTAGACGTACAACAAAAAGAGATTTCAATCGCACTGCTTGAAGACTCGCGTCTTGTTTCACTACAGAAGGAAAGCCGCAACATCGCATATGCTGTAGGCGACCTTTATCTTGCGAAAGTGAAAAAGATTATGCCCGGTCTGAACGCTGCGTTTCTCGATGTGGGCTACGACAAAGATGCTTTTCTTCATTATCTTGACCTGGGTCCGCAGTTCAGCTCATACTCCAAGTTCCTCCAGGAGGCAATGGCTGACAAGAAAAAGGTGCCCAATATCTCAAAGTTCAAATTCGAGCCCGACATTCCGAAGCAGGGCACAATCCAGAATGTTTTGCAGCCCGGGCAACAGCTCCTGGTGCAGATTGCTAAAGAACCGATCTCTTCTAAAGGTCCGCGTCTCACAACAGAGATCTCTTTCACCGGACGCTTCATGGTTCTTATGCCTTTCGGCGACAAGATTTCAATCTCACAAAAGATAAAATCTACGGAGGAGAAGATACGCTTGCGCCAACTTATAGGGAGTATAAAGCCCAAAGGATTTAGTGTGATTGTGCGCACATCGGCAGAAAATAAACGCGTGGCTGAACTCAACAACGAGATGAAAACTCTGGTGAAATGTTGGGAAGATTCCATCGCAAAGATGCAACGAAGCCAGCCGCCGATGCTGATCTATGAGGAAGATTCGAGGGCTGTGAGTGTGATCAGAGACATCTTCAGTCCGAATTTTGAGAATATCTATGTCAACGAGGAGGAGACTTTCTCCCAGATTCAGAATTATGTAGCGCTGATTGCTCCCGACAATAAGGACATTGTAAAATTTTACAATAAAGAAGTCCCTATTTTCGATAATTTCAATATCACGCGTCAGATAAAGAGCTCATTCGGCAAAACAGTGTCGTTCAAGAGCGGCGCCTATATCATAATTGAGCATACGGAAGCGCTTCATGTGATCGATGTCAACTCAGGCAACCGCAGCAAGGCGAGTCCCGACCAGGAGTCGAACGCATTGGATGTGAATCTTAAAGCTGCAGATGAAATCGCCCGCCAGCTTCGCCTTCGCGACATGGGGGGCATCATCGTAATCGACTTCATCGATATGAACAAGGCAGAGCATCGTCAAGCTTTGTATGACCACATGAGGGAGATCATGGCAAACGATCGCGCCCGACACAACATTCTCCCGTTGAGTAAATTCGGACTCATGCAGATCACACGTCAGCGAGTTCGTCCCGCACTCGATATCACTACGAGCGAAACGTGCCCCTCATGTTTTGGAAAGGGGGAGATTCAGCCTTCGCTTCTGTTTACCGACAAATTGGGTGAGAAACTGGATTATCTTGTTAATAATCTTCAGGTCAAGAAGTTCACAATGTATGTGCATCCTTATGTAGATGCCTACATCAAGAAAGGGATGTTTTCCCTTTATGGCAAATGGCGCAGGAAGTATGGCAGGAGTTTCAAGATTCTTGCAGATGAATCTCTCGCCTATTTGCAGTATAAGGTGTTTGACGATCAAAAGAAAGAAGTCGATGTCAAGGAGGAAAGCGACTTCAACAGTAATCAGTCGAAGACACATGCCCGTCAGAAGAGCGGCGTAAATGAAGAAAAGGATTAAGAGTATGTAATACTCAAGTCAGCCCAAGGCTGTGGCGGCAATCCCCGCCGGTATAGTTTAAAAAACAGGGATGCGGTAAGCATCCCTGTTTTTTGTTATCGTCTGATTTCCCAATCATCAAGGGTGCGGGATTCAGTGGAGAAGTTCGCACCAATTTTTATTATTTCCCTTTCATCGATAGAAAAAGGTAGACTATATTGTATATCTTCAATTTGGGCAATTGCAATATCAGGATTTGAATTTACTTTTATCTCGATGATATAAATAAAACAATTGGTCTTAATCAATACATCGATACGACCTTTGGAGGTGTGGTATTCAACTTTGACATGTAGCCCGATAAGCATGAACAGCAGATAGAGTGCATTTTGGAAATTTATTTCCTTTTCCATTTGCATTTCGTAAGGAATTGCAGCAAAAAGTGTTTGTATCCTTATCATGAATGCTTCAGCATTCCCTCCGTTTATTTCTTTGATAAAATGTCGGATAGAGAATTGCGTGCTGTCTTTGTCAAGACCGGTGTAATGAGGCACCAAAGATGATATGAAACCATCTTTAACTTCCCTGTTAGGGTATCCGAGGGTATAGACATTATATTCCGGATCATACTTTTTTATCGAGAGATAACCGCTTTGGTATAACACCGGAATTGGATCATTGGCTGCAGCATCAATACCATACATACGGCTTCCTTCACATTCAGTTCCGTCTACTTTTGAGAGTTCATATCGCCGGTTCTGCATCAAATTTATAAGAAAGGTAGGTGTCCCGGTATAGAACCAGAATGGTTCTATTTTCTTTTTGTCGAAGCAACATAAGATACTGTGCGGATTATAAATGTCGGGACAATTCTCAGAAAAATGGTATCCATCATAGTTTTCTTTCAGTTTCCGGAATGTTTCCTTGTATGATATCTCTCTGGCTTGAGCCAACAGATTTATACTTACTTTAAAGTTTTCAGCGAGTTCCTTCTCTGTTATTCCGCATATCGAAGCGAATCTGTCATCAAGTGAAATGTCTAAGAGATTATTAAGCCCGGAGAAAATATTCAAATGTGCAAATTTTGTAACCCCTGTCAATAAACAGAATTTTAGATGTTCGTCGGTAGATTTCAATACAGAGTAGAAACCTCTCAGCTTGTCACGGTGTAAACCGGAGATAGAATCGTCATGTATCGTGTCAAGAATGGGTTTGTCGTATTCATCAATCAACACCACCACTTGTTTACCGGTGAACTCATGAGCTGATTTGATCAAAGTGTAGAATCTTCCTGCCAGTGTGGAAGCGGTTTCAACTACGTTATATTGCTTTTCGTATTCTTTCAGTAGCAGGTCAATGCGCGCATCCAAAGACGAAGAATCTATATAAGATTCCGCATTAAGGTCAAGATGGATAACAGGATATGAATCCCAATCCAAATCAGGATATGTTGAAATATTCAATCCTTCAAACAATTCTCGTTTCCCTTGAAAGAAAGTTTTGATGGTTGACAGTAATAAACTTTTACCGAAGCGTCGAGGTCGACCTAAGAAATAGTATTTGGTCCTGCGAATAAGTTCATAGATAAAACGGGTCTTGTCTACATATACATATCCACCTTTTCGAATTTCTTCGAAATTTTGAACTCCTATTGGGTATCTTAGATCTGTCATCGTATTTTGATATATGTTTATGCAAATATAAAGAATATTCTTTATATCTGCAATTTATACATGAGTGCTTTATGAAAGAATTAAATTCGTATATCGGTGAGAAAATAAAGAAAGGTCGATTCACATCGACCTTTCCTTTTAATAATACTTTTAACTAACCTAACATCATGAAACGATTTTCTGTATTTATAACATTACGGATTGAAAAATGGTTCACAAAAAAATTAAAAAATCTCATTAAATTTTTCAATGTATCATATTTTTCAGCCTTTTGAGCAATTCTGCAGGATCTTCGGATTCTTGAAAATGCTTTACAACCATTTTGCCGTCTTTATCGAAAAATGCAGTATAAGGGATGCCCAATATCCTGTCGCTGTTCCCGAAAGTGGTGAACACATCTTCCCTCAAATCACCGGTAGCAACTACATGATCTCCTTTCACCCCATATTTCCCTGCGACATCTTTGACTGATTCCATTATGTTTTCACCCTCATCTATAGATATGTAGAGCAATACAATCCCTTTATTGGCAGCATATTGCCTGATTGGCTCGAGTCCTTTAAAACTCTTGCGGCACGGACCACACCAGGTAGCCCAGATATCCAGCAGTACGGGTTTCCCTCTATTCAATGCAATAAGATCATTAACGTTCTTAATGGAATCTACATTGATAAAATTGATTCCTGTCATATCTTTTGGGGCATTCATTTCCTTATTTTTTGCAACAGCTTCATTTATTATTGACGCAAGTGCAGATTCCGGAAATGCGGCATAAAAATCTTTGGCAAGTTCCGGAATTCCTTTAGAGAATACGCCCTGTTCCGTGTCTTCAATGATGATACGCCCACAGACAGTTTCCGCAGCCTTCCCTTTCAAATTGTTGTTTACATAATCAAAAAACATTTTATTACTCACGTCATTTGATACCGGACCGGAGATTAACCCTCTCTTTACGGCATCATCAGAGAAATAATAGGCAACAGTCTCCTTAAATAAATAGTTTAAGGCATTTGCGGAATCATTCAAATCAAGATTGTTTTTCATCTCAAAAAGTTTCGACTCCCATTCAGCGATATTTTTATCAGATAAGGAGGGTTCCACGTATTTTGCGGCTCCGGCACATTGATAAAACCAGAATAAGGCATTGATGGCGATATCCTGTCGTAATACTTTTGCAAAGTTCTCCGGAACGCTCCTTTCGATAATGGTTGTGAGACTGTCACAATGGCTGGTAAGTTTTCTATATGCCGATTCAGCGACAGTGTCTTTACGCAATTGCAGCTTGTCGGATTTACCCGTCATATAGTCAAAGAAATCGGAATTAAACTGCTCTGCAATTTCATTTGCTGCTTTTATTGATGCATCCTTGTCGCTGTCGATCTTGGATTCTGTATTGAGATCAATGGTGACATTCTTTGCAAATGGAGTCCAGATAGGTTTAAAATAGTTTTCTTGACCTTTCTGACAGTTTAATGTTATAACATCTATACCTTGATAATCACCTGTATCAATCATAAAGCAACTGTCAGAATCAAGTGAGGGGTATGTCCTGTGTGTGGTAATCATCCCGTTGGTACTTTTCATATAAGAGATAGTTCCGTCGCCAAGATTCCTGACCTTTACCTTGATTACAGAAGCCTCAGCCATTATAGACAGTAATATGAGAGCCAATGTCAAAATCCGTTTCATATTAATTACGCTAAAATTAAAAATATAAGTTCCTTTTATATGTTTCCGACATTAGGTGTGAGTCATGACCGAAAGCCGGATACAAATGTAATACAATTATCGAAATGTCAAATTATATATTGCAGAAAAAATGAGAAAACTCGGGAAGGTTTAATTGACAGACAGAACCGGCATTACTGTAATTCAAAAAATATGAGTAAATTTGCCTTTGCAGACATATGGTTTTTAACGATAAATTGAAAATACTTGATTATGGCTGATCGACATCAATTCAGGGCTAAATGGCATAGCTATGAAGACGGAATATATTTCGTGACAATATGTAGCCATCAAAAAATACAGATATTTGGACAAGTAATTGACAATGAAATGCGTCTTAATAAATTAGGTCATATTGTCGAATCATGTATTTCAGAGATTCCATCACATCATTCCGATGTGGAGATCTGGAATTCCGTAGTGATGCCCAATCACGTCCATATGGTAATTGCAGTAGGGACGCGATATATCGCGTCCACATCGGCGCAAGGTAATATCGCGTCCACATCGGCGCAAGGTAATATCGCGTCCACATCGGCGCAAGGTAATATCGCGCCCACATCGGCGCAAGGTAACATTACATCCTATAATTTAGGTTGTTTGAAACCTCCAAAACATGGAAATGTCTGTGGCGATTTCCATCATAATAGCAGATTGTCTGTTATTATAGGATCATTCAAGGCTGCTGTGACAAGATTGGCAAATAATCAAATGGAGCAATCTCGCGTTGGACGCGATGTATCGCGTCCCTACTGGCAGCCACGATATCATGAACATATTATCAGGAACCAACGAGCTTTCGAAAATATCATGATGTATGTTGACACTAATGTAGAACGGTGGCATTCCGATTGCTTTAACAACTAACTTGTTTGTGAATCCAATAAAAAAGGTCGATTCACATCGACCTTTTTCCTTTTTCCATAATACTTTTAACTAACCTAACATCATGAAACGATTTCAATAGTAAGACAACCATAGATGCCATTTGGTTCAATCGTCGGTCGTTTATTTAATCTGTTTTAACAAAATAAATATTTTAAGTTAAAAATGTTAACGAAATCGCATGTCATAACAGGTTAAAGTTCGATTTTATCGCGAAAATTCATTCATCATGATAGGAGATCGGCTACAATAAATGTGGAGCCTCCGACAAATATAATGTCTTCCGGCGATGCCGAAGCCAATGCGGAAGAATATGCCGTCTTTACGTCGGGATAGCACTCTCCGTCAAGTCCGGCTTCATTAAACCGCTCTTTCAATTGTTCAACGGGCAATGCACGCGGAATTTGGGCATTCGTAAGAAAATACTCGGCGTCGGCTGGGAGCAGTTTCAAAATTTTATCGATAGTTTTGTCTGCCACAAAACCGATCACAATTTTCAGCTCGCCGTTATGCCGGTCTTGCATGAGCCGATGCAATTGAGCCATGTTGTAGGTTATTCCGGCTATATTGTGACCGGTGTCTGCTATCACAAGAGGGCGGTTCTGAAGGATTGTCCAACGACCATTTAATCCTGTAAGGGTGTCGACATGTGCAAGTCCTTTCAGTACATTTTCATCAGAAATACCGATCCCTGCACCACGCATCGCGTCGATAGCATGTAGAACTGTATTGATGTTCTTTTTCTGATAATCACCGGACAAGGGAATAATTACAGTCCCCTCATTACAAGTGCATTCCCACCCCCCTTGTTGGGATGGTGTTATTGATTTTATACGGCTCTCATCTTCGCAGAAACAGATAGGTGCGTTAACTTCTTCAGCTTTCCCGGCGAATACATCCCTTATCTCTCCTTCCGCTTCACCGATAACGACAGGAATTCCCGTTTTAATGATTCCGGCTTTCTCTGCCGCTATTTTCGGAAGAGTGTCGCCAAGAAACTGGGTATGATCGTTAGAGATATTGGTGATAACACATACTTCGGGAGTGATGATATTTGTGGAGTCAAGACGTCCTCCCATTCCTACCTCGATAATGGCGTAATCCACGTTCTCTTCCGCAAACCAGTTGAAAGCCATCATCATGGTTAGTTCAAAAAAGGATGGATGTCCTTCATAACCGCATTTCTTCCATTTATCTACAAATTCAATCACCTTCTCCTGAGGTATCATTTCCCCGTTAATCCTCATCCTTTCCCTGAAATCTACAAGGTGAGGGGAGGTGTAGAGTCCGGTTTTATATCCTTGCGATTGTAGCACTGCTGCAAGCATATGGGAAGAGCTCCCTTTGCCATTGGTGCCTCCCACATGGATTGACTTGAATTTCCGGTGGGGATGTCCGAAAAATTTGTCTATCGCGAGACTTGTGTCGAGTCCCGGTTTATAAGCGGCGGCCCCTACGCGGGAAAACATCGGAAGCTGGCTGAAAAGAAAGGAGAGAGCCTCTTCATATTGGGTATTGTTGTTCATCTTTTTGAGTTGTGAGAGATTGGTTTTGGGTTGTGAGTTTTGAGTTGTGAGAGATCAGTCTTGAGTTGTAGTGGGTTAGAGTCCGTATATAAGGAAGCCCGCCAATCCTGCCAGTATTATGATTAGGATTGGATGAATGTTTATGGTCTTGTCTTTTAGCTTTATGGGGAAATATACAAGGACAAACGCGATAGCGCAGATCGCAATATTTACCCATAACTGCCAACTTATGCCGTTGGGATTGAAGTTTGCAGCATTCATAAGCATTATCGCGGCAGAGGCAATCAATCCGACCACCACCGGTTTTAATCCGGAGAAGATTGCCTTTATTGCCCCGCTTTCGCTATGTCGCCTGATGAAGTGCGAGCTGTATAAAACTAAAAAGAAACTTGGCACCACCACGGCGAGAGTTGCGAGACACGACCCTAAGAGTCCCCATCCGATTCCCGATAGTTCCGGATTGACGCTTCCCGGCGCCACAAAACCGATATATGTCGCAGAATTGATGCCTATCGGTCCCGGTGTCATCTGCGAGATGGCAACAATGTCGGTAAACATGGTCTCAGAAATCCATCCCGGCTCCACCACAGCCTTTTCAACAAGCGACAGCATAGCGTAGCCGCCCCCGAATCCGAAGATTCCGATCTTTATATATGCCCAGATTAATTGCCAGTATATTGTCATTGCGTACCTGATAATAATATGAATATTCAATATTTGACATCCTGTCTATGACAGATGCTCAGGTCACGATTTATTCCATTACGGAAGCCAACAGAATAAAAATCCGCCTAAAGCCCCGAGTATAATATAGAGGATCGGGTTTGATATGAACCCTTGGTCAATGGAAATCATCAGAGCCACTACCAGAGGGATCCATACGGTTTTCCATTGAAGTTTAGCCGCCTTTGCCGATGTCAGGACCGGAGCTATGATCAAAGCGACCACTGCAGGTCTGATTCCCATAAAGATGGATGAAATGACCTTGTTGTTTTTTATTGTTTCAGGGGTGAGAAATATTGCTATAAACAATATGATGAGAAAAGAGGGGAGGATGGTACCTGCGGCTGCCGCGACACTTCCCTTTCCCCCTTTGATTTTGTCGCCTACGGCAGTGGCTATGTTCACTGCAAGTATGCCGGGCAGGGATTGGGCGATGGCAAGAAGATCAAGAAAATCGTCACGCTCAATCCAATGATGTTTGTCGACAATTTCCCTTTCGATAATCGAGATCATGGCCCAGCCTCCTCCGAAAGTGAAGGCTCCGATCTTGAAAAAAGTTGAAAACAGACTCCAGTAGGAATCTTTTTGTGGAAGAATATTCTTTGTCTGTGACATCGCTATTCTATATTGATGAATGTGGAATGCAGGATACGTAAGTGTCGCCGCTCCATAGGAACGGCGACACAATAATAACGCAGATATTGTGCGTCTGTTTTGTCAGGACATTAATATTTATGAGAGGTGGTTTCCAGTTCTTCCTGTGTAAGCTTCTTTTTATCCATCGATTTCCACACGTAAGCGATGTATGCCAATACGAAAGGAATCACAATCGAGACGTAGCTCATAGCCTTGAGTGTGAACTCGGATGAAGAAGCGTTGCGGATAGAGAGAGACGAAGCCGGGTCAAGCAATGAGGGATAGAAAGCGGTGTCGTTATACCCTGCCACCCAGAAAAGCGATATTACGGCAAGGAACGTCCCGATACCGGTAAACCAGATCCCTTTTGTCCAATGATTGCTGAAGCATGATTTCAACAATCCGAACAATACAGCCACAACTCCGATCAGTAATGTCAATCCTGCCCACCAGAGATGGATGAAATTGTGGAAGTATTTGAACGGGGTTTCCACGACGTTGAGAGAGTAGTCGGGATTTGTGGTCACTGTGTAGCCTGTGGCTGTGCAGAGCATAGCAAGAAACCAAAGGAAAAACACCACGAAAATTCCGCCGTTTACAAGAGCTTTGTTCTTTAATGTGTTGAAAAAATCAGGATCGTCTGTGATGTTGTTCATCATGTAGAGCGCGCCCTGCATTCTTGCGAGGAAAAGTACCGCGACACCGAGGATGAGGTTTTTCCAATTGAAAATAGCCTCGAACCCATGAGTGGAAGCCCATTGGGAAATCACGGGACTTCCCGGGTCGAGGAGGTTGCCGCGGCTTACGGTGAACTGAGCGCCAAAGAAGAACATCGACACAGCCACACCAAGGAGGATACAGCCTACACAGCCGTTTATAAACAGGAAAGTATCGTAGGTTTTTGTGCCGTATACGTTGCCTGCCTTGTTGCGGTATTCATAACTTACAGCCTGAACGATGAAGCTGAACAGAATCAGGATCCAAAGCCAGTAGGCGCCTCCGAAGCTTGTGGAATAAAACAGCGGGAAAGATGCGAAAAATGCGCCACCGAAAGTGACAAGGGTGGTGAATGTAAGTTCCCATTTTCTTCCCATGCAGTTTACGATTAGATCACGGCGTTCCTTTGTGGGGGCTCCGAGTAGCATAGACTGACCGCCCTGCACAAAAAGCAGAAACACGAG
The DNA here is from genome assembly GCA_947073495.1 of uncultured Porphyromonadaceae bacterium. Lineage (GTDB taxonomy): Bacteria > Bacteroidota > Bacteroidia > Bacteroidales > Muribaculaceae > Lepagella. The sequence continues at coordinate 48,193 of CAMTMX010000011.1, forward strand.
GATGCCTCCGAGCACGGATATAAGCAGCCACCAATAATTTTGAAGATATTCGAGAGTCATGACTTAATGTGCGTTATCGATTTCTAAATTTTTTTGAGAATTTTTGTTGATCTGGCGAAGCATGATGCTGACCTCAGCCACAAGGATGACGGTGAATATCACCGCGAAAAGCCAGAACGTAGTGATGACTGATGCTGACGATATTTCAGAGATGGCAGCCTTTGTAGGGAGAAGATCCTGTACAGTCCATGGTTGACGTCCCACTTCTGCCACAACCCATCCGGCTTCTGAGCACATCCACATAAACGGCACGGAAACGATCGCTATCCATTGCAGCCATTTGTGCCGCTGGAGCCAGTCTTTACGGTAAACCGCGAAGAGAGCCACTATGAAGAACAGCAGGAAATAGCTTCCGAGAATCACCATTACGCGGAAAGAATAGAAAGTGACGCCCACCGGCGGGATTGCTTCATCTACGGAGTCGAAATACCCGTAGCCGAAATATGGATAGTATTCCTTAAGATCTGCCGCCGCCTTTGCCATTGCCGCTTCGTCATGGTTTGTGCGTGCCAAATCGTATGCCCGAAGAGCTTCATGCGAGAGTTTACCAAGACGGATACGTTCGGCATAACTTACAGTATTGATGGTGTCGCCGTTTTCATTCACATCGATTCCGTTTACGATATCAGCGATACCGGGTACGAAAGCCGAGGGGTCATGCTTGGCGAGGATTGAAAGCCCGTAGGGGAGAGCTATATCGAAAATATATTCATCTTCATCGTTGTCCCAGGTCTTATTAGGATTTACGATGCCTGCGGCTACTATGCTTTGCGACGTGCTGCCATGGTAAAGACCTTCCATGGCGGCGAGCTTCATGGGCTGGTGTTTTGTGACTTCAACAGCAGAGCCGTCGCCTGTCCACATCGTAAGAAGAAGACCGATAAGACCGATCCATCCTCCCACCTTGATTGAGCGCACTGCGAAAGCCTCGTTCCGCTTTTTCATGAGAAGCCAACAGCTGACTCCTATTACAAACACTCCGGAAAGTGCCCAGCCTGAGAAGACAGCGTGCATATACTTGTTGACAGCGATTCCGGAGAAGAGAGCCCAAAAATTATCCATGACGTTGCGCATCTGAGCGGGGTCGAATTCCATGCCTACCGGATATTGCATCCATGCGTTTGCCACAAGAATCCAAAGTGCGGAGATTGAAGCTCCGAGCCAGGTCAGCCATGTGGAGGCAAGATGGAAACGGGGGCTTACTTTCCCCCAGCCGAAAAACATCACGGCAACGAAAGTTGCTTCCATGAAGAATGCCACAAGTCCTTCAATTGCCAGCGGGGCGCCGAAGATGTCGCCCACAAACCAGGAATAGTTGCTCCAGTTTGTTCCGAACTCAAACTCAAGGATAATACCAGTGGCAACACCTATTGCGAAGTTGATGCCGAAAAGCGTCATCCAGAATTTGGTGGCTGCAAGCCATTTCTCGGATTTTGTTTTCAGATATAGACTTTCCATAACAGCCACAATCAGCGAAAGTCCGAGAGTGAGCGGCACAAAAAGCCAATGGTAGATGGCTGTCAGCGCGAATTGCCATCTTGACCAATCGACTACGGTCATTAAATCATCCATGCGGTTTTTAATTTAAGGTTTAAAATTATTGACGGGATAAATTTGGGGATAAGGAGAGCAGATGTCGAGGATCGGAGAATGGAGTGGGTGGAGACTGTCTTAAGGAGAGCTTTTCCTGGAGTTGTCGAGAAGTTCATGACGCACATGGTCGGCGCGCTCTTCGTCGGTGTCGAAATCTCTTTTCAGAATATTTGGGAAAAAAAGAAACTTGATTACCACAAAAAAGAGAAACAGTTTAACAAGAATAATTGCCCATAAGGTTTTCCCTATGGTCATAGACCGGAATCCGTCGTAATAAAGCGACCATACCTTCCCGGCAAAAGATGAGAATGAGGCTGCGATGCCTCTAATAGGTGGAATCATGTGCAAATATACATAAAAACAATGATAATCAAATATTGGTTAATGAAAAATTAGAAAAAGTAAATAAGAATGCCGTTAAAGCCAATATTGTCCTAAATAATTTTTGAGTGCTACTCAACGTGCAGAGGCATCAGCCTTTGCAAAAATGACATCAGAGTA
>CAMTMX010000012.1 GCA_947073495.1 uncultured Porphyromonadaceae bacterium
GTCGGGGTGACAAGATTCGAACTTGCGACCACACGCCCCCCAGACGCGTACTCTAAACCGGGCTGAGCTACACCCCGAGATAAATAGCTTAATCAAGACCAACCGGTATCGAGGTGAAGATCCTGTCTTCAGATACCATCGTTTATTCAACGGGGCGCTTGATTAAAGCGGTGCAAAGTTACGCACTTTTTTGATTTCTTGCAAATATTTTTGCTGAAATTATTATTAAAAATTGTTAGATAATTTTTAATGCGCTGATTCTTAAGACTGTTCCTTCTGAGCTAAAAGTGCTTTTTTAGAATCAGGGGATGCAGGGAGGCTTATATCATTCCTTTAGTTTGGAATCGATGATGATTGTGACCGGTCCGTCGTTGACGAGTGCCACCTGCATGTCGGCACCGAATACGCCACGTGCAACCGGTTTGCCGAGTGCTTCCGAAAGCTTTTCGCAATACATCTCATATAGGGGGATCGCCACGTCATGTCCGGCAGCATGAATATAGCTGGGGCGGTTCCCTTTTTTTGTGGATGCGTTGAGAGTAAACTGGCTTACGGCAAGCGCCTCACCGCCGATGTCGAGCAGCGAGCGGTTCATGACGCCGTTTTCGTCAGGGAAAATCCGCATGGCGGCGGTTTTGCCTACCAGCCATTCCACATCTGCCGGAGTGTCGCCTTCGCGCACACCTACAAGGATCATCAATCCTCTACCTATCTCGCTATGCAGCTGTCCTTCGATTTCAACCGATGCACAGCTGACTCGTTGTATCACTAATCTCATTTTGGATAAAATACTCGTTTACGGTATAAAGTTAGCAATAATTTCAATTGCCTCAAAACTTTATTTTCTGATTTTTTTCTGAATGATTGTTTGTGGAATCTGAAAAATATGTATTTTTGCTTTTGAGATTTGAATGATGATTGCATGACCTAATAAATATTGCATAATCTATATAAATATTGAAACAATGGCAACAAAATACAGACATATATTGGCGGCTGTCTTGCTTGTTTTGGCATTGGGAGCACCTTTTGTTTACTGCCTGGGTTTGGTGATGGAATGGAACTGGTGTGATGAACTTCCATTCAAATATTGGTGTGTATTCACAATTGTGGGGAGTCTGATCGCACGCTCTCTATACAAAGGAAAATTTATCTGGTAAAGCTCCTGTTATTACCGGTTATTATCTGTAGCAAGGAGTAGGAGGTATATTTTTGGGGAGAATTGAAATATTTGCCAATATCGTTTCCTGCTCAAGTTAGATTGATCGTTTTTTACGATTGCCAAAATCTCAAGTGGCATACGTATTTTTATTGGCGCGGATGACGTTGTTTGTTCTTATTCAAGATTATTGATTAACTTTGCAGTGTGGTTTAGGATTGGGAATCAATGGAGTTGTGAAAAAGACTCCATTGCAACAAGTGTTGTTTCTACTCTTTTTCTTATCAAGACAATAAAAATAGATTATAATGGCAAAGAAATTAAATGCCGGCACCGTATGTGTGCAGGGAGGCTGGAAGCCCGGCAACGGGGAGGCTCGCGTGCTCCCCATCTATCAGAGTACGACTTTCAAATATTCCACTTCCGAACAGATGGCGCGTCTGTTCGACCTTGAAGAGAATGGTTATTTTTATACCCGTCTTGCCAACCCCACCAATGATGCCGTGGCAGCGAAGATTGCGGAACTTGAAGGGGGTGTGGCTGCCATACTGACTTCTTCAGGGCAGGCTGCCAACTTCTATGCGGTGTTCAACCTTTGCGAAAGCGGTGATCATTTCGTATGTTCGTCTGCCATCTACGGCGGCACGTTCAATCTTTTTGCTGTCACGATGAAAAAGATGGGGATAGACTGCACGTTTGTAAGCCCGGACTCCACCGAGGAGGAGATCGCCGCTGCATTCCGCCCTAACACAAAACTTCTTTTTGGAGAAACCATATCAAATCCGAGCAACGACATTCTCGACATCGAGAAATTCGCCCGTGTGGCTCATGCCCACGGAGTGCCTTTGATCGTTGACAACACTTTCCCGACTCCGGTCAACTGCCGTCCGTTTGAATGGGGGGCGGACATAGTGACCCATTCCACTACAAAATATATGGACGGACATGCCACAAGTGTAGGCGGCGTGATAGTTGACAGCGGAAATTTCGACTGGGAGGCTCATGCCGAAAAATTCCCCGGACTTACCACCCCCGATGAATCCTATCACGGGCTGACATATACAAAAGCATTCGGGAAAGCCGCGTTTATAACCAAGGCTACCGCACAGCTTATGCGAGACCTCGGCTCGATCCCGTCGCCACACAATTCATTCCTTCTCAACATCGGACTGGAGACACTTCATCTCCGTGTGCCCCGTCATTGCGAAAACGCGCTGAAGGTGGCCCAATGGCTGGAGAAGCATCCCAAGGTGGGCTGGGTGAATTATGCCGGTCTTGAAAGCAACAAATATTATGAGCTTGCAAAGAAGCAGATGCCAAATGGCACATGCGGAGTGATCTCTTTCGGATTGAAAGGCACACGCGAAGATGCAATTGAGTTTATGGATAAGCTCAAATTCATAGCGATAGTCACACATGTGGCGGACGCGCGTACCTGCGTGCTCCATCCGGCAAGCCATACCCACCGCCAGCTTTCTGACGAACAGTTGCGCGACGCAGGCGTGGCCCCCGACCTTGTGCGCCTTTCTGTAGGAATTGAGGATGTAGACGATATAATCAATGATCTTGAACAGGCTCTTGAGGCGTGACGTTGCGTAAGAATGGAATGGATACGGTCCATATTGTTTGAGGAGACTCCGATACAGGCGGTGATAATCATTGCGGTCATCATCGCCGTAGGGCTGGGTCTCGGCAAGATACGGGTGAAAGGGATTTCCCTGGGGGTGACCTGGGTCTTTTTCGCCGGTATCTTCGCGGGGCATGTAGGCTTGTCGATAAATCACGACATGCTGCTTTTCGCCCAGAATTTCGGATTGGTGCTTTTTGTATATGAACTTGGTCTTCAGGTAGGTCCCGGCTTTTTCAGTTCGTTCAAGAAAGGTGGTGTGAAGCTGAATCTTCTTGGTCTCGGGGTGGTGGTCATCGGCACGGCGATGGCTATGGCAATGAGCTACGGTTTCGGACTCCCGATGGCGGATATGGTCGGAGTGCTCTGCGGAGCGACTACCAACACGCCTGCCCTTGCCGCAGCCCAGCAGACTCTGCAGCAGGTCGGGCTTCCGGTGAGCGCGACGGCGTTGAGCTGTGCCGTCACTTATCCCTTAGGTGTGGTGGGGGTGATCCTCGGGATGATATTTCTCAGGCGATTTGTGGCGCGTCCGGCGGATCTTGCGGTGCCGGAGCATGAAGACGCCAATAAAACCCACATCGACGCTTTTAAAGTGGTGAATCCGGCTCTTTTCAATAAGACTGTCAAGGAGGCGGCTTCTCTTGTCGGAGTCCGTTTTGTGATCTCACGTCTTTGGCGCGACGGAAAGGTGACGATACCGACCTCGGAACTTGAACTCAAGGAAAACGACCGTGTGCTTGTGGCAACCACCGAAAAGGATGTTCCTGTTGTCACTATGCTCTTCGGGGAGCATGAGAATGAAGACTGGAACAACGAGGAGATCGACTGGAATGCCATCGACAGCCAGTTGGAATCGCGTCATATCACCGTCACCCGTCCTGAAATCAACGGAAAGAAACTGGGTTCTCTCCGATTGCGCAACAGTTATGGCATCAACATAAGCCGTGTGAGCCGCAGCGGCGTGCAGCTTCTTGCGAACCCCGGCCTGGTGCTTCAGCTTGGCGACAGGCTTACCGTAGTAGGGGAGGCAAAGTCGCTCGACAATGTGGCTAAGGTGTTGGGCAATCAGTCGGCATCGCTCAACGATCCGAATATGGCTGTGATATTTATCGGTATTCTTGTCGGGTTACTGTTAGGTTCCATCCCTATTTTTATGCCGGGGATGAGTGCACCGGTGAAGCTCGGTCTTGCCGGCGGACCTATTGTGGCGGGTATCGTTATCGGTCGTTATGGTCCGGCATGGCACATGATTACCTATACCACCCGTTCCGCCAATCTGATGCTCCGTGGAATCGGGCTGTCGCTCTATCTTTCCTGTCTTGGTTTGGAAGCCGGCGGTAGTTTTTTCGAAACATTGATGCAGGGGGACGGACTGCTTTGGGTAGGGCTCGGATTTGTGATAACCGTGATTCCCGTGCTGATAATGGGAGTGGTGTGTCTGCGTGCCGGACATCTTGATTTCGGCAGCAGTTGCGGGGTGTTGTGCGGCTCTATGGCAAACCCTATGGCGTTGACATACGCTTCCGACAATATTAAGGGTGATGATGCCGCCGTTGCATACGCCACGGTCTATCCCCTGGGGATGTTCATACGGGTGGTCATAGCACAGCTCATCATACTTCTGACGCTGTAATACTCCTTTTCGGGATAGCTTGATTCCCGCATTTTAACTGCGGATATTGAAAAATCCCTTTAAAAAGTGACAAATCTATAATATTTTCCCTTTTTAAAGGGAAAAATAAAGTTTCCGCACGATGACATCATGCTTCGAGGTAGATGTCATCGTGCGGAAACTTTTTTATGAAATCTCTTTGTAGGGAGATCAGATCCGGTCTTGGATGTGCGGATCAAAAATTGGTGGATACCGTATTATTTTCTGATAAATACGAGATACTGCCCGGGAGCAAGAGTTGCGGGGAGTTGTGCCGCCTCTTCCGTGAAGAAGTTGACCATGCCGTCCACCTTCGGTGCTTTCCCTGAGAATTTCACCTCGCTGTCCTCCTTCCCGAGGTTTGCAAGAACCACAACTTTTGAATTCTCTTTCTCGCGAGAAAAGACGATGAGGTCTTGGCTTGATGCAGGATAAGCCACCATCTCTCCACCTTCAAGACCGGCGGCAAGTGCATGCTCGGTATGTTTCAATCTGTTCAGGTTCTGATAGAAAGTGAAATAGGCGTTGCGGGGTTCCCACGAAGGAGCCTTGTCTTTCTCAAAAAACTCCAGGGCGCGGTTCATGCCGGTCTCCTGACCTGTGTAGATGAGCGGCATGCCGGGAAGAGTGTATGAGAGCACAGCGAACGCATCGGTCAGATTGCCAAGACGCTCAAACTCGGTGCCTTCCCAAGAGTTCAGGTCGTGGTTGGTGACCATGTTCATGAGATAGGTGTCTTTGGGATATTCCTCCGCCTGCTTTCTTACAAGAGAGTCGATTGCTGTGGCATGAGTCTCAGGGAATTGCCTGATCTTGCCGTCTGTGCCTTTGAAAGAGTATTGCCCCGCAGTGGCTGCGATTGCGCTGAAGAGATCTTTCATTGGCCAGTTGTAACCCATGTCGAAACCGTTTTTCTGGAGTTCCGGTTTGCTTGCCTCCGCGAGCATGAAAATCTCTTCTTTCACAGCCTGAAGCTGCGGATGAGCCTCGTCCCAGAAATCAGTCGGCACCTCTCCGGCGACGTCACAACGGAAACCGTCTACATCGACATCAGTGAGCCAGAATTTCATGGCGTCGATCATCCCTTTGCGCATCTCTTTGTTGGCATAATCGAATACGTAGACATCAGTCCAGTCGTAAACCCCCTTCATATTTCCAAGAGAGTCCTTCTCATACCAGTCAGGATGCTCAGTCACCCATCTGTTGTCTCTTCCTGAGTGGTTGGGCACCCAATCAAGGATTACTTTCATTCCTTGCTTATGCGCTTGCTGAACAACATCTTTAAATTGCTCGATAGTTCCGAACTCGGGATTGAAGGCGGTGTAGTCAGCCACTGCATAGTAGCTTCCGAGAGTGCCTTTACGGTCTTGTTTGCTGATGGGATGGATAGGCATGAACCAAAGAATGTCGACTCCGAGATCTTTCAGACGCGGTAGCTCCTTGGCAAAAGCGGAAACTGTCCCTGAGTCAGTATATTGGCGTAGGTTTACCTCATAGATCACAGCGTTGCGGCTCCATTCCGGGTGCTTGATAGAGGTGAATGTTGAGTCCCGTTCTTCTGCGACAGGTTTGTTGGCAGTTCCCTTGCCTCCGCATGCAGAGAAGATGAGGGCTCCTATCATGCCGAGGGCATAAAAGATTTTTTTCATGAGATGTAAGAATTTATATGAGTTAATCAACTTCAATAGTTCCGTTAACAAGATAACGATTAAAAAAGATATTATTATACAAGTGCTTGTTAAAAATTATATTACAAATGGCGTGCTTCTTTGATGACCATGCAGATGCCTTGATTTGCAGGCAGACGATAAAAAAAGCCCGGGTGCCTCACGGCAGCCGGACTAAAAAAATATTATCATGAAATGAATTTACTGTGGGAATTTGTTTATCGCGTCGATAAACGCTTCTGCGGAAGCGGCGATAATATCGGTGTTTGCCGAGAAACCATAATAGTGCTGGTTGTCGTATTCCACTGTCATGTGTACCTTGCCGATATCATTGCTTCCTTTATTGATTGCCTGGATAAGGAATTCTTTCACAAGCATCTGTCTGCGGATGATCACCTTGATTGCGTTGATCGCGGCATCCACCGGACCGTTGCCTGAAGCGCATGCCTCGAAGCGTTCGCCGGCAATGAGGAGACAGATGGAAGCCACAGATTTGATTCCGACGCCGGAAGACACTTGCAGATAGTCAAGCTTGATGCGGTGCTGTTCGCGGTGCTCCCCGGCGAGCATAAGCACATCGTCGTCGGTGATTTCCTTCTTCTTGTCTGCAAGCTTGAGGAATGCTTCGTAAGCTTTGTCGAGAGCCTCTTTCTCGAGGTCACATCCAAGCACATGGAGACGGTGTTTTAGAGCCGCTCTGCCGGATCGGGCAGTGAGTACGATTGAATTTTCATCTATACCAACGTCTTTCGGATCGATTATCTCATAGCTTTCACGATTCTTGAGCACACCGTCCTGATGAATTCCGCTTGAATGGGCGAAAGCATTTCTCCCCACGATAGCCTTGTTAGGCTGTACTGGCATGTTCATAAGGCTTGACACAAGGCGGCTGATGCCGGTGATCTTGGTTGCGTTGATATTGGTGTCGATGTTCAGTTCCTTATGTGAGCGAAGAGTCATGACCACCTCTTCAAGCGAGGTGTTTCCAGCGCGCTCACCTATGCCGTTGATAGTCACTTCCGCCTGACGGGCGCCGCCGATAATACCGCTGATTGTGTTTGCCGTCGCCATGCCGAGGTCGTTGTGGCAGTGAGTGGCGATGGTCACATTGTGGATTCCGTCGACATGTTCCATGAGATATCGGATTTTCTGCTCGAATTCCATTGGAAGACAATAGCCGGTGGTGTCGGGGATATTTATGACCGTGGCGCCTGCCTTTACCACAGCCTGCACCACGCGTGCAAGATACTCATTATCGGTTCTGCCTGCGTCTTCAGCATAAAACTGGACATCCTCTACAAATCCTTTAGCATATTTCACAGCTCTGACGGCGCGTTCGATAATCTCTTCGCGTGTAGAGTTGAATTTATATTTGATGTGGGAGTCAGAGGTGCCTATGCCAGTGTGTATACGCTTGTGCTTGGCATATTTAAGCGCTTCCGCAGCCACGCGGATGTCGTTTTCGACAGCGCGGGTGAGTGCGCAGATGGTAGGCCATGTCACCGCCTTGGAGATTTCTTCCACTGATTTGAAATCTCCCGGAGAAGAGACCGGAAACCCTGCCTCTATCACGTCAACGCCGAGTTCTTCGAGGGCTTTTGCCACTTCGATTTTCTCTACGGTGTTGAGCTGGCATCCGGGCACTTGTTCACCGTCGCGGAGTGTGGTGTCAAAAATGTAAAGTCTGTCGCTCATATTGTAGAAACTTAATATTAGAAGTTGTTTAAACCTTTAATAAAAATGTTAAGGAAAGGTTTAAACAACTTCTTAAGGTGCAAATTTACAATTATTTTGAATTTATACCAAAATAATAGCAAATTTTTTAGTTTTTTGTATTATTTCCGCAATAGGCTGGTGACAGATTGGTAGCCGTCTTTCGTTATGATGGCACGAATGTCGGCTTTGCACTCTTCCACAGGTATCGGCGATGAGTAGACAGGCGAAGAGGGTGTCGGTTTTGAACCGTCGAGAGTGTAGTGGATTTCTGCGTCGGGATAGGGCGCGTTCATATGTATCTTGCCGTTTTCGATCTTGATGCCGGGCGCACGCATGTGGGCGGTCACTCCGAGTCTCTTGAGACGTGGCAATTCTTTTTCACCGATCATCATGCTGAAGTCTTCGGGAGTGTATGTGGGTTTGCCGTTCCAGGCTCTCTCTGCGAGCGCGATTGATTTGGGGAACAATAGGGTTTCTGCTCCTTCAAGACTTCTCAACGTCTCACCCCACAGATGTCCGGAGACTCCGATGATCTCCCCTTTAGCTCCTGCCTGATCAGGACAGATCATGTCGGGATAGCCGGAGAGGGCTTTTAGCTCATCCACAAACCCTCCCCAATAAAGACCACGCTCTTCGGGATGGGGTGCGTAAAGCATGTCCATATAAAAATAGTTTACATTTGACAGAATAACGGGATAGCCGGCTTTCACACCTTTTATGGCATTGTTCCTTTCCGGGTCGAGAGGGCTCACCCAGCAGTTGACTCCGCCAACCTGCGGCGCCACCTGAGGATGATAGTCGTCATCATAACCTGTGTAGATATCCTGCCAGCCCAACATGGGTATGCTTCTGTCTCGCATAATTCGAGCCACCTTTTTCACAAATTCCCCTTGCAGCCCGTGTCTTCCGGTCACTCCTTTATCTGCTGCAAGCTTCATTGCAGCCGGGGAGCCGTCCCAAGCACCCTCAGGCACTTCGTCTCCTCCGAGGTGGATGCCCGGCAGAGAGACTCCCGCCTCATGATACATAGCCTCGATTTCGTCGACAACTTTGGCTATAAACGCATATGTGCCGGGTAATGCCGGATTCATCAGATTGTCGTGATAATCCTGTGCCGATGTGTAGACGGAAGTGTCGCCCGGTTCGGTGAGTCGGTAAGTGTCGTCGCCGGTGCGTCGTTCGTAGGCGTTCATTGCCATTATGGCGGCACGTGCGTGACCGGGGGATTCCACTTCAGGAATAACTGAAACGCCTATTGAATCACAATATTTAAGGAACGAGATAAATTCGTCGCGGGAGAAATATCCGTTTGCCGTTCCGGCTTTTGAATCGGGATTTCCATCGCCGTTGAATACGCCGGGGAGGAAATCCTTGCTGTCGAGCGTGTAGCCTCTGCGTGCACCTATCTCTGTCAGTTCAGGAAGTCCGGGAATTTCAAGGCGCCATGCCTCGTCGTCGGTGATGTGGAAATGCAGGGTGTTGAGTCTGTAGTCAGCCATAAGCCCTACAATCTTGCGCATCTGTTCTGGATTATAGAAGTTGCGTGCGATATCGATCATAAGGGCTCTGTAAGGATAGTCCGGATAGTCTTCTATTACGGCGCAAGGTATTTCCCCGCCGTTGGGTTCGAGCAGACGGCGCTCAAGCGTGCGCTTGGCAACGGTTATAGCACGTGGGGAAGCCCCTTCGATAAGAGCTTTCTCTGGAGTGAGCGTGATTCTGTAAAACTCGGGGTTTTCGTGGCGGATGGAATTAGTGGTTACCGGCAATCCGCTTTTGAAAGTTCCCTCGGTCAGAGTCACTTTCTTAAACGATGGGGAGATGTCGAACGGACCGGGTTTCTTGCCGGAGATAAGTTTATCGTTCAGCCGGTAGATAGAGTCGGCTGCAGTGATCCAGTTTGTCCATTCCTTGTTTTCTACAGATGCGTCGAGGAGGGGTTTGAGGGTGGCTTCCACAGGGATTATTCTTCCGCCCGGGGTTACGGCATGGAAAGATTCAGGGAGGAAGGCATCGGTGCGTATCGGCTCGTCATATTCTATTTCTATGACGGCATTTTCAGCCGGTGTGCCGAATTCCGGAGCGGAGAGATAATAGTAGCCTGCACAGATTTCCACAATAGAGTCACCCTGAGAGACAACTCTTTTTTCACGGGGAAGCTGGTTGAAACAAAGTCTTGAGATTGAATCAAGCCCCGTCACGGTTAAGCGGCAGATTGTTTTACTTTCGTTGCCGTCCTGAGGTGACAGGATTTCCCAAGTCACGGCAGGATTTGTCGCATCTGAATTTGATGCACAGCTTGCGCAAATTGCGGAAGCTACGATAAAGAGTCCGGAAATTTTTCGAATCATGGTAATTTCGGTAAGAGTTCGTTTAATATGGCAAAGATAATGATTTTATTGTGAATATGATTAAATTTGGTAAAATAAGATTGTGGTAGCTTTTGCGAATATTGGGGAGATTGTGTAATTTTGCGCTATAAAACAACATAATTCAATATGGAGAAGAAATTTAAACGCACACTGATCACATCGGCGCTCCCTTACGCCAATGGCCCGGTGCACATCGGTCATCTCGCCGGTGTGTATGTGCCAGCCGACATTTATGCCCGTTATCTACGTCTAAAAGGTGATGAGGTCATGTTTGTGGGAGGTAGCGACGAGCATGGTGTGCCGATCACTATAAAGGCAAAGAAGGAGGGTGTCACCCCTCAGGATATCGTTGACCGTTACCATAATATTATAAAAGACTCTTTTGCAGAACTCGGCATATCGTTTGATGTCTACGGAAGGACCACTTCCGACACCCATCGCAAGACAGCATCCGATTTCTTCCGCACTCTCTACGATAAGGGAGAGTTTGTGGAGAAGACGTCGATGCAGCTCTATGACGAAGAGGCGGGAGAATTCCTTGCCGACCGCTATGTGACCGGCACGTGCCCTCACTGCGGTAAGGACGGTGCATACGGCGACCAGTGCGAGGCGTGCGGCACATCCCTCAATGCCACAGACCTTATCAATCCGAAGTCTACGCTTTCCGGAAGTGTGCCGGTGATGAAAGAGACTTCCCACTGGTATCTACCCCTCGACAAGTGGGAGCCGACACTCCGCAAATGGATTCTGGAAGACCATCAGGAATGGCGCCCCAACGTCTACGGGCAGTGCAAGTCATGGCTCGACATGGGTCTGCAGCCGCGTGCCGTGAGCCGCGACCTGAAATGGGGTATCCCCGTGCCGGTGGAGGGTGCCGAGGGGAAGGTGCTTTATGTCTGGTTTGACGCCCCGATAGGCTATATCTCCAACACTATCGACGCCGATCCTCAGAACTGGGAGAAATGGTGGAAAGATCCCGAGACACGTATGCTCCATTTCATCGGCAAGGACAACATCGTGTTCCATTGCATCGTCTTTCCGGCAATGCTTATGGCTCACGGCGGATATAATCTTCCTGACAATGTGCCTGCAAACGAATTCCTTAACCTCGAAGATGACAAGATATCCACATCCCGCAATTGGGCGGTGTGGCTTCATGAATATCTACGAGAACTTCCCGGCAAGCAAGACGTGCTCCGCTATGTGCTGACCGCCAACGCTCCCGAAGCAAAAGACAACAATTTCACCTGGAAAGATTTCCAGGCACGCAATAACAATGAGCTTGTCGCCATCCTCGGCAACTTTGTGAACCGTGCCACTGTGCTTGTGCATAAATATTACGGAGGGATGGTGCCTGCGTCAGGAGAATTCACCGCTGCCGACAATGCTGTCGTGGAAGAGGTAAGGGCTTCTATCGCAGCTTTGTCAGACAATCTTGACCACTTTAAATTCCGCGAGGCGTTGAAAGACGCCATGAACGTGGCGCGTATCGGCAATAAATATCTCGCCGATTCAGAGCCCTGGAAACTTATCAAGACTGATCCGGCGCGCACCGCCACTATCCTCAACGTGGCGCTGCAGATCTGTGGCAACCTTGCTGTCGTTTTCGAGCCGTTCACTCCGTTTATGTCTGCAAAACTTGCGGAACAGCTCCGCATGAAAGATCTCAATTGGGATATGGCGGGCAGATTCGATCTTATTTCCGACGGCGTAGAGATAGGCAAGCCGGAACTCCTGTTTGAAAAGATTGAAGACAGTGTTGTGGAGGCTCAGGTGAAGAAACTCAACGATGCCAAGCAAAAAAATCTTCTTGAGCAATGGAAACCCGAAGAGGTGAAGGCTGAGGTGGATTTCCCCACATTCGAGAAGATGGATATCCGGGTGGGCAAGGTTCTCGAATGCGAGAAAGTTCCCAAGGCAGACAAACTTCTCAAATTCAAGATTGACGACGGCATGGGCGGACGCACGATCGTGAGCGGCATCGCCAAATATTATCAGCCTGAAGATCTCGTGGGCAAGGAGGTTTGCTTTATCGCCAACTTTGCTCCCAGGAAACTCAAGGGTGTTGAGTCGCAGGGTATGATCCTCAGTGCTCAGGATGCCGACGGGCGCCTGGTGGTTGTCGGTCCTACGGGAGAAGTTCGTCCGGGTAGCAGCGTCGGTTGACGGTGCGGATCGTATTCCCCGACCGTTCAAGCGCTACAGCCCCTTTGAGGTGGGAGACCACATCCTCGCTTTTTGCGATATATAGCTTCGCTTTCATCACCCTTGGGAAGCGGTTGAACCATGGGTCGGTAGAACCGATCCATCTGATGGAAACAACGTTAGGAAATTTCTGAAAATCGTCCCAAAGGGAAAAGATACGGGTTTTAGTGACGGGCGCCACACCGAGGCGTCCGTCATTAAATTTTGCAAGACACAGATAATGCCCCCGTATTCTTTTGTCGGCATCGAGCTGTTCTTCGGTAGATCTTGCCGACACTACAATATTTCTGCCGTGGCTCCGGTTGATAAGGGTCATTATTCTTCTGAATGCAGGTCCGTGGGATGATGAATCCTTTATCTTTTTCACCACGATAAAGAGATGTATCATTTCGTGAATCACTACGTCTTCCCATTCAGATTTCGGGAGGTCGAAACCTGTGCTGATGCGTATTTCGAAATCGTCATATTTCTTAACGGAGAAAGAATGCGACACACGATAGCACAGCTTGCCTCTGAATGTGTGTGCCTTAGTGAGCGCGAAACGTGGTTCCGGGAGTTCTTCTTTGAAAATAAGAGAATTAAAATGAGAGAAAGAGTTTTTTATAAATAAAATGTCAGGTATCATAAAGTCGTTAAGGCTTTCCCAGGATAGAAATTTTTCAAAGAAAAGGAAATTTTATTTTATAATCAAAAATTAAATGTTAAATTAGTGAAATTAATTTGTAGTGCCCTTTAATTTAGCAGTGTCTTTTAATTAAAGAGAGTTACAATTATTGAATATCTATCTTCTACCGAGGGAGAGTGTCGCTTGCATTTTCCCTAACAATTAAAATAATGGCTATATCAGTAGTTCTCAACACCTATAATGCCGCCAAATCCCTCCAAAAGGTTTTGTCATGTTTGAAAGGGTTTGATGAAATCGTGGTCTGCGATATGGAATCAACCGACAACACTGTCGACATTGCGCGAAGTTTCGGCGCGAAAGTGATATCTTTCCCCAAGGAACAACACAAGCATTGCGGACCGGCACGCAATTTCGCTATCAGGCGTGCTTCAAACGAGTGGGTGCTTGTAGTAGACGCCGATGAACTTGTGAGTCAGGATCTTCGGCAGTTCCTATATAAATTTATCCGTAAGCCGGGAAATGTCAAAGGAGTCTACATCCCCCGGATGAACTTCATCCTCGACCGTTTCCACCGTTCTGCGTATCCTGACTACCGCATGCGGTTCTTCGCGCGAGATTATGTTGATTGGTCGCCGGAATTCCATGCGCGTCCGGTCGTCGAAGGAGAAGTCTACAAGATCCCTTCAAACAGACACAATCTTGCCCTTGTGCACATTCCGCCCACAGTCGAGGGGATGATAGAGCGTTCCAACCGCTATACCACTCTTGAGGCGTACAAAATGAATCCGCGTAAGATCACGTCTTTATCTCTGCTATATTATCCTTTTATCCGCTTTTTCAATGTCTATCTTGGGAAAGCGGCATTCAGATGTGGCACCGCCGGACTGATTCTTGCTACAAACGCTTCTGTATGTGAATTCTATCGTCTGGCAAAGCTCTATGAGGAAAAAGTGCGCCACAACATTGTGGGTGGCGACTTCGGCGATCTCCCTGACGAGGTGGCTCTTGAGAAAATACGTCTCATCAAGGAGCTTAGAAAGAACAGAAAAAAAGCCGGAATGGTGTATGATAATTCCGGAGTATAATAATCTGATGACATTAATTTAATAATTTTTGTGGGAAAGAGTCTGAGGATACGTTTACAATTGGCATAAGTTAAGATTTAGAAAGAGTTTTTGTGGCCGTTTTGAGACTGAGTTAAGGAGTTATGGATATTCATGACGACTGAATAAATGCTTAAAGCAGACCAAAAAGACTTCTTAATGTTAAAAGTAAACATACTCTAAATGGCTGTTAAAAATAATGTTGCATATCTGAGCGGAAATCAGTAATTTTGCAACATGCAAAGATCAGCGTTATTTTTGATTGCCGCCCTCGCGCTTGCGGGGTGTGGCGGTAAGAAAGCCGAGGCTGTGGCGGCAGAAGAGAGTGTGTCGGAGGTTGTTGTCAACTTCGATGCCGACAGTGCGTATTCATACGTGGCGAGGCAGGTGGCTTTCGGACCGCGTGTGCCAAACACTGAAGCACACCGGCTCTGTGGCGAATGGCTTGCTTCGGAGCTTCGTCGTCATGGAGCGGAGGTGACGGAACAGAATGCAGAACTAAAGGCGTTCGACGGCACCATGCTAAAGGCTAAGAATATTCTTGGAAGATATAATCCTGACGCCAACGACAGGCTGCTTCTTCTCGCTCATTGGGATTGTCGTCCATGGGCTGACCAGGATCCTGACCCCGCCAACCATAAGACTCCGGTTGACGGAGCCAACGATGGCGCAAGCGGAGTGGGGGTTCTTCTTGAGATCGCCCGACAGTTGAATAAGAAAGCCCCTGAAAAAGGTGTTGACATCCTATTTGTCGATGCCGAAGACTGGGGGACTGAAGGAAGTGAGGATTCCTGGGCAATGGGTGCAAGATATTTTGTAGAGAACCCACCGATAGAGGGCTACCTTCCTGACGAGGCTATCCTTCTTGATATGGTGGGCGGAAAAGGCGCCGTGTTCTGCAGGGAATATTTTTCCGAACAGGCGGCTCCACGTCTTGCCCAATCGTTATGGGGTATAGCAGCCTCAAGGGGATATGGTGATATATTTCAGAATAAATTCGGTGGTGCCGTGACAGATGACCACGTTCAGCTTATCGCTAAGGGGATCCCTACGGTAGACATCATAGAGTATCATCCAGAGCAGGAAATAGGGTTCAATCCTCACTGGCACACCGTCACTGACAATATGGACAACATCGACCCCGCCACCCTCAAGGCTGTGGGCGAGACCGTCCTCCATTATTCAATTATTAATTATTAATTAGTAATTAGTAATTAGTAATTGATAATTATGAGGGAGGGTAATATTTTACTTATTAAAAGTAAGAGTTTTGCAATAAGATGCGTTCGTTTATACAAATTTATGTGTAATGAGAAAAATGAGTATGTATTGTCAAAACAATTACTTAGGAGTGGAACAAGCATTGGGGCAAATATTAAGGAAAGTCAGTTTGCCCAAAGCAGGTCAGATTTTGCAGCTAAGTTAAGTATTGCCCAAAAAGAGGCTGGAGAAAGTGAATATTGGATTGAAGTACTCGAAGAGACGGGATATTTATCTAAAACCCAATCTGAGAGTATGTTGAAAGATTGTAGAGAATTGCTTAAGTTACTCCAATCGATAACAAAAAAATTATATAACAAATAATTAGTATTACAATTGTAAATTGCTAATTACCAATTAATGGAATTGGTGCAATTGCTAATTACTAATTACTAATTACTAATTAAAAGAAGTGGATTTTATAGAAGAACTTACCTGGCGCGGTATGATTCATACCGTGATGCCGGGAACAGAAGAACAACTGAAGAAGGGTATGACAACCGCTTACCTCGGTATTGATCCTACCGCCGACAGTCTCCATATCGGTCACCTCTGCGGAGTGATGATGCTTCGTCATTTCCAGCGTTGCGGACACAAACCGCTTGCTCTTGTCGGTGGCGCCACAGGAATGATCGGCGACCCTTCCGGAAAGAGTGCGGAGCGCAATCTCCTTGACGAGACAACCCTCCGCCACAACCAGGAGGCTATAAAAAAGCAGCTCTCAAAGTTCCTTGACTTTGAAAGCGATGCCCCCAACAAGGCTGAGATGGTCAACAATTATGACTGGACCAAAGACGTTACTTTCCTCGATTTCGCACGCGAGATCGGCAAGCATATCACCGTAAACTATATGATGGCTAAAGAAAGCGTGCAGAAACGTCTTAACGGAGAGGCTCGCGACGGTCTAAGTTTCACTGAGTTTACGTATCAGCTGCTCCAGGGTTTCGATTTCCTTACACTCTATAAGGATAAGAACTGCCGTCTGCAGCTTGGCGGTTCAGACCAGTGGGGCAACATCACTACAGGCACAGAACTCATCCGTCGCAAGCTCGGAGGTGAGGCATACGCTCTCACATGCCCTCTCATTACGAAGGCGGACGGCGGCAAGTTCGGCAAGACCGAAAGCGGCAACGTGTGGCTTGATCCCCGCTATACTTCCCCCTATAAGTTCTATCAGTTCTGGCTCAACGTCAGCGACGCCGATGCCGAGAAATATCTGAAGATATTCACCTCCCTCACCAAGGAGGAGATAGAGGCTCTCGTTGCCGAGCATCAGCAGGATCCCGGTCAGCGTCCGATGCAGAAACGTCTTGCAAAAGAGGTGACTGTCATGGTTCATAGTGAGGAAGACTATAACGCGGCTGTGGAGGCGAGCCAGATTCTTTTCAGCAATAAGGCAGACGAGGCTCTCCGTCATCTCGACGAGAAGACTCTCCTCGAGGTGTTTGAAGGAGTGCCGACTTTCACATTCTCCAAGGCTGAACTTGAGGCAGGTATACCGGTTCTCGATCTTCTTGCCACCAAGACAGGTGTATTCGCATCGAAAGGGGAGGCCCGCAAGATGGTGCAGCAGGGTGGTGCAAGTCTCAACAAGAAGAAAGTCACAGACCAGAATGCAGTAATCACAGCTGACGAACTTCTCAATGGCAAATATCTTCTTGCCCAGCGCGGCAAGAAAAACTATTTCCTGCTTATAGCGGAGTGAGGGTTTCAGTTTTGAGATTTGAGATTTGAGATTTGAGATTTGAGATTTGAGATTTGAGATTTGAGTTGTGAGATTTGAGATTAATCAGGATAAATCAAGATTAATCAGGACTAATCTCCCAACTGACAACCCACAACTCCCAACTGACAACTCAAGACACACAACTCCCAACTAAATATCAGAATAAGGCGGTCCTTTCGGGGATCGCCTTTATTTTTGCACCGAAATCAAATCTCCCAACTCCCAACCCACAACTCAAAACCCACAACTCAAATCTCACAACCCACAACTCAAATCTCCCAACTCAAAACTCAAAACTAAATATGAAAACATTCTCGATCCCTTTTCGCCTACGGTCTGGCAAAAGTGACTATGCCTGTCCCGACGGGGAGGTGGCTATGACTGAAAATTTGCATGTGGAAGAGTATAGTCAGACTGCGTCCGATACCGGTTCTTTTGGTTCAGTTGTCCCTGAACCGGTCTCTTTCTCACTTCCCCCGGCTCCGGAGGTGGAGTTCTCGCTCAAAAGGGAGGTGCTGGATGGATGGAATATTCATCCCGATATGTTCCCTTCTCAGATTGTGGAGAAGGATGAGGCAACTGAATCAGGATGGGGGAAGAACGCCATGCAGCTGCTTTCCCGGTTTGAGAAAGAAGTGAAAAATCAGGACTTGTTCTTCGAACCGTTTTTTGTAATGTCTGCACTACGGTTGAAAGACGGCTCGAGAGTCATGCCGTCTCCACCGGTGCTTATGATTCCAAATTCCGGGGCGCCGGTGGTGTCCGGCACAGATAATTTTGATGTGGAGACAATGAAAATGGACATTCTGGCGGCTGTATGCCGTCTGCAATGGAGAGTAAGGATTCCGGAAGAATTGAAACGCAGTGCGGATGTGTCTGTTGTGGATATCCTTGTGAGCGAAGCGATCCCGATGTATTCCCGGAAATGTGTAGCCGCCGGATTTCATCGTGGGGAATGTCTTAATTTCACTCATTGCTCAGACGCTGACGGGAGTTCGGCTGAAAAACGTGTTGCAACCGGGGGCATAGTGCAGGGTTGGCAACCGGAATCCTCTTCGGAAGCGGAGATATTGAAAACGATGCTTGCAACGGTAGAGTTCCATTTGGTAAGCGAGTTGGCGTTAGCCGGATTGACTTCGACAGAAGAATTCGTTGATGTGGATTTTAATTGCGGAGGGTTGGATATGATGTCGGCTTATGAACCTTATCGCCCTGATTTCATGCATCTCTCCGACGTGACAGCAGCCGGGGGCGGTATGATATCCGGAAGAATGACAGTATGGGGCATGACGGTTGTCTCTCCTCTGCCGTTGCCGCTTTCCAGGTCGGCGGCACACACATCGGATGATGGATATAATCCCCGGTGGGTTTTCCATCCTGACCCGTACGCTGAGTCTTACCGTTATACCGTCGGGAATGAGGTGAGGGAGGTCCCGTTGAGGCGTCATCCCGTTTTTTATGGCTCCTATTATTGGGGAGGGATGAATGCGGATGTGACGGCAGTGACGATCGTTCCGGAAACACCCTCCCTGGAAGCTCGTACGGTCAGGTTGCCCGATGCCGTCTGGAGAAGTGCCAAAGGGAGCAGGATGCTGTTCCCTGATAATTTGTTGATGCGTCTTGATGTGGGGAATGTGATAGCGGTGTGTCGTGCCTTCCGCTCCTCGGGACTCGTTGCCACCACATCACCTACGGTCTATGCGTTCACTACAGATGGCGTGTTTCTATTGAAAGAGATGGACGACGGCACACTGCGTGATGCAGGATTGATATGCAGTTATGTGTTGCGGGATGCGGGGGCGTATGTTGTCAAGGGGAGGAGTGTGGAGTTTCTCACTGCAGATGGAGAGGTTATGACGATAGACGGTAGCACGGTCAAAAGTAAGTCAAATGCATCGGGTGTCGCCCCCTCGATATCGAAGACGGATGTGGCTTTCAGTGCGGTCGATGTGAATAAAATGTGCAGATTGACAACAAGACCGGTCAAGTTGGGGGATGCCGAGGGTTGGAAGAGGGTCATGTCTGTCAGGTTGAGAGGGGATTTTGATCCCGGTAGATGCCGCATGGCTCTTTATGGGAGTGGAGATCTCCGCATTTGGAAAAAGATAGCGGGTAAGACCGGGTCTGCGATTGCCGGTATGTGGACGCCCTTTTATCGTTTCTATAAGATTGAGGCGGAATTTTATCTGAGCGAATCAGAAACCGTCCAAGGCTTTGCCGTTTCAACCAATGATATTCCCCGGTTGGCAACGCCACTTTCAGGATATGAATAAAGAATCAGGTGTAAGCGGTAGTTTTGCGGTAAAAAACTATGGACAGGACAGACTCTTTGAATAACCGCAACTACCGCGGATCCGTTCTTCTCCGCGAAGCCCTCGACCACTGGAACGCGCGCTCCACGTTCCGCACCGAACGCATCCGCAATAAAAATTACACCTTCGGCAAACAATGGGGAGACATGATCACCGTCAACGGTTGCCGCATGACGGAATATGACTACATAGTCTCGGAAGGTAACATACCGTTGAAGAACAATCTTATCCGCAGGATAGTACGCAATGTGTTGGGAGTATTCCGGCGTCAGCTCGCAGAGAAAATGGAGACCTGGGACGATTCCCTTAAGACGATAGCCGCCGCCAACTCCCTCTATGAACTCTATTCGCGCACGATGGAGGAGTTTCTTATATCCGGGATGGCGATACACCGCGTCTACAACACCCGCAATGCCGGCAAAGTCATACCGCACAGCGACTATGTGTCGCCCGACAGCTTTTTCTTCGACGTCTCTTCCCGCGACATCCGGGGAGGCGACCTTAATATTGTCGGACAGATCCACGAAACCGGTTTCGCGGATTATTGCGACTCTTTTGTCCGCACGCGCAAGGAATATGAATCCGCATTGTCGCTCTATGGCAAGGGATATAAGGTCAGGATTGTGGAGCTCTGGCGGCATGAACGTGTGGGGCGCCGTCTCGTGTACGATCGGGTGCGCGGTGTGCTGATGAAAATGGATGAGGAGGTGTGGCGATGCGAACACCGCCTGCATTCGATGCCATCCAAATGGATACTTGACGATGCATGGCGCTATTATTTCATAAACCCGGAAGGGGAAATACTCAGCGAGGGTTATTCCCCTTACCCCCATAAAAGCCATCCATACGTTTTTAAATGTTATCCGTTCCTGGATGGCGAGATTCATAGTTTTGTTGCAGATATTATTGACCAGCAAAGATATACCAACCGTCTTATAACGATGTACGACTGGATCATGCGCGCTTCGGCAAAGGGCGTGCTGCTGTTGCCTGAAGGAGCGGTTGTCAAAGACAACATACCCGATGTGGCTGACCAGTGGAGCCGGTTTAACGGTGTGATTGTCTATAAACATCAACCGGGAGTGCCGGATCCGAGGCAGGTAAGCGGCAACGCCACCAATATCGGCATCAGTGAACTTCTCGATATCCAGCTTAAGATGCTTGAAGACATCTCCGGCGTCACCGGAACGCTACAAGGCAACCTGAGCAACAATTCGATCAGTGGAACGCTCTACAACCAGCAGACGCAGAACGCACTCACGTCGCTCACCGACCTTCTCGACACCTTCGCCTCCTTCATCTCCGAAGCCAACGTCAAACTGTTGGCAATTAGCAGTTGAGACAGCCGGGATATAGACAAGAGGACAGATATAAACAGAAGGACAGATATAAACAGAAGGACAAAAGGACAGATATAAACAGAAGGACAGAAGGACAGATATAAACAGAAGGACAGAAGGACAGATATAAACAGAAGGACAAAAGGACATGATTTTAATTTTATGTCCTTCTGTTGTTTTACTTATGTTCTTTTGTCCTTCTGTTGTTTTTACTTATGTTCTTTTGTCCTTCTGTTGTTTTACTTATGTTCTTTTGTCCTTCTGTTGTTTTTACTTATGTTCTTGTGTTCTTCTGTTGTTTTTACTTATGTTCTTGTGTTCTTCTGTTGGTTTATGTTTTTAGGTTGGGTTAGAAGACGGCGGCGGAGACGGGGCGTGGGCGATAGGTATAGCTGTTGTCGGGCGAGACATAGGCAGGCATCGGCATCTCCCGCAGGCATATGTGCAATCCGATGGCGCGTGTCATCAGCAGGTCGTCATGGTTGCCCGGCAACGCCCCGTAGCTTCCGTTCTGCCTCTGTTCGTAGGCAAGGTATTCAGAAAGACATTTCTCGTCACGCTCCACATACAACCCCTCCCTTATCGCCTGCACAAGCATGGAGATAATCATCGGTTTCGTAGCCGTGTTGGTATGGAACCCATATTTCATCGGCACCCCTTCCCGTATGTCGGTCTCGCTCCGTTTGCGAGCATACAGCCGGGGATAAGCGCCCTTCAACCTGTTGAGGAGGAACGACGATTGTTCGCTCTCCCCGCTCCGGAAGGGGTCGTGTGTCTCAAGGGTGTTGCTCTCCACCACAAGCAAGGCATTGTCATAATATTTGGCAATGCGTGCGGCGTTCCAGGCAAGAAGGTCGAAATCCACATGCCCGCGCCATTGCGCCACAATCTCGGGTTTGCCCCCCGAGATCATCGGCAGACGGTCAAACACGGCAACAACCGACCAGTCTGACGACTGCGACCTGCCTCCGATGTCGACCACGGCAAGATAACGGTCGGAAATTTTCTCCCATCTCTTGATTTCCCGGTCTTTCCAAATGGCAAGCGCACCGTTGGCATCAGGAGAGAACCTCACATTCTCAAGGGAATCCTCTCCCGAAGCGGCGTCGCCGTCAATCTCTCCGCGCATCGCCGGTTCACAGCACTCCTTGCGCAGTTCCTCCACCTTGTATCGGTCGAACACGCGTGCCCCGGAATGTACGAAAGCCTCTACATCGTCTGAAGGATATTCCGCCGCCATGAGTCCGTGGTCGGAATACTTCGCACGTTCGCAGACATACCAATGGATCGCCTCAAGGGTCGCACCCCTCTCCCAGAGCCACCACAGATAGGCACCCGGTTGACGGCGGTCGCTCGTGACCTGTTGTGCCTCCCGTCCCTCATAGAGCGAGGCGGCGAATTCCTCGCGTGCCGCATCATCCTTAAATGGGAAAGAATATTGTTCAATCTCATACCACGCCACAAACAGTGGTGAGAACTGGCTTTCCCCCTTTGCGGCAGCCTCATATTCCTTATGGAAAAAATTGCCTGTGCCGTTTGCCGTAGATTCATATACAATCATGGTCATCGGTTTAAGCAGCACTCCCGAAGTTGAAGCCCTGACAATATCTTCAGGGGTTTTCTTATTCGTTGATTTCCAAAGTCCCACCTCCGAACAATGCACAAGATTGTAATCGCCGCCACGGCTGGAGTTTGGAGTTTCGGCAGTGCCCACCTTGATCTTGCAGTTACGTCCGATCACCCTGAACGCAGCCCCGGCGCCTCCCACTCTCTCCGTCTTTTTCCCACCGGAGGAGTTGTCGGCGTCGTTTCCGCTTTCAGGATCATCAAATTCCTCGACAGGGTAATTGTTGAGCATGCGGTCAAACATGTCCTTGATCTCGTCTGTGGCGGCACGTTGATGCGCTATTATCAGTGAATTAAGACCTTTTTCATGCACCAATTGCAGCCAAGCCATGTAAAGCTGCACGCATGTGCTTCCTCCCCATTGCCTCGCTTTCAGCAATATAAGCCGGATCGGATCCCCATTGCGCCGCATCTTTTCGAGCGCGTCGACAAGCTTCCGCTGAGGACGGTTGAGCACAAAAAGCACATCGTCGCCGCCGCCCTTCTTCTTGATATAGGCGAAAGTCGCCGCCCAGAAAGGGAAGTCGTGGCGGCAGCGGAGAAGGGTCCATTTCCGGAGAGTGGCGTCGCGCAGTTCCGAAGAGACTCTCCCTTTCATCTCGGCGAGATAGTTTTCCAGGCTGTCAAAATGCATGAGTTCGCGCACAAATAGCTCCCGCTCCATAGTCTTGGGGATGTGGCATTCCATCCCTTTCACTGGAAACCATACCCTTCCGGGGTCGTCAGGGTCACCGGCTATAGGGTCGTAAGGACGGTGGATTGTCTCGTTGCGCCTGGTGTTTTCCGTAAGCAATTCAGAAACCTTTCTGTCCATTTCCCCTCCTTTCATTTCTCTGACGACTGATCTCCTCATATATTAGCACGCGTGCGCGATGCCACGACATGTAGCTGCGCGGAGCTTCGTCGTTGACCACCTGAAAACATAGTTGTGCAATCGAGGCGTCGGGATTTTCTTTGCGTAGAACCATGAATCGGGCAAACATTTCACGATACATTTCCCGCTTCTCAGGCACCATATCCACTGTGGGGTCATCCCCGGCAAGCATTTTGCCGATCACATTGGAAGCCCTCACTTCGCTGACCCAAAACCTGGGTGCGGGTTTTTCTGCTGCCTGACGGAAGGCATTGTCAAGAGAGATTTTCGATTGGGCCGCAATCGACTCCCTGAACGACCGGAGAAGAAACTCATTTCTCTCCCGTCCGAATTCTAAAGTAGAGTTTTTCTTTCGCATAGCGTTGCTGTTTAGAATTTTGAATGTTGAATTTTGAATGTTGAATTATGCATTATCAATTAGCAAGTAGCAATTATTAATTAGCAATTGAATCCTGCTAATGACTAACTCACTAATGCCTAATTGACTAACCCACTAATGACTAATTGTCAATTATGAATTATGCATTGAAAAAAGTTTCTCTGGTTCCTGGTCTCAAACCATGGTTCTCTGGTTGCAAAGTTAAACAAAAATTTTAAAATAAGAATAGCAATGCTTAAATTAATTATAATTTTGCAATGTGAATTTTAAACTATCTTAAAGAAAAGCTTATGGCACAACAAGAAAAAGAAAACGAAAAAATTCCATCAACTAAAGGTATTCTTGCATGGGTGAAGGAGATTCTCCATTTGAAAGCCCCCGGGATGGATCGTCTACCGCACGAACCGTCTCCGGAAGTGATAACAACGCTTATCAACAAAGCGACCGGCGAATCAACAACCGAAGACCACCAACCAAAGTCCAACGACCACCAACCAACGACCGATGACCAACAAGAGTCATGCCCTTACGCCTTGAAGCGCAACATCGTGGAATCGCTTCGCGAAATCAGGAAGTTTGCCGAGGAGAATGATCTTGCCGCCTCCATGGTCCGTGCATTGCTTTCCCTGCTTGCAGAGATGGCTGTCGGTGCCCTGAAAGGGAAAGTCAGTGGAACGATACTTGAATCGTTGCTTAAAATTTTCAACTATGAACGAGAGAGAGAGAAGTCTGCGCTCCGGTATCAACTCGATAAAGAGGAGGCTTACCGACAGGGGGTGATAGCCGGAAGAAACGCGCGGATAGAGATCGAGGAATTTCCGGCAGTCACAGAAGACGTGCCCAACCTGAAAGGAAACACGACGCCCGACTCTTCCGGAGCCAGCATCTTCAGGATAGCAAGCGAAGCCTGAGATCAATTAGTAATTATTAATTGGCAATTAGTAATAATGAACGAGTTATTTGCTGATTGATAATAAATTACTAATTACTAATTACTAATTGAACATAGAATGCTAATTGAATCTAAATTGCTAATTGCTAATTACTAATTGAACATAGAATACGAATTGAATCTAAATTGCTAATTGAATAAAATGACAACATCTACACAAACTACAGGAGAGGTTATCGACATAGTAACAGGTAACCCTACAACAGTGCCCGGGACATCCGGCGCAAACACACAGATGCCGGGGCAGCCGGTTACAGTAAGTGCGGCGGCTGCCGCTACAGGTGGCATAGACGGCGGCAATCTGATCGGTGCGGCGGTCGACGACGAACTATTTCGCTTCAACAGTGAAGACACCCCTCTGATGAACCTCATGCTGAAAGCCAAGAGGGTGAACGTCAACAGTCCGGAGGTGGATCATTATATGATAGACGAATCCAGGTCAATCATATATACCAACGGACTCACCACCAGTCTGAACCGTTCGTTCGCCGCGCTGCAGGTGGAAGACTATGACATCCCGCTTCTCAACCCTTACACCACCCTTCTCGTGAAGGGGGTAAACGGCTACGACCCTACAGGGAAGAAAGAGACTCCCGGTAAAGACCTGATGCTGATTGTGTCAGGATCGGAGGGGCAGGGAGCCATGCCATACGTCAGGGCAGTCAACGGAAA
Organism: uncultured Porphyromonadaceae bacterium; assembly: GCA_947073495.1. Lineage (GTDB taxonomy): Bacteria > Bacteroidota > Bacteroidia > Bacteroidales > Muribaculaceae > Lepagella. Next base: position 25,270 of record CAMTMX010000012.1, read on the forward strand.
GAAGACTAATCCCGACGACGAGACAAGCATTGTGCCCGACATCCCCGCCGGCACACCCCTCGTGATCCTTGCCAACTCTCTCTATGAGACCCAGAAAGAGGTGGAGCCGGAAATGATTCTCCCGCAACCCACGCGCATATATCTCCAGAAAAGGGGCATGAACCAGGTGGTGAGCGACTATTTCGAGAGTCAGAAAAAGAGGATGCCGTTCTCGAAAGCCGTGATCGCAGAGCAGGCTATAGCCAACTTCAAAGTGAGGGGCAACCGGACATTGTGGGCGGGACGCGCAGGAAAATTCAAGGTCGCCGTGCCGAAGATGGGGTTGCAGACTATCTACACGACAGAGGGCTTGAGATGGCAGTTCAAGCGAGTTTTGCAAAAACCGGGGAAGTGGACCGTAGACAACATCATAGCCATGGCAAAGATGTTTTTCACCGGTGAAGACGTGCCTAAGAGCGCGATCCTTCTTGCCGGTAAGAATCTCCTGGAGTCAATCCAGAAAATCGACTACAAGGATCATCCGGAAATACTTATCACCACCAAGACCAACAAGGTGGGATGGACCGTCACCAATCTGCACACCGTATTCGGCGACATCCAGATCAAGCGCGAACCCACGCTCGACCGACTTGGGTGGAGCAATTCCGGAGGTTTGATAGGGGAGAACCGGCTTGTGCATTACGTCTATTCCGCCGAACACTCTTTTGAAGACCGTGTGGAGGGTGAAGAGGCGACCCGCAACGGGATTCTTATCTGGGATGCGCTGGCGCTGAAGGGTACGTGCCACGTATGGATCGACGGCGAAAGCGACGAACCGACCGAAGGCGCCACCAACATAATCCTTTGGGAATCAGAGGAGGCGCCTAAAGATGTAAAGAACGGTGCGGTGTATCTTCTCACGAAAGATTGCTCCGGAATTTCAATTTCTGCACGTGAAGGGCAGATGTGGAAAGCAACTGAGGGAAGTGACGGCATAGAATGGCATCAGCTTATCAACGAAGAGATTGTAGTGTAAGTTTAAGGTCGTTGGTCGAGGGTCGTTGGTCGAGGGTTTATAGTTTATGGGATATGGTTTAAGAGCTATTTGAAGCTACGTATGAATCTAACCAACAACCGAAGACCAGCGACCAAAGACCAAAGACCAGCGACCAAAGACCAAAAGCCAAAACAAAATGAGAAAAACATACTGCGTATACGGGCTGCTCGAATGGCAACACACCCTCTCTGCAGGGGATGTGAAAGTGAGAATCAAATTCTCGGGAGGCAGCATGGGACCCACAGTGGTCCGTCCGGCGACATTCACCACCGGAAATCCCGCCATTCAACTTCTTATCGAGAAATCTAAAGAATTTAAATCTGGAAAAATTGCAATCTATCGAATCGAAAAATGAAAGTGACCGAAATAATCAGGGCTGTCGCGCTCCACCTTGGAGTTGACCCCGACGAAATACCTACGTCTATCGAATCTCCATATCCCTCTCTTACAGAGAGGATCCGTGCCAATCTTGAAGAGTGTGTGGCGCAAATCATTCTGTCTACGCCGAAAGAGTCGCTCACGGGATGGCGTCTGCTCCCCGACGACGGATTGACAATCTCGGACAACGGCAGTGTGCTGCTCCCTCTGCCGGATGATTTTCTGATGCTTCACAGCATCCGCATGTCTGACTGGGAAAGGGAGGTGACAGAGATACATCCTTCCGACCATTGGCTTCTCCGGCTTCAGGGAAGCCGTTGGCACGGACTGCGTGGAACGCCGTCGCGGCCCCTTGCATTTGAGACTCTTTCGGGAGACGGCAAGAGGGCACTCCGTCTCTATTCATCCGGGAGTGGCGCCACGCTTGCAAGCGGATGGTATCTTCCTGTCCCCAAAATAAATGGGGCAGACGAGATTGAAATCCCTTTTCGCAATGCTCAATTCATAATGCATAATCTTCGTTCAATGCATAAAGCATAATTGATAATTAGCCATTAGTGAGTTAGTCATTAGTCATTGGCAGGATTCAATTGCTAATTAATAATTGCTACTTGCTAATTGATAAAGCATAATTCAACGAACATTCAAAATTAAATCAATCTTGACGTATTGACTGTGGCGAGCACGCGATATAGCCCGAGAATGCTGCTTTTCGTGATTTTCATCGGAGGATACTTCTCGTTATAGCTGTGCGCCTCGACAACCTCGTCGCCATCTTTTGAGGGTTGTATCACCTTGACCAGCACTCCGTTTTGAGTGTCGATGACAATGGGGTTGCCCCAGGGGATGAACGCCGCGTCGTTGATTTTCTTGATGAATATGCGCGAACCGTTGTGAATGTTCGGCTCCATGCTGTCGCCGTTAACGTCGATGGCAATGTCGGCGCCTTTTATGGGCGACATCACACGTCGGCAGTCTTGAAGGCGCACGCCTTCCGACCATTCCTGAAGAGTGCCGGCAAAAGCCTCCACGGGAAGCAAGGGCACCACATACCCTTCATAGTCATTTGAAGCCCATTGTGTGGAATTCTGCTCCCGGGAGGTTTGCCGACGCATTTCCCCTTCGCCATAGAGTAGCCAGTCGCGGTTAAGATCCGGGTAAACCTCCATCAGCTTAGCCACCTTCGTCTCCGGCATAGATTTTCTCATTGCCCCAATATAGGCAACTGACACTCCCATATCACGGGCGAATTTACTGTTGCTTATGCCCTCGGCACGAAGATAGCGCAGAAGGCGATCTTTTACTGTCTCCATGAGTTTTTGTTTTTCCGTTTCCCGTTTTCCGTTTTCTGTAGTGACAACTGACAACGGATAACTGACAACAAAATTAGTAATAAATTTTAAGATATACAAGCAAAAGTATGAAATATATTGAATTAGCTATTAGAAATGCTGATATTTTTAAAGAATTGGCTAAAGTTACGGCATACGCGGGTGCCAAGAGTGATAGCGATGCTTTAGCGGATGTGGTAGACCGTGTCGCTACGGTGAAGGAGGATGACGAACTCCTCTCACGCTATTGGGAGATGGCTTGCTCGGGACTCGTAGACCGGCTGAAATCGTTTGTCACAGGTGCCGATTTTGCCGGAGATTCCCTCACCCTGCAATTGGAGGTGAGCGGCTCTTACGATGACAGCATGACGCCTTCATTGCGTACCGACATATTTTCCTATCTTGTAGCAGACATTGCCGCCCGCTGGTTCCGCATTGCCTGGCAGGAGAAAGCGGAGGCGTATATAGTTGAAGCTGACCGCCTCCTCACGGAAGCTGAACGAAAGCTCTACCATAGGAGAAGACCGGTAAGGAAGGTGAATTGATAATTAGTTGTGAGTTGTGAGTTATGAGTTTATTAGTGATTAGTTATGAATAGTAAGTTTTCAGATTATTCTTAAATCATACACCATATACTATAAACCAACGACCAAAGACCAACAACCAAAGACAAAAGACATAAAAAATGCAAACGATACATATAAATCTTGATCTCAACGAGATCATCTATGACATTCAAAATAAAACTTACCTCACAGGTAAGAGCCGTCACGACGGCACAAACCATGAACAGGTGGCAAATATGCAGGCTAACGATGATGAAGAGTGCGCAAACCAGATTCTGCGCAGCATAGACTCCGCCTTCAACAGTCTGAAAACCAAACTCAGCGAATATCTCATAAGTCTGCAAGTGAGTGGGAGCAACACGCTTCCTGATTCCGGCGGCACTCTTTCGTTTACACTTCAGATGCCATCCAACTATAACAACGCCACTGTTGACACGATAGCGTCAGCGTCTCATCAGTATATAGTGAGTTCTGCGGTGGCGGAATGGTTTGCCATAACGTGTAAAACCGACACTCCCCAGTATGCAACCCTTGCAGACGTTTGCCTCAAGATTATTTCGGAGGCGGTCAACCGCCGCAAGCGCCCGGAGAGGAAAGCCCTTAGCAATTAGTAATTAGTAATTAGTAATTAGTAATTAGCAATTAGTAGGTTGGGACGCATTCTTATGTAGGGACGCGATATATCGCGTCCGGAACCGACACACTTGATTAATTAGCAATTAGTAATTAGTAATTAGTAATTAGCAATTAGCAATTAGCAATTAGCAATTAGTAATTAGCAATTAGTAATTAGCCATTAGTAATTAGCAAGTTAGCCATTAGCAGGATTTAATTGCTAATTAATAATTGCTACTTGCTACTTGCTAATTGATTTAGCGACCAAAAAATATGACATTCCAACTTGAAGATCTCCATCGGGAGATAGCAAATATTGCATACGTAGCCGCTGACGTGGCTCTCACGTCAGACAATCATCACCGGCTACACCAGACTTTCGATATCTGTGAGGAAGCCAACATCGGACGGGTCAACAACCTGCTCGCCCTTGCCGCAGCGGAAGTGGTTAATTCAATGCATAATTCAAAATGCATAATGCATAATCTTAATTCAATGCATGATGCTCAATGCATAATACTGAATTTTGATTCGGGTTCCACAAGCCAAGACTCAACTCTCACAACTCACAACTCAGATCTCACAACTCAAGATCCGGCTCTCACAACTCAAAAAGAGTGTGATGTGGACGAAGTTAGTACACCGGAATCTTGTCCAATGACCGAAGACCAAAGACCAACGACTTTCCTGCGGGAACTGATACGTGAGTTCTTAGTGTGTCGTGTATTAAATGGCTGGTTGTCTGTGACACTTCCGGAATCGGCAAAGATGTGGCACGACCGCGCCGAGACTCTCCTCGACCGACTGAGATCCCTCTCTGCAGGGAGCATTCCTCCGCTGACACGCCGGTTGTCACCCTTTTGAATTTTGGATGTTGAATTTTGAATGTTGAATTATGCATTAACTGAAAATATGCATTATGCTTTACCAATTAGCAAGTAGCAATTATTAATTAGCAATTGAATCCTGCCAATGACTAATGACCAACTCACTAATGGCTAATTATCAATTATGCATTATGCATTGAATTAAGATTATGAATTATGGATTGACTTAACACTTGCGAGTAAAAATGCCTGAAAGATAGTGTAAATTTATGGGGATAAGATTTAATTGAATTTCAGGAGATTATATATAAAAATAATTAAGTCTCTCTTATGAAGAGAGACTTAATTGTTCGCAAAGTTAATATATATTTCAGAAATAATGAAATAAATCAAGAAAAAATTTTTCTTTTTTTCATTTTTTGTGATTATTGGCTATTCTGTTGACAATCCTTGGAATTATATACATAATAAAGTGCTAACACATCGCAACTTACAAAATCTAAGTCTCTCTTCATAAGAGACAATTAAAAATTTAACATCTAAAATTTAATCAAAAATAAGAAATATAAGTTCGCTATACCTCGACAATATGTGGGGTCTCACTCCTCTTGATTGTCAGTAAAAAACAACAAAATAACATAAATTTAACTCTTAACATTTTTAACATGAACAAAAGAAGTTTATTGAATCTTGCGATGTGTTCATTGTTGCTTGGCAGCATGCCGATGGGTTTGGTGAGTTGCAAAGACTACGATGGAGATATTAAAGATCTCAACACCACTACCGGCGATCTGAGCAGCCAGCTTAGCAGCTTGAAAACTGCTTTGGAGACTGCACAGAATGCTGCTTCAGCTGCCGCCAGCGACGCCAAGGCTGCCGCAGACAAGGCTGACAAAGCTACCGAAGAGGTTGCACTTGCAAAGAAGGCTGCTGAAGAAGCTAAAGCAGATGCTATTGCCGCAGCCATTGCAGAAGTTGAGAAGCTTCAGTCTGAAATGAACAACATGAACGCTGAGACTGCCGAAAAACTTTCTGCTCTTGCCGGAAGAATCGATGGTATCGAAGACGGACTCAGCAATATCGACCTCACAAAGGTTGATGAAATGATCGGTGGACTTTCAACACAGATTCAAGAAGCCAACAAACAGATTTCAGCAATCAACGTTCAGATTGCAGCTCTTGAAAACCTCAAGGCTGAAGTTCCTGCTTTGAAAGCTTCTGTCGAGGCAATCTCAACTCAGCTCAATGCAGTTAAGGCAAAAGCTGAGGCAAACTCTGCTTCAATCAATGAGATCAAGGGTGAGCTTACAAAAATCTCAGCTAAGATTTCTTCTGAAATTTCAAATGCTGTCAACACTATCGCCGGCATTCTGGCTCAGCGTCTTACTTCTGTGACTCTCGTTCCTGAACTTTATGTAGGGGGCATACCCACAATCGAGTTCGAGTCTGCAAAATACACCAAAAAAGTATTTAAGAACGGTGCTTGGGTTGCAGCGACTGAAGGACAGAAAGAATTTATCATCACCAACAACGCTACAACCGCACAATATCGTTTGAACCCCGGTACACTCAAGACCGAGGATATCGACGTTGCAGGTATGGCTTACGTGACTAAGATCGCCACTACACGTGCCGCAGATCCTGTTGTTGTTACAGTAAGCAATGCAAAGGTTGAGGATAACGGTCTTCTTACTGTAAACCTGGGCAAGGCTAACACCCAATCCCTCAACCTCTCCGACAACAAGATCTACACTGTTTCATTGAAAGTTCCCGTTGCTGCCAAGCATCTCTTTGACGGTGAGGCATCTGCTGAGGTTTACTCAGAGTTCACACGTCTTTCAGAGACCTACTTCACTCCGGAACTCCGTTTCGTGAAAGATGCAGCTCTCGTCAGCAAAGACAACAACGGTCACCTCTGGAACGACTCTACTATGCTCTATAGCTCATCTGCAAACCAGCTTGTTGCAAAGAATATCGTTTACAACAAGACTTTCGATCTCAGCACTCTTGTTGAGGGTTGCAAGTTCCTTTCTACAACCCACACCAACCTCTCGGTTGCTGACTTGGAGAAATATGGTCTCGGCATCAAGTATCAGGTTGCTACAAAAGCTTACGAGCCTTCTGCAACAGACAAGACCAACCAGCAGGTATTTGCAAAGATCAACGGCACTACCCTGACTCCGCAAGCTGCTTCAGGTGCAGTGGCAAATGAAAACATCATCGGTAAAGAGCCGATTATCCGCGCCACTCTCTATGACCTCAACAACAACAACGTTATCGAGGTCGGCTACTTCAAGGTTAAGTTCACTGCTGAAGACATGCAGCCTGTGACATTCCCGCTCTCTGTATCTGACAATGCAACTCCTTGTGCCGGTGCAACCCATGAATTCAAATGGGAATACATGGCAACAGAAGTTCTTGAGAAGCTCAACGGCGGCAAGGGTATGAGCAAGGAAGAATTCAACCGTGTATATACAACTGCAACAGTATCAAATCCTGCAACAGGTGAGAACACTGTACTCACAGTTAATTCAGTTAACACTACCGAGGTTTCTACTCCGGTTATGACCTGGACGGCTGATCCTGCTGATCTCGGCACAATCAAAGTAGGTGACAACACCAAGGTGTTCAAGAGAACCGTGACATTCAAGAACCCTGCAGGTCTCTATCCCGACGTTGTCCTCAACCTGGAATGGACTGTAAACACTGCTGTGGCTGCCGCAACTCTTGGAACAACCAACCCGATCAAGTGGAACAACAACACTATGAAGGTTACAGTCGTTCCTATGGGTATTCCTTATGACGGCACTCAGACAGCTGTATACAACACCAATATTCTCGAAGGTCGCGACAAACCATACGTAAACGGTCTTCTCGCTTGCGCGAAGTATAATATTGCATACGCTCCTGTAGCAGACCAGAACGAAAACGTAAGGAACTATCTCGGCGAACCATTGACCGGCTTCACTGCATGGAACATCACAGCAGAGTCTCAGAAGAATCTCCATGCTGTAAACTACGTTATCGCAAACAACGCTAACGGTAAGAACCTTGCAAGCAAGGGTGGCACTATCAAGGTTAACTTCGATACCGACATCAACGGTCTTGTTCAGAACAGATACACATTCGGAACAATCAACCTCGAAGTTGTCAAGATCCTCAGCCTGACCGCAACTGCTGCAAGCAGCATCACAGACAACTCTGCTGAAGTTTCTATGAACCTTGCTGACAACCTCCTTATCAAGGATGCTTACTACAATGTGGTTGCCAAGAACAACAGCACTGCTAATCCTCACGCAGGCGACTACTGGAAGTTCTACGTAATCGAGAATCCTGTATTCGACAGCAGCGCAATCAAAGTTTCTGCAACTGCCGATGGTGCTAACGCTTCTACTCTTGCTTCACTCAACATGACAGCAAACGTAGACAACACAACCGGTAAGCTCACATTCAAGAACAACGGTTCAGCAATCCAGTCAGACTGCTTCTTGATTGTACCGGTTAAGGTAGCTCACAAGTGGGGTGTTCTTGAAGGCACTGTTGCAGTTCCTTTGAAGAAGAAACTCTAAAATGATACGACACCATCAGTTAATTCGTTAGACACAGGTGTTATCTATATGATAAAAACAAGTATAATTTTTGTAAGAATGTATTAGCATATACATTATCATGAGCAGGAATGGCGGGTCTGAGAAGATCCGCCATTTGCTTTTTTTAATTGGTCTTTGGTCTTTGGCCTTTGGTCTCTGGTCTTTGGTCCAATTCCGTCGGCGCGGAGCTGTCGCGTTCAAAAGCGCAGCTTTTGCGACCAACAACCCAAAAATGACGACTAACGACCGATGACCACAAACGAATTGTTAAAATTTTACCTACAATCAAAAAAATCTACCGAATTACTTGACATTGCATGTTTTATTTATTAATTTTGCCCTGGATTTAAGCCTACTACGCATAATAGTTTTTTTAATTCTTCGGCTGTAAGTCAAATTATAGCCCTTAACCTACCCATCAATAGACTGGGACTTGTCTGCTTATTGTTGAGCTTGCAAGATTAACTGACACAAATATTAAGCCTACTACACTAAGGAATATGGAAACTTATAGCGAACATCGTGAATCCTGTTCATCCGCAATGGATATAGGGTATGCCATACTGACTCATTCGTATTCGCAATTTGGCGGCACTCATAAGTCTGTTTAGCATACAGTCTGTTGTCCCCTTGAGGCGTCAGACCGCTTCGTCATATCCTTAGATGTCATCGGCTATAATAGGAAATGCCTGACACACAACGAATAATTAGCCTACTTACACATATTATGAAAGTTAAACTTTTAACTTTGCTCCTGCTACTCATTGGAGCATGCGGGGGTGCCTCCGCCCAGAAGGCAGCCTTGAAGACGAACCTCCTCAGCGACGCGTTCCTTAATCCGAACCTCGCTGCGGAGGTCGCCCTCGCCCCGAGATGGACTTTCGACGTTTCCGGACAGTTTAATGTCTGGGATCTTTCTCACGACCGCAAATGGAAACATTGGGTGGTGCAGCCGGAAATACGCTACTGGTTTTGCGACCGGTTTGCCGGTCATTTCGTGGGGGCGCATCTTCTCGGCGGTCAATATAACGTCGGCGGTCTTGATATCCCGTTCTCCTTCTTAGGTACCGATTTCCGAAAAATCAAAGACACCCGCTACCAGGGATGGTTCGGCGGTCTCGGCATAGCATACGGCTACGACTGGGTGCTTTCCGAGCATTGGAACCTCGAAGCCGAACTCGGAATAGGGTGGACCTATACCCGCTATGACCGTTTCCGCTGCTCAGGATGCGGGAAAAAGATCGAGGAAAACAAGCCTCACAACTATTTTGGCGTAACAAAAGCCGCAATCAACTTGGTTTACGTATTCTAATTCACAATGCTCAATATAAATGCATAAGATAAATGCATAATGCATAATGCACAATGCATAATTAATTATGAATTATGCATTATGACTTAATTAAAAGATTGTGAATTCTACAAAATTAACTGAACAATGAAGAAAACAATACTTATACTGTCTGTTGCGGCTTGCTCAATCATGGCGGAAGCTAAAGGTATCTCTCCCGTGGGGGTTGACGGTATCTCTTTCGACCGGCACGGTGACTATATGGTCCTCAACATGACGCTCGACCTCAAGCCGACTGACGTGGAAAGCGCCCGCGCCCAGGTGCTAACCCCCCTCATCATATCTGAAAACGGCGACACTCTCGCTCTCCCTTCTGTGGGGGTCTACGGACGTCAGCGCTACATACAGTATCTCCGCAACGGGCGTCACCCCCTCGGGACAATTAGTAATTATACTGCCGCTTCCGGTAATGATCAGAGCATTTTTAAGAATTCCGAGCGTCCTTCGGGGTTTGCCTATCATGCCGACACACCTTATCAGGACTGGATGGCGAATTCAAAACTGATCATGCGCCGTCAACTTTACGGTTGCGCAGACTGCCTAATCGCGGAGCGTCTCGACCCTGTCACTGAATATTTCCAGCCGGACCCCACTATCCCGGAGATTGTCTATTTCCAGGCGAAAGACACCGGTGCCAAGATTGAGACCCTCGAAGGGTCGGCGTTCGTAGACTTCCCTGTAGACCAGACCATAATCTATCCCGAATATCGTAACAACGTGCGTGAACTCGGGAAAATACAGGCAACGATCGACACTGTCTATAACGACAAGGACGTGACTATCACGGGCGTATGGCTGAAAGGCTTCGCGTCGCCCGAGAGTCCCTACAGCCACAACACCGACCTCGCCATCGGACGTACGGCAGCCCTGAAGAAATATATCAGCCAGCTCTACAAATTCCCGGACAACATCATGTCGACAGATTATGAGCCGGAAGACTGGGCAGGGCTCCGCCGGTTTGTCAGCAACTCCAACATCGATCATAAGGAAGAAATCCTTGTGATGATCGACTCAAACATGGAGCCGGATGCCAAGGAGGCGAAAATAAAGCGTACATACCCTGCGGAATATAAGTTTATGCTTCAGAACTATTATCCCGCATTGCGTCACACCGACTATAAGATCACGTATGAGATCAAGCGATTCGACGACCTTGAAAAGATCCGCGAGGTGATGCGAACCAAGCCAAACCGCCTCTCTCTCCGTGAGTATTTCTTGCTCGGGAATGCGGCAGAGCCCGGCAGCGAGGAGTTTAACGACGTCTACGAGACTGCGGTGAAGATGTATCCCCACGATCCTACGGCAAATATCAACGCCGCGAACGCTGCCCTCCAGCGCAGGGACTTCGAAAAGGCTGAACAATATCTGGGGCGTGCCGGAGACTCCCCGGAAGCCGTCTACGCACGCGGTTCGCTTGCTTTCCTCATGGAAGACTATGACCGTGCCGAGCAACTTATGAACGAGGCGCTCCCCTCTATCCCGGAAGCACAGTCAACTCTCGACGAGATCGCCCACATCCGCAAAAGCAGCAAAGCTGTAAAAAAAGACGGCAGTAAGATTATTCTTGATTAATGCATAATTCATAATTCATAATGCATAATGCATAATGATAATTAATTAGCAACCGGTGAGTTGGGATACATTCTCACAACTAATCGACAAAAAGGGAATATAAATTCAAAACATATATAAAAATGAGATTCAACAAATTTTTCATGGGTATCATGGGAGCTCTCGCACTCTCGGCTTGCTCATCAGAGGAAGTGATGCCCGACCAAAAGCCTGACGGCGAGGGAGAACCCCGCTTTATGACGGTGGCTATCCGAAATGCCCATCCAAATACCCGTGCTAATGGAGATCCGTCTACCACCGGCGATTACGAGGAGGGTTATGATTCGGAAAACAATATCAAATCGCTCCGTTTCTATTTCTTCGACGGCAACGGCGCCCCGATTGCTATCCAGAGCAATGGAAAGAATTTTTACGAGACTGATGAGATAGAGAATACCGGAACTTCCGACATGCCGAATGTCGAGAAAGTGCTCAACGCAGTTATCGTTATCAACAGCACTGACAACGAGATCGGGTCAAAGATCAAGAAGATGGTGGCTGTGGCAAACTACAAGAGCATAGAAGCAAAGCTTGGTTCTGACAATCTTTCCCTATCCGGGCTTCAGGCAATCGTAGGCTCCGAAGTGGAACTTAACGTTGCCGCTGATCCCGCCACCGGATTCGTGATGACAAGCTCATCTTTTGCCGACGCCAACGGCAATCCCTGTTGCGCTGCGGAGATCACTGAGGCGAATATCCGTCAGTCGCGTGAAGAGGCACTCAAGTATCCTGTAGACGTATACGTGGAGAGGGCTGTCGCAAAGGTGCGCGTAAAAGCCGATTGGGATGACACCATGAAGGTCTTGACAGATGTCAAGTATGACGGCAAGACTTATACCGCGATCCCCTTGACTTCGAAGCTTGCAAACGGCTCTCAAAAGCCAATTACCGTCGACAACAAAGAAGACGGCAAACAGGTATATGCCATTTTCCGCAGCTGGAATCTCTGGTGGACAGCCGACAAATCTTATCTGATCAAGAAAGTCGGCAATTGGTACTCACAGCTCGGCGACTGGTGGAACCATTATTCCTACCACCGCTCCTATTGGGCTCAGAACCCTGACGGTGTGAAGCTCAACAAGCATCCCCACAATTTTGCTTCAAAGAATATTCTCGCTTCCGGTAGTTTCTCGGCAGCAAATGTTGCCAACGAAGCCGCTTATTGCCTTGAGAATGCAGCGGAAAACGACAACGGTTTGATGGGCACATACAATCCGGACAACGCCACAACTCCGAGAACACTCGTCTATCTCAGCGCACTTCTCGTGACCATTGACGGAAACAAGGAAGCAAAACCCGTGGAACTTGCAGAATGGGCGTCTACAAGAGGCACGGTAGACGCTATCAAGGCAAGCATGTTTAAGGTGAATGAAAACGTGGTATATCTCAGAAGCGCGGCGCCTATTACCACAACATCAAGCACCAACCAGGACGGTACCATCATTTCCGGAGAACAGACCTACGGGCTATATGCTGTCAAAGTAGGCGATCTTCATTTCGTGAGTGGTCTTGATGCAGGGATGGCAAATGGCGATGTTGAAAACAGCCCACGTTATCTCAGCTACCTCGTGCTCAACGACAATATCTCAAGAGATGTTGAATTAGACTCCAAGTTCTACAAGAAGAATGTTGACGGCACATACAGCGAACTGACTCGTGAAGAGGCAAACGCAATCTTCAAGTCGGTTGGCGGCGCAAAGGTCTGGAACACCGGCAACACCTACTATTATCACGAGATCAACCACCTCGGCCCCTCCAATGTACCCGCTTATGAACAGAAGGGTTATTATGGCGTGGTCCGCAACCACATCTATGAGGTGGCGCTCAACAATGTCTATGGTCTCGGTACTCCGGTGCTGACTCCTGAAGATCTCGACGATCCTGATAGCTGGGAGGATATCATCCCTCAGAAGCCGACAAACGAGTTCTATCTCGGAGCCCGCGTGAACATCCTCTCCTGGAGAGTGGTGCCAAACAGTGTGAAACTTGAATGGTAACATGATTCGATTTTAGCAAGCGAAAGTCAAGGGTTAACCCTCACGTTTCGCAAGCTAAACGAGAATAGACGGCGGAGCCCGGCTCCGGTCTGACTCCGCCGTCTGTTTCTCCTCTCACCCCGACACTCCCGCCTGCCGGAGACAATGGCAAGCCAATCAAAATTGAGGAATTGACATGATATGTAGGGACATGCCTTTGGCATGTTTCAATTGAACGACCGAAACCGGAGTTAACATCGCAAAGCGATGTCCCTACATTTATCTTACATGACCTCCCCTTATCAAGATATCAATAGGCGGCGTCTCTGCCGCACCACATATAGTGACAATTAGTAATTAGTAGTTAGTAATTAGTAATTTGGACACGAGACCGGGTTTGAAAAATAATGACAAAACAATGAAAATATTAGCCTACATCTTTCGTATCGCCACCACGGCAGTGGCTGCCGCCGTCCTCCTGGCGTCGCTTACATCGTGCGACAATGCCATCTATGACGACGAAGGGGATTGCGACGTGGTTTATCGTCTGCGCTTCCGCTACGATATGAACATGAAATTTGCCGACGCCTTCAGTCATGAAGTGAAATCCGTACGTCTGTATGCATTCGATTCAGAAGACAAGCTCGTATGGCAGACAGAGGAGAGTGGAGAACGTCTCGCCGAAGAGGGTTATGACATTATCCTTCCGCTCAATCCGGGCGATTACAAGCTTATGGCTTGGTGCGGACTCGACAACGAAGAATCGTTTACCGTGCCTCAGATCGACCTTGGCGACACCCGCGACCCGCTGCAGTGCCGTCTTAACCGCACTCAGCATCCCGAAGACGGGGCTGTATCTACAGAAGACCTTCACGCACTGTTTCACGGCACCCTCGAGGTGAATCTTCCGGAGGATCTCGACGGCGGCGAATATGTCTATACAATGCCTCTCACAAAGGATACCAATGTGGTTCGCGTAGTGCTCCAGCACCTTTCGGGGAAAGATATAGAGGCTGACGATTTCTCTTTCAAGATCGAAGACAACAACGGCTGGCTACACCACGACAACTCTCTTCTCGACGACGAGAACATCACCTACCACGCCTGGAGCAAGTATTCCGGTAGTGCCGGCGTAGATGTGCCCAACTCAACCCGCGCTATCACCGACGTGAAGGTGGCTGTGGCTGAGCTGACTGTCAGCCGGCTTGTGCAACGCGACTGGACTGTCAACTCCAAACCTATGTTGACTATCCGCAAGGTGGACGACGGCGAACTTGTGGCACGCATACCTATCATAGACTATGCATTGCTTGTGAAGGGCAACTATAACCGCGACATGAGCGACCAGGAATATCTCGACCGTCAGGATGAGTATAACATGACTTTCTTCCTTGACGAAAACAACCACTGGCTCTCCACCACTATCATCATCAACTCATGGAGAGTGGTGCTAAATTCGGGGGAACTCTGAGGCAATTAGTAATTAGCAATTAGCAGGTTGGGATGTAATCTCATGTAGGGACGCGATATATCGCGTCCGGAACAGACACACTTGAGTAATTAGTAATTGTAATTAATAGTCATTAGTTTAGGACTTATAGATTATGGTTTAAGAGCAATCTGACAACATCCAACTCACAACTAATAAACTCACAACTCACGACTCACAACTCACGACTCACAACCAAAAACATAAACAAAAGTGATTAATATAAAACGTGACATATTAGCTCCGCTGTCTCTTCTGCTCCTTGGGTGGTCGGCATCTTCTTGCACCACTGAAGAGTTTAAGGATCAGATTAATTCCGGCACCGGAGTCCCCACACTCGGAATCTCCATCGGAGTCTCCGGTCCCACCCGTGCCGCTACAGACGGCACGTTCGAGCCGGGAGCCGATCTCGAGAACTATCTTGAGATCCAAAAGAATGATTACCGCATATATTTCTTCAGTGAAGACAATAAATATATCGCAACCTTCAATCCTGATCTTAAGGCTGAGTTTTCGGGAGAAACAACACCTGTATATGGGGTTGAAACATATTATTATTCTTTCGAGGGGAAAGTGCCGGCTGGTGTAGGCACCAAATTCAAGCTCGTGGTGTTTGCCAACTGGGGTAAATATCCGGAAGAAAATCCTGATGCCACATTCAAATTGGTAAAAGGAGAGACCTCCCTAACTGAACTTGTCACCCACGAGGACGCACAGTTCAAGCATCTCTCTTCTCCGGGAGAAGGGAACTGGCTGAGCAAGGAAGATCATCGCCTTATACCGTTTTACGGAGTGAGATATTACGACCTTTCCACATTAAAAGGTATTAAGGATTATATTAAAGATGGCAAACTTATAGGGAATGTTAAGGTGGATCTATCAGGAGATTATGCCCTCCCTATTATCCGCGCTATGGCGAGAGTCGAGGTTATTCTCAACAATAAGCATGCCTCGTTTTCTAAGGTGGAGATGACCAGAGTCAACGATAAAGGATTCAACTCTCCATATAAGTCAGGCGAAGATTGGAAATTTGACTACACGGATTATTTCCATAAATACGACTGGGGTGAGGATTTCGTGCGTGGCGTGCATCTTGTGGAAGGCAAAAACGCATATGTTGAAAATATTGCTTTCAAGAAGGTGTCAGACCATTCGGAGACCCCAGTCGAAAAATGGGTGGCATACGTTCCTGAATATAAAAATATCGGAGTGGGAGAAGATTATACCGCCATCACCGTGACTCTTGCAGATCCGGCATCAGGTGCAGGAGAATGGGGGAATCCGACAAAGACTATCTATTTTGCCCCCGACGGCACAGAAGCTAACAATACAGAAGATCCGGCAGTCTCTTCCAAACGCTACGACATCGAGCGCAACAACATCTACCGCTTCACAATCACCGACATGAACGCCAAACTGGAATGCAGTCTGGACGTGCAGCCCTATGCAGAGCAGAAATTGGTGGTGGACTTGGGTCTTATGCGCGATGAGAGCGGGGATCTGATGGTAGTGCCTGATGAAAAAGGGAATTTACCGGACTTTTTCACCGAATATATGGACAAACATTTTGATAAATGGCCAACCTATACAAATACAAACGGGGGCTCAACCATCCGACTCGAACCTGAAGTGTCAGGTGACTATTATGCAATCCGGCTTGGTTCAGATGGTGATATTCAAAATGCAAAAGTTCTTCTGAAAGATTCTGACGGATGTCAGGTACGGACAACTTTCGGCGCTACAGATGGCACTCCCAACTGCAATACCAGGGAAGTCTATGATTATACCACCGGGACCAGCTATCATAAAGACAAAGATGGCGACCAACGACTGCAACATAACGAGGATCATTCATCAATAGTGCTTGATCATGACAAGACGATGTATTATAAGACCAAACCGTTTGATGGTACACCGGATAAGCCTTTAACTGCACTACGTTATCGAGTGGAATCTTGGGACCCATCGATAGTCACTAACCCATCGGGAATATTTTACTATTGGAAGGAAATATCTCGCCCATATACCGCTACTGAAGAAAATATCAAAGCGCAATTAGGGGGGGTAGATAAAATTCCTGATTATTATAAATATCTTTTAGAAGTAGATAAAGACGGCAATAAGAAAGAAGCTGTAACAATTACTATTTATGAAGGCAACAATACGGCGGCAGAACATAAGGACGTCGGTAAAGTATTGGAAGAATATACCGACGAACTTAAAGATATGCTGTCTACCAAGCCTGCATATATCATAATCGATTGATTATCTAATAAAAATAATTTTCATTACGAATAAGTATTTGAATCTGTTATGAAGCGATTATTAAAAATAAGATATATTGTCTTGGCAAGTTGTCTTGTATTCCTGTTTAATGGATGCGTTGATGACGGGCTCGGATTTTCAGCAGACGATTTGCGTGATGGTGAGACCACTGTCATGCTCGACGTATCATTCTCTCCGTTTTCCGAAGGAAACCTTACAAGGGCAAATATCGAAAACGGGAACGGAAAGCGTTTGAGCGATCTGAAAGACTTGTGCATTCTTGTGTATGACTCAGAAGGGAATTTGGTCGATGACACCAAGTATCCCATGAAAATAGATCTTGATTCTCCGGAAATCAAATCTAATATCAAAGAAGTTAACCGAAACGATGCGGATGCAAGTAACGAGAAGACCGCTGAAACCACAACAAAGACACTCTCGGGGCTATCGTTGAATTTGCCTTTCGGCAGATATTATATTGTCGCTGTTGCAAACCTTAAGGGAGGAACATTAACTACACTCAAAGCCAATCCCGAGAATATCTCCACCCTGAAAAAACTCAGGGAAATGAAAGTCGAGTGGGATAACACCAAGATTGAAAATAACAGCGAATTGATGGGGTATTTTACGGATACTGAAATGAACAGTGGTGTGCCCTCGGCTATTAAATCTTTCGAGACTGTATCGGTTAACCGCCCGGGGATGAAACTCCGCGCCTGGTTACGCCGCTGCGCTTCGAAGATTACGATTGATTTTGACGGAAGCAAGCTTCGCGAAAACGTAACTGTCTACATCCAGAAAGCAGAAATAAAAGCTATACCTTACGACTGCACCTTAGGATTCGGACAGCCGTCAGGTTTTAATGAATCAGAGACTGCATATAATCATTATGCTACAGATAATAATCCAGTTCCAAATGGTCTTTTGGAGGACACACCTCAAGTGATTTCATATTTGAAAAGGGGAGCAGACAACACCACATCCGAAGGAGATACAGAAGCAGAATTCGTTAAACCGGATGGACCAAACTGGGCAAAGATCACCAAAGGTATGCCTGTCATCAAAAATAATGTCGCAGATACGGATTATGACACTGCAGAAACAATTAACTTTCATTCAGAAAATGCAGACGCATTGTATTTTTATGAAAACATGCAGGATAATCCCGAACCGAAAAAGACAAAAATTCCTCATGCCGACCTTGAAAACGGTGGAGTGGCAAGTGCTGATTCCAAAGACGGAATCAAATGGGGTACTTATATAGAAGTGACCGGCTATTATGAATCGAATGCAGACGGCAACTATTCTCACGGTAAAATCGTATATCGATTCATGTTGGGAAAGAACGTGACCGACAATTTTGAGGCAGAGCGTAACTATCATTACAAGCTGACACTATGTCCCCGGGGAAACGGTAACGATGCTGACTGGCATATCGACTTCGATGAGCCAAAAGGATTCCACGTGCCCAATCCTTGGTATGTGTCGTATCTTTATAACCATAAAGCAGTGCTTCCTTTCAAATATACCCCGGAGGAGGATGAAGAAATTATTGGATTAAAAGCGAAGATAGACAACAATCCATGGTATCCATCAGATTGGCAATATGAAGAACTTTCAAATACGGACAAAATAATTGAACCCACAACCCCCCCCGGAGATGAAGCTACTTCTTATAATAACACCACGAATAACCAACCATGGAACGGATTCCTGTCTTTACGTGCAACCAATAATGTTGTGGTTACGGATGTTATGGCAAAAGGGGAAGGGAACGTATGGAAAGGATATGGAGAAGCAGAAGACCAAAAGATTAATAAAGACTATTATTATGGTCACAAAGAAAATGGAGAAATAGTTGACAAAGGAATCGACAGATCTCAACGTACCTATCTGGAAAACGGAGAAATATACAACTATACCGATTTTGATGATAATCCGCAATTGAAAGAAGCTGAAGAATTCACCTATCAAAAAGACGGGAATTCTATGTCTTTTAATATTCCGCTTTTCACAAGGGCAAAGGTGTTAGTAAAACAGACAGGTTATTCCGGGAATAATCCTTTCGTGGATTATCAAAGAATAGCCCGAGTAAAACTTACTGTCACTTTGAAAAACAAAAAGACGGGCGAAATAAAATATAAGGATGAACCTGTTAATGTCGTGCAGGTAAGACGTGTGGTCAATCCCAAGGGGGTATATAGGGATTACAATAATTTTGAACCCTTTCATGTAAAGATGATGTGGCTTGACGACAAGAAAAAAGAGTTTGAACCTGTGACTTCTCACGGTCCCTGGAAAGCTGAGATTATAGGCGATAAGAATTTCATCACTTTAGATGGTAAACAATCGGTATCCGGCTCTACGGAGACATCCATTGACTTTACAATCAGGTTTAACAGGACTAACAATAATAAAAATACAGTGAAAAATGCAGTTGTAAGGATTCTTTATCATAATTACACCTGTACCCACCTGATATTTGTACGTCAGGGTTATGCGCCTCAAGAACTGATGCCTCGATCAGCTTGTAAAGACAAAGATCATCTTGATGGAGGTGGAACTCCTACAAAATGGAGCACCTTCAATATGATTAGAGAGGGTATAGCTGCTACTGATCCAAGGGATGAGGGCTCTTTATTTAAATTTGGAAATTTGGAAGATGCCATTGACGCATACAACAATATACATAGAACTGACAAAGGCAATGGAGAGCCTATGTATCATAACTTGCTGGATGACGAATTCAATAGACCGGATGCTGCCACAAAACTCCGACTTGTAAAAGAAGACGGCAGCTTGCAGTCTGAAGAAGAAGCTATAACATGGAGTGACATAAAGAGAAACGACAATGTCTCTGGAGATATGGCAAAAGCTGCCGATATGCGGGATTTCGAACAATTGTATTTGAGTGATAACATGCAATTTGGATACGGAGTGTTGTATGCAGACGGAGCAACGACTACTCAGGAAACAATGGCGGATGCCTATGGTTATTATCGCAGAGACACACCTTCCGGACGTAGTCATAAAGGAATGCGCGGTCTATTTGTATACTATTGGGATGGCAAACTGACAGGAGGAGACCAATGTAATGCAAGGAATTTATTCTTCCCGATAGGTAGATCCGGATATGGACACAGGAAAAATTATAGAGAAGGAATAAAAGGCGATCAACCGGGATATGGAATATTAAGATATGCATGTAATAGAGGTGAGGCGTATCCTGCTTTCGATGCCGCAGCGCCGATTATGACATCCATGTATAGACGACCGGGCGCCATCTATTGGTGCAGTACTCCTACCGTCGCACTTGAGTGGAACAATACCATAGATAAAAACAATTCCAAGGCGTATGGTCTTGACATTAACTATTTTTCATTTGATGTCAACCTGATCTATGGTTCGAATGTAAACATGAATACCACTAGCGCTGATGATGGTGATGCATGCTTTGTCAGGACAGTTGAGTAGGAGATAACGAATAATAGGCGTAAGTCTATACGAGGATTATAATCAATCATTTAGCATTAAGTAGTAGTAAGTAGTATGGGTTTATGAGCCGTCGTGAGACGTTTTGTAAACAAAGTATGTTGACCACATACTTAAAACAGTTCCTACAAGGGACGGAGCTTAATTGCCCCGTCCCTTTTTTAATTTTGAATGTTGAATGATTCATAATTCATAATTATCATTTGATACATAATTAGCTACGCTCAAGCTAAGGCAAGTCATAATGCATAATCTTTAAGCGGGTCACAATAATATTATTGGTGATGTGAGGCTATAAACTTTTATATAAAAAGAGCGGTGCTGACAAACACCGCTCCGAATCGTGAGATTAAAGTTACCTTTGACAGGTATGATTTATAGGGAAGCCGCCGCCATTTGCGAACCGAGCTCCCTGACAGTTTTTAGTATTTTTTGGACTGTCTTTTCAGACGGAAAGGCTGAACCTGTTTTATAGGCTCTCAGTTTAGATTCGTTTATCCCCACCTTCCTTGCGAACATTGATATGTTTATCCAATCGAAGCAATTGAAAAAAGATGGGATGTCGTAAGAGAAAGTCACATTGTCTATTTCCGGGAAGAAATCTCCTCTCTCGTATGCCATCTCTTTCATCTCATTGATTGCTACAAACAGATCATCTTTCGCCTGCTCAACAGATTCACCATATCCAATTGGGGTATATCCGGGTATTTCCTCGGATAGATAGGCACAATACATCCCATCCGTGCTTTTCTCTATGACCGCTGTAAAATCCATAGCAAATAAATTAAATAAATTAAAGTTCTTTGACCATGCATACAATTTCCTTGCGAGGAGAGAGAGGCAGGGATTATATCCCCGCCTTCCTCATGATGTTTCTGAGAGTGCCATTCGGCACTTCCTTCGACGAATGTCTTCCAATCGTAAATGATTCTCCTGTAATGGGACTAAACCAAATATCATGGTTTGCTCCGTGTCTGGAAATGAAACATCCGGCTTCAATAAGCCGTCTCGTCAATTCAGATTGTTTCATGATGTCAAAGAACTTTAATCTCGATGCAAAAGTAACAATTTTGTTGCTAATCCACAAATGTAATCATAAAAAACTTTTCGCAAATTATCAATAAGGGTGCAGGTTTATGCATTTTGAATGTGTGTGACGTGAAAAGTTGCATCAGTGGCTGTCAGCCGTTCATTCAGAGGAGTGAAAAGAGTTGACCTATTGTTT
>CAMTMX010000013.1 GCA_947073495.1 uncultured Porphyromonadaceae bacterium
GAGCAGCTTCTGCCTCAGCTGTTCTTTAAGATAGAGGGAGACAAAGGGATGCTGTCTGTAATCGATGAGAGTAAGCCAGATAATAATCCGGGACTCTTTGTCTTCCCTATGTCACGATTGAAATGAACAGACACAATTTTATAAACTTCCTTATGTTGACATTCTGTATCCTATGTAACTGATGCAGTGGAAAACAGGAGCACAAAGAGATGACCGACAGCTCATCTAACTCTAATATTGACGCATTAATTCAACCGGAATCGTCCATTATCTCATTAACTACGATAGGAGAATATGATTCTATCGTAGAGAAATACAAAGGATTGGATTTCAGCTCAGATTCAACATTTGTAATAAATGCCGGGAATAAACAAATTTCATTAAAAACATTATTGGCGGAATATGATTATATCGGTAGATATTCTGTCTACAATTGTACTGACTGTATAGGACACATGATAGAAAGTCTTTCTCGATATCATACCAGACACCCTAAAGAAAAAATGGCAATCATCATCAAAGGTGCATGGTATAGGGACTTACATGTTTATAATAATAAATATAAAAATCAATTTGTTTTTTTCGCATCAGACAATCTGCCAACAGATTACGATGAGTATTTCGAACCATATTTTATAAAGAGCAATAAATCCGGAATCGAATACATGTTTATTCCTTTGCCGGAGTTACAGGAAAGGACACATAAGAGATTAGGCATTTAGTTCATATCGGCACATAAGATCTATTTGTCTTTATCCCCGCGCTGTCACGGCAATTACACTCTAAAATAGATGACAAGAATTAATCGAATTTATTTTTTTAATTCTGCATTATTGCTTCTGCTGATTTTTAATATCAGCTGTGGTTTAACTAAATCAAACAATATAAATCAGGCACTCGAAGAGGCGGGTGACAACCGAGTGGAGATCGTGAATGCCCTGCGACATTTCAGGGAACAGGGCGACCCCGAAAAGTTGGAGGCTGCAGAATGGATTGTCTCCAATATGAGAGGTAAAAGCGGTTATGATTCCCTTGACATCTCACCCCGTGTGGCGATGTTCAGGGAGCTGACGGCATGTCGCGACCACGGCAAGGAGACAGTGGATTCCCTTGCACAGATAGTACGGCATAACGGGGAGCGTGGCGGCTTGCGCCGTGGTCATGACGGCATCCTATCCTTTCCAGTTCCCCGTTTCCATACTGACAATCGGGGCAATCTGCATCGCCGCCTTTATTGACGGGGACACATGTCTTGGCGGGGACACATGTCTTGGCAGGGAGACATGTTTTGGCGGGGGCACAAGTCTTGGCATGGAGAAATGTCTTGACAGGGACACATGTCTTGGCAGGGGCTTGTCGGCTCTCCGAGCCGACCACGAGCAAACGACTGAAGTAACTTTATCCGCACACAGATTCTTCTGCACGAAGGGGTCTCGGAGAGACCCCTTGCCCCTAACCCCGACACTTCTTTTGAAGCTGCTTTTTATTGCTTTTGTTTTTTCGTCAACAGCTTTTCTTGCCATAGATTGCAAGAAGTTTGATCAGAACTTGCCATTCCAGACCGGATTGGCGTTACACAAGAGCGGAGAGTGGGAGAAATCAAACGAAGTGATGATGGATCTGCTGCCTCACTCCTCCGACCCGATGCCATTGAACATCATCGGCAAGAACTACACCAAACTCAATATGCGCGACAGCGCGGAATATTATCTCCGCCGCAGCCCGAAGGGAAGCGAAAATCCTGCTGACCACAAAAGAGAAAGTTCCATCCCCTGCCGTAGAGCAAATGAGAAAAGAAGCAGAATTCTTAATAAATGAATAATATTTATGTTCTTTGGGACTCTGGTCTATAGCTCTTTGGGACTCTGGTCTTGTAGTTAAATTCAATGCACTCATATAAAAAGTCTCCAATCATTCCGTAACAAATGATTGGAGACTTTTTATCTACGATATCTTCCCCTGCAATCGCGGAGATCAGTTGGAATGGAGCATCAGCACACGCGATGCGTAATCATTTCTCTTGTTCCAGTCTACATTGTGGCTGAGCGGCATTTCAAGTCCGTTCGACATCAGAAATCTACCCGTAAATGTCTTTCCTTCGTAAGGAAGAGGTTCATTGTCCACGCGGTTCAATTCTGTAACCGTATACAGCTTGTCCGGATCAAGACCTGCCATAGTAACACGCGGCAACTGCTGGTTGACAAACTGCTCAGTCTTCCACCAATAATAGACAGCATCCTTCTTGTCGGGAGAAACATACATCAGAGATGCCGCTCCCTTATGGTCGTAAGGTGAAAGCAGACGATAGATGTCACCTTGCTGAACGATAGGACGTATCTTCTTATAGTCGGCGATAGCCTTGCGGGTCTGTTCCTTCTCCTCATCGGTCATATTCTTCGGCTGAATCTCCATCCCAAGACGTCCGCTCATGGCCACGTCAGTACGATACTTCAGAGGGACAATGCGGTTGGTCTGATGATTGGGGGAAGCCGAGATGTGCGAAGCCATAGCGATTGCCGGGAAGAAATAACTTGTGCCCCACTGCATATAGATTCTCTGGAGGGCGTCAGTGTTGTCACTAACCCAAAACTCATCGAAATAAGGGAGGATTCCCCAGTTGGCACGACCGCCGCCGCTTGCACATGCCTGAATCGTAAGGTCGGGATATTTCTCACGGATACGTTGAAGAGTCTTTTCCAATCCCTTATGATAGTCTATGTAAAGATGACTCTGATTGTCGGCTGTCTGATACTGAGAACCGTGGTTCATAATCGGGGCGTTGGAATCCCATTTGATATAATCGATCTCAGGATAATTGGTCATGAGTGTGTCGACAACATTGAAAACGAGATCCTGAACCTTCGGATTGGCAAGGTCAAGCACAAGCTGGGTACCCCCGCGACCTTCCACTGCATCTCTGTTCGGAGCCTTGACAATATATTCGGGATGTTTCTCATAAAGCTCCGATTTGGAATTTGTCATTTCCGGTTCGATCCAGATTCCGAATTTTATACCCAGGCCGTCAGCTGTGTTGCAAAGACCCTTGATTCCGTGAGGAAGTTTGGTAGTATCCACTGTCCAGTCGCCGAGAGATGTGGAGTCGTTGTTGCGCGGATATTTCACACCGAACCATCCGTCGTCCATAACAAACAGTTCGCCACCCATATCGGCGATATCCTTCATCATCTGGGTCATCCCCGCCTCGTTGATATCGAAATAAACACCTTCCCAGCTGTTGAGGAGCACCTTGCGGAGCTTGTCGCCATTTGCAAGACGGTAATCCCTGCCCCACTTGTGGAAATTGCGGCTGGCACCACCAAGACCTTCCTCAGAATATGTCAGGGCAAGTGCGGGAGTCTCGAATTTCTCACCTTTCTTGAGATTATACGACGAGTTTTCCTCATTTATCCCTGCAAAGAAATGATGATAATCGCTGTCGTCGGTGTCAAACATAAGTTTGTAGTTGCCTCCATAGCAAAGTGCCGCGCCTATCACACGTCCGGTCTGCTCCTGAGCCTTGCCGTCGAGCGACATCATCACCTCGGCATGTGAGGTATGCGAGTTGCGGGCACCGTCTTTATTCTTTATCACCTTAAGGTTATGCGGCAGCGGAGCCTCCTCCACTTTTCCCTCGTTTGCCCAAGATCCGTAAAGTTGCGACACATGCACGTCACTTCTACGAATCGGCAGATAACCAGACATGAAGCGGGTCAGTTTCACGGGCTTCTTCTCATCATGGCTGGTGACCGTCCAGGTCTCGATCACATCGCTTCCAGGATAAGTGCGATAATTCACGTCGATATAAAAGGGATACACCTTATCCGTCATGGTCACTGTAGTGACCTCCGCACCGTTTGCCTCTTTCATGGTCTTGACATCAGCTACCGCCATGTCGAGAGTCATGTTGCCGTCGGCATGCACCGCGCTCATAGCAGCCTCCTTTTCAGGCCACAGACCATACACCGGGTAAGCGTTAAATGTGTTGCCCCCCGTTGAGGTTATGTTTTTAATGTCGTTATCTCCCAATGCAGAGCCATAATATACAAATTTCAACGGCTCCCCTTTCACGGCATCGAGGATAAGGGATGACTTAGGTGTAGACACATGGACTGTCTCTGCAAACATCGGTATTACCGCCACTGAGGCTGTCAACAATGATAGTAAGGTTAGTTTTCCCATAGGTTTATTATAAATTGTTTCTGAGTGCAAAATTATATCTTTAATATATCATTACTACACACTATTTTATCATTTTATTCCACTTAGATGTTAAATTAGTGGAATCCCGCTTTAAAATTGAATTATTTTTTCTACCTTTACACATGTTATATTAAGTTTCTTGATCCTCTGCTTTCGCAAGCGAATGTTGAATTATAAAGTTAACCCTAAAAACGCCATGGCTACAGCTCAAAGAGAAATCATAACCGAGATCACTCCTCTTTCCGACAAGGACTGTTTCTATTTTGTAGACAGATATAAGGAGCAATTCACCTACCCCATTCATCGCCACGAGGATTATGAACTGAATTTTGTTGCAGACGCTCCCCTCGCCTCCCGCGTGGTGGGTGATTCTGTTACCGAAATAGGTTCTCTCGACCTGGTTCTCGTGGGTCATAACATTGAACACGGATGGGAGCAACATCAATGCACATCGACAAAAATACATGAGATCACCTTGCAATTTTCGAAAAATCTCTTTGGTGACACTTTCCTTGGGAAAACCCAGATGGCTCCTATAAAAGATATGCTTGAAAAATCGAGCAACGGCATCGCTTTCTCCCAAAACACAATCCTGAAGGTGTATCATCTTCTCGACGAACTGACAAAAACCCCTGATAATTTCCACCGCATGCTCCTTCTGATGCGGATTCTTTATGAACTCGCTACGGCGCCTGATTCAAAAATACTATCATCCTCTTCATTTGCCAAGGCTCCAGCCCGTACAGACAGCCGGAGAATTCTTAAAGTAAAGGAATATATCGACCAAAATTATCAGGAAGAGATACGCCTCTCCGACCTTGCCGACATGGTGGGGATGACTGCCACATCGTTCAGCCGTTTCTTCAGATTGCGTACAGGAAGGCACGTCTCTGAATATATGATCGACGTGCGGCTTGGTCATGCCACCCGCGCACTTGTAGACAGCACTGATTCAATTTCCGAAATAAGCTATGCCTGTGGATTTAACAATGTCAGCTACTTCAACCGCATTTTCAAAAAGCGGAAAGGGTGCTCCCCAAAAGAATTCCGGGAGCTTTATAAGCGCAACCGACTGCTCGTCTAATCATGAGACAACCGATTCCCGGTCAAGGATCACCCTACGACCCCGAAATTTTAAGGAACGCGCTCTAAACTTGAACTTTCTTGTCAATTGTTTGCATTATTATTGATTTCTATTTGACAGTTAGACATTTCTGCATATCTTTGTAAAAAAATCAGACCCTGACCATGAAATATAAATTTATTATCCTTTCATCAATTCTCTCCACAGCCATCTCCGGACAGGCTAAAATAGAAATGCCAAACATTTTTACCGACAACATGGTTATCCAGGCGGATACTGCAGTCGCCCTGTGGGGCAAAGCAAATCCGGGAGCCACTGTCATGACTCAAGGTTCATGGGGAGAATCTGCATCAACAAAAGCAGGGAAAGACGGCAAATGGAAACTGACAATTAAAAGTCCTGCTCCATCCTACGATCCGTTATCTATCATTGTCTCCGATAAATCAGACAACGACACCCGCAAACTTGACAACGTGCTCGCCGGTGAAGTGTGGATCGCTTCGGGACAAAGCAACATGGAGATGCCTCTGAGAGGATTCTGGCATCAACCCGTGGAAGATGCCGGCGAGCAAGTGATGTTCTCACGCAAGCTTGGGAAAGGGATCCGTTTTGTCAATGTGCCCAAAGCTGCAAGCTATGAACCTAAAGACAATTTCGAAGGCGCATGGATGGAATGCACACCTGCCACAACCGGAGAACTATCAGCAGTGGGATGGTATTTCGCAACCGCATTGCGTGATATGCTTGATGTCCCCGTGGGGATCGTGTCTTGCGCATACGGCGGATCTAAAGTGGAAGGATGGGAACCGGCGGAGCTGATTGCCAAATATCCTGACCGCAACATGGAGGCGGAGAAAAACAATCCTGATATAAATGAATGGGAAAGGGTCGGAGTGATGTATAATGCGATGCTTCTCCCTATCGCAGGTTATACCGCACGTGGATTTCTTTGGAACCAGGGGGAATCCAATGTCGGCGGACACGACTATTATCCAACCCGTCAGACTGAAATGGTGCACCACTGGCGCGATCTCTGGAGTAACCACGGAATGCAATTCTATTTTGTAGAACTTCCCGGCTGGGTGTATGGAGGAGTGGACAACACCGAAGCGGCTCTCTTCCGTGAAGCGCAACACAGAGGTGCCGATGTGGCTGACGGCAGGCATATCATATGCACTTCCGATCTCGTCTATCCCGACGAGCCCAATGACATACATGCCCGCAACAAGCGCCCGATAGGTCAACGCCTTGCCGCCGCGGCTGCCACCTATTCATATGGAATCCCGGGAGTGCCCCACACATATCCTACATTCAAAGAAATGGAAAACCATGGTGACCACGCCATCCTTTCTTTCGACAACGCCTGGAACGGTTTCTGTCCTAACGAAAATCTTGAAGGTTTTGAAGTGGCAGGTGAAGACAGGGTGTTTCATCCTGCCCAGGCAGATATCGACCTAAGCAAATTGACGATTAAAGTTTCATCTCCGGAAGTAAAAGATATCAAATCTGTCAGATACTGCTTCAAAAACTTTGCTATCGGGAAAGTCCACGACAACTACGGAATGCCTCTCATCCCCTTCCGTACAGACAACTGGGACAATTAACAATTAACAATTAACAATTAGTAATTAGTAATTAGCAATTACTAATAAAGAATAATTAAGTCGATTATAAGTGAATAAACCCCTTATCCACTTTAATCTCATTAATTTAAGTTTCGCAAGCTCACTTAAGGTTTGAAGGTTAAGGGGTTAAAGGGTTACATTTCCACATGATTCTTAAAGAAACCTGAAATCTATCCACAATTGTAGATTAACCTTTTAACCTTATAACCTCATAACCCTCAACTTTCGCATGCGAAAGTTGAATCATTAACCTCTTTAATCTTATTAACCTCTTTACCAAATTTAACCACCATAAATCAATGTCAAAAAAAATCAAATTCTCGATATTATTGTTCATCATGGCAATCGCAAATTTCACTGTTCGAGCCAATGATTTTGTAACCGTGTCTGAGAACGGAGATTTCATTCTTCGCAACCATCCTTATAAGTATGCCGGCACTAATTTCTGGTATGGCGCAATACTTGGATCCAAAGGCGAAGGGGGCGACCGCCAACGTCTTGCCGAAGAGCTTGACTCCCTCCAGGCTATAGGCATTGATAATCTTCGAATACTCGCCGGAGGTGACGGCAACCGCTCGATACCTTCCCATATAGAGCCTACTCTTCAGACCGAGCCCGGTGTGTATAATCAAGATATTCTCGAAGGGCTCGATTATCTCATCGCCGAGCTCGAAAAGCGTGACATGCGTGCCGTAATCTACTTAAACAATGCCTGGGAATGGAGCGGCGGATATGGCACATATCTTGAATGGACAGGTCACGGAGAAGCACCCCTCCCTCTTCGCGACGGTTATGAAAATTATATGAAATATGTATCTAAATTCATAACTGACGATAAAGCAAAGGAACTTTATGCCAACCATGTCCGAAATATGGTGACCCGTATTAATTCAATAACCGGAAAACCTTATGCTGAATCTCCGGCAATCATGTCGTGGCAGATTGCCAACGAACCTCGTTGCTTCGATCCGGCAAACAAGGAAGCTTTCTATAATTGGCTTGTCGATACCGGCAAACTGATCAAAAGTCTTGACCCCAACCATCTGGTATCCACAGGCAGTGAAGGCATGTGGGGATGCGAAGGCGACATCGACCTTTGGGCACGTATCCACAATTCCGATGCAATCGATTATGCCAACATTCATATCTGGCCTTACAACTGGAACTGGGTAAAACCTGAAAGCCTTGCGGAAGACCTTCCAAAGGCAATTGCCAATACGAAAGATTACATATCATCCCACCGTGCTTTGACAAAGAAGCCTCTTGTTCTTGAAGAATTTGGATTCCCAAGGGAAAATATGGAAATTGCAAAAGGTTCGTCAACAGCAAGTCGTGACGCTTATTATGAATACGTGCTAAATCTTATGGTCAACAGCAATGACCTTAACGGAATCAATTTCTGGGGATGGGGAGGTAATGCAGCCCCCGCACATAAAACCTGGCAACCAGGTGATCCTTACACCGGCGATCCGGCACAGGAAGATCAAGGTCTGAATTCAGTGTTCTCATCAGACCGTTCCACTGTCGACATCATTAAAAAAGCGAATCAAAAGCTTAATCAAAAGAGACAATGCACAAAATGCAACCAACATTGTGCAACCAGTGAGAAATAATAAAAATCTCTGATAATATATTATGCATTATCAGTTGATTATTAATTATCCATTAATCTCCCTTAAGGTATAAAAGATTGGATCCCCATGGTGTGTCTTTCAATTGAAGACACACCTTTTTATTTTCAGAGTAATCCTTTTTCAATCCGTTATTTCAAAAATAATTCCATTTTTTCGATTTTTGAAATTATGTGATAAAATAGTGCAAGTTTTTACTTTTTTATCACATTAACTTTGCAACCGAAAGCATGGAAGACGATTGTTTGAATATGTTAACCCGACATCTAATTCAATCTTATTTCCCTATCAAGACCTATAACCTACCATGTCAGAATCTCAGATTAAAGTGAACCTGTCAAAGCAACATGCAAAAATGAAAAGTAAACTCACATATAGTTTTATCGTCCTTTCCGGTTTGCTGCTTGCCTGCGGAATGGCATCGCAGAGCGAGACAGATGCTGATAAGGACAAGGGGGCGACCCCGGTCATCAAATATGCCCGCACATATAACGCTCAGACCGAAGGTTCTCCAATAGTCAGCGCGCCATTGGGTTCACGCCTTGAATTTGTGGGTGACAATCTCGGAGATGTGCAGCAGATATGGTTCAACGATCAGAAAGCCGAACTCAATCACTCAACCATTAAAAGCCACTCGATTATTGTCGACATACCTGACGCCACCCCGGGGGAAATGACCAATATGGTCCGTTTCATAACATCTAAAGGGACAATGGTGGATTATCCTTTCAATGTCTCTGTTCCCGCCCCAAGAGTAGATGCCTTGACATGTGGATATGCTGATGCCAGAATGGTTGTAACTATTTCGGGGGCTTATTTCGCTGATGATCCCAATGCACCTCTGACAGTGACATTCGCTGACAACTTACCGGCAACTATCAAAGACATATCTCAGGAGGCCCTTGTGGTTGAAGTGCCTGACGGTGCAAAAGAGGGAGCGGTGAGAGTGACATCGATCTATGGATCAGGAGAAAGTTCTTTCCACTATCTTGACACCCACAACACGATTTTGGGGTTCGGAGGGATTACAGATCTCGGCATTAACACACCATCAATTGAATATCAACGCAGTCATCTAATTTTAAATAATGAATAAGGTTAATTTCATGAATAGGTTAATAATTCCCGCTGTAGCCGCGTGCCTCCTCGTCGGAGGTGCCGGTTGCGGTCAGAAGACAAAAACTCAGGATGAACCTGTAAAAACTCCGGCAGAACAACTGAAAGAAAAACTTTCAGTCTCAATAGAAGAAAAAAAAGTTATGTTCGGACATCATGACGATCCGGTATATGGTCATAGCTGGAACGGTGATGGAGTCTCCGACATGGTCGCCACCTCCGGTGCCTATCCGGCAGTGATGAGTTGGGATCTCGGAGCTCTCGAACTTGGCAAACAGGCAAATCTTGACGGTGTCCCATTTGATTCAATCCGCAAACAGGCTATTGCCCAGGACGCACGCGGAGGTATCAACACCTTCAGCTGGCATCTCTATCATCCGATCACAGGGGCTGACAGCTGGAACACTACCGACTCCCTTGCCGTGAGCAACATGGTCAACACTCCAGAAGGGAAAGAGGCTTACCTCAAACAACTTGACATGGTAGCGGATTTCTTCCTTTCGCTCAAAGATAAAGACGGCAACGATATCGGCGTGATTTTCCGTCCTTGGCATGAACACACCGGAAGCTGGTTCTGGTGGGGAACAGGGAATTGCACACCTGAAGACTACAAAGCCCTCTGGACCATAATGCGTGAAAAATTTGACAAGCGTGGTGTCGATAATGTGGTATGGGCTTACTCTCCCGACCGCTGCACCACAGCCGAACAATATATGGCACGCTATCCTGGCGACGAATATGTGGATATTCTCGGTGCCGATGTCTATCATTTCAATGGTGCAGAAGGGACAGACGCCTATAAGGAAGCTGCCGGCAAAACCCTCTCTATCGCCTCGGAAGAAGCTAAAAAACGGGGAAAAATTGCAGCATTCACAGAGACCGGTCTGGAATCCATAACAATCGATGACTGGTATACCTCCACCCTTCTCCCTATCGTGAAATCATACCCTGTGGCATACGTCACTGTCTGGCGTAACGCCCACGACAAACCTCAACATTTCTACGTCCCCTTCCTGGGACACCCTGCGGAAGCGGATTTCCGTGAATTTTGTGCAGACCCCTCAATCAAAGTAATCAAAAAATAATTATGGATATATTCGACATTCGCAAAAATCAGGTGATGGCTGAATATGAAAGCCTCATAACCCGCAAAAATATTCCTCTCGAAGGGAACGGCATCTACACACGTTATGCAAACCCTATCGTGACGGCTGCAATGGTGCCTCCGTTCTGGAAATACGACTTCAATCGTGAAACCAACCCTTATTTCATGGAGCGTATCGGTGTAAACGCCACTCTCAATTCCGGAGCAATCAAATGGAACGGAAAATACGTATTGATGGTGCGTATGGAGGGTTATGACAGGAAGTCGTTTTTTGCAATCGCCGAGAGTCCGAACGGAATCGACAATTTTGTTTTCCGCAACCATCCGGTGACAATGCCTGAGGATAAGATTCCGGGCACCAACATCTACGACATGCGTCTCACCGCTCATGAAGATGGCTACGTCTATGGGCTCTTCTGTGTGGAGCGTCATGACGACCGTTTCCCCGGGGATCTTTCCGCAGCCACAGCATCTTGCGGCATTGCACGCACAAAAGACCTTGAAAACTGGGAACGTCTCCCTGACCTCGTGAGCAAAAGCCAGCAACGCAATGTTGTGCTTCATCCTGAATTTGTAAACGGAAAATACGCACTCTACACACGTCCGCAAGACGGCTTTATCGACACAGGAAGCGGCGGCGGCATTGGCTGGGCATTAATAGACGATATCACCAACGCGGAAGTGAAAGAAGAGATTATTATCGATCCCCGTTATTATCACACCATCAAGGAAGTGAAAAACGGAGAAGGTCCGGCACCTATCAAGACCACAAAAGGATGGCTGCACCTCGCTCACGGAGTAAGGGGATGCGCTTCAGGTCTTCGTTATGTGCTTTATATGTATATGACATCGCTTGAGGAACCTTGGAAAAAAATTGCCTCGCCAGGCGGCTATTTCATGGCTCCTGTTGGGGAGGAATACATGGGCGATGTAATGAATGTGCTATTCTCAAACGGCTGGATTGCCGATGAAGACGGGAAAGTGTTCATCTACTATGCCTCGTCCGACACCCGCATGCATGTAGCGACATCCACAATCGATCAACTGGTGGACTATTGTCTCAACACTCCCGAAGACAAACTGACCACTGCAGAATCCGTCAGGACTCTCAACGCACTAATCGACTCCAATCTCTCGTTAGGAATATAATCAGTAAAGGAGTTCAGGGTTAAGGAAATTCCTTAACCCTGAACAAGCTCAAAACCTTAAAACCCTAAACCACCTCCGTCTCTCCCCTCACATACAAAATGACTCTACTAAAGCGAAAAATCGGTTACGGCTTCGGCGACATGGCATCGTCGATGTTTTGGAAAATTTTCAGTTATTACCTGCCGTTCTTTTATTCCAACGTCTTCGGTTTATCCCTGATCGACGCCGGAATACTGGTGATGGTGACACGAATATGGGACGCCGTATCAGACCCCATGATGGGTATAATCGCAGACCGTACAAACACCAGGATGGGTAAATATCGACCCTACCTCTTATGGTTTGCAGCTCCGTTTGCAATATGCGGCATACTGCTCTTCACCACGCCCGATTTCTCGTATGCCGGCAAACTCATCTGGGCTTACGTGACATACGTGCTCATGATGACCGTCTACACCGGCATCAATGTCCCCTACGGAGCCATGCTCGGAGTGATAACCGACAGTCCGAAAGAGAAAACCGTATTCTCCTCTTTCCGTATGCTCTTCGCTTATGCCGGCTCGTTTATAGCCCTTGCGGCATGGGAACCACTTTGCAGCCTGTTTGAGTCGAGTATGGGGATGTCTCCCGCCTCGAGCTGGCAGATGGCAATGGTAGTGATCGCAGCGGCATGTCTCGTGCTCTTCATCATCTGCTTCTCGATGACCAAAGAGGTGGTGAAGACAAAGAGTGTGGTGAGTGTGGGCAACGACTTCAAGGCACTGCTGAAAAACCATCCCTGGTGGATACTGATCGGTGCGGCGCTCTGCTTCAACCTGTTCAACACGGTGAGAGGTGCGTCAGTGGCATACTTCTTTGCTGATGTGATCGGTGCCGATGCCAACATGTGGCTTTTCGGGCTATCTGTCCTGTTCTATTCCGGACTGTTCCTCAGCATCGGCGAGGTGGCGAATATGGCGGGAGTGGCGTTGGCGGTTCCTATCGTGGCAAGACTTGGCAAGAAGCCTACATTCATTATGGTCAACATGTGTCTCGTGGTTTTAAGTGTAGCATTCTTCTTCATACCCGTCAATGCTGTTGGTTTCTTCTTCATGCTCCTGTGTCAGATTTTCATTTCGATCCTGACAGGTATCATGTCCCCCCTTGTATGGGCTATGTATGCCGACGTGGCAGACTATTCGGAACACCGTTTCCATACAGCCTCCACCGGACTGATCTTCAGTTCATCTTCCATGGCTCAGAAATTCGGAGGTGCCATCGGCGGTGCGGCGGTGCTTTGGCTACTCAGTGCCTGCGGATATGTGGCACAGACAGGCGACAGCGCCATCGGGGCTCTCATGCAGCCGCAGGCAGCTATCAATTGTCTTTGGGCTCTGATGAGCTTTATCCCCGCATGTGTGGCATTGATTGCCGCTATTGCAATGTATTTCTATCCGCTCACCACTGAAAAGGTGTCGACTATCGCGGAAGAACTTCGCATACGCCGCAACAATCCGGCTGCCGACGTGGCAGACAACTTTAACGATATTAACGGTTGATTATGAATCAAGCTGAAATAACGAGATTCGCTGATGAATTGATCGGCAATCTCAACGAAAATATTCTCCCCTACTGGCTTAAACTTCAGGATCCGGAAGGAGGTTTCTATGGAAGAAAAGACTCCGACGAAATCTTGCATCATGAAGAGCCGAGAGGCACTATTCTGAACGCCCGCATCCTTTGGACATTCGCGGCAGCCGCACGCTTCACCGGCAACCGCACCTATGCCGAAGTTGCAATGCGCCAATACCGTTACTTCTCACAACATTTCATCGATCCTGAATTTGGAGGCTGCTATTGGTCCATCAATCCCGACGGCACTCCTTATGATACTAAGAAGCAATTCTATGCAATTGCTTTTTCAATCTACGCATTGAGCGAGTATTATATGCTCACGGAAGACAAGGGTGCCATTGATCAGGCAATCGCACTCTTCAGAGTAATAGAGAAACATAGCCGTGACCGCATCAAGGGGGGGTATTTCGAGGCAATGACGAGAGATTGGCAACCTATCGCCGATATGCGTCTGAGCGACAAAGACCTCAACTCCTCCAAGACAATGAACACGCATCTTCATATCCTGGAAGCCTACACCAATCTGCTTCGGGTGTGGAGAAGTGACGAATGTCTTGAAGCTACGGCCTCTCTGCTTGAACTATTTAACGACACGATCGTAGACACCAAGACCGATCACATGGGTCTTTTCTTCGACGATGACATGCACCGTGTGGACAGCGACATATCTTACGGACACGACATCGAGGCGTCATGGCTTATGCTTGAGGCTGCGCAGGTTGTCGGCAATGAAGAGTTGACTGAAAAGACACTGGATGTAACAAAACGCCTTGCGATAGCCGCCCTCGAGGGTATGCAGCCGGACGGCTCGATGATCTACGAACTTCATGGAAACGGAAAAAAAGATGAAGAGCGTCATTGGTGGGTACAAGCCGAGAATATAGTCGGATTGACATATCTCGCCAAGTTCCACGATATGCCCGAAGCTCTTGACAAAGCATGGCAATGCTGGGAATACGTCAAAGACAATATCGTCGACAACAAAAACGGCGAATGGCACTGGAGCCGTCTCCCCGACGGGTCAGTCAACCGCCGTGACGACAAAGCCGGTTTCTGGAAATGTCCCTACCACAATTCCCGCATGTGTCTCGAAGCCACCAAGCAAATCACTTCAATGAGCAATTAGCAATTATTAATTAGCAATTTGGTGATATCATAAAATAAATTACGTGGGTATTTATAAGATGCCCACGTAATTTATTTTTATACGAAATATATTATATTATTTGAAGACAACATCCTCCACATGCTCGCCTATGAAAATACCTGCCATATCTGAGGTCTTGTACCATCCCGGTTTCCCCGGCATCTTGTCGTAGATATGCTCTCCGTTGATCACAAGATTGTCAAATGTCACCCCTTTTACTTTGCGTGTTTCGTCATATCCGATTATCAATGAAAGTTCCGAGCGGTCTCCGTTGTAATATATATCTTTGAAAAGTATATTTTCTATACATGTTCCAGGAGCGGCACAATATTTCTTGTTCCAAGGGATACGGATGTCGATCAGCCTGCCTTTACGGAAATTTTCGATGCGGATATCCTCAAATGTTATGTTTTGTACGATGTTGTTGTCACCTGCAAGAATTGCGAACACTCCCTGATAATCAATCTGGTTTTCATGCATATCGACGACGTCTATGTTGCGATACACCACATTGGAGATAACATCTGACGGAGCGTCTGTCCCTAATTCGGCGGCACTTCCATGGAGCCCGATCATGAATGGATGAGCCACATCCGCCCAGAGCACGGCATCTTCGGTAAGGATATTCCTACATCCCCCCTCATATCCCTTACGGGTTGCATAAATGGTGGTGCAGTCATCAGATGTGCGTGCAAAAATATGGCTATAGGTGACATCGTTTGAGGCAAACACGTTGAATCCGTCGCCCCAGCCGTAGCTGCTCATGACCTTTACATTGGTTATCTTTACCCGGTTGCTTTTTCCTACAGGACACTGTGTGGAGAACAATCCGTCTATCACAACATCGTTTGAACGTTGCACCTCAAGCCCTGCGCCCCTGCCTTCGGGATATACCATCCCTCTGCCGAGAATCTTGACATTATCTCCTTTGACGTGGATCGAACCGTCGATTCTTGCACCTCCGGCAACATATACAGTTTTTCCGTTTCCAACTACCATTATGGTGTCAAGTTTGTGATAGCCGGGTCCGAAATATATATGATTTTTATCTTTTTTCCATTTTTTAGGATTTTCAGGGGCGTTCACATCCAGAGGATTTGCGAATAGCTGGAGGTTTTTGAAAATTTCACCGTTCACCTCCACCGAGAGATTGCGTGGAGTGTCAAGGGAAAATGTGAAAGTATTTCCTGAAACCTCAACAGGTATTGAATATGACAAAGGGCGGACGCGTGCATCTTTTACAGGAATTTCGTTTGAGGTCACTCTCACATCCACTTTTCCGTCGAAATCGAAGTAAGCCATCGAAACAGTCCTGACATTGTGTTTCCCTCCTATTGTCTCATCCACTTTCACGGCATAGATATCCACAGGTAGCCATTTCTCTGAACCGGTTTGACGCACTTCGACATTGAAAGTCTTGTTGAGTTGCGCTTCAGCCGGAGCCGGATAAGTCACTACTGTGGCATTTGCCATCAGTGACGAACCGAACGTTAGCAGGATTCCTGTCGCTATTCCAATCAGTTTATTTAAAATTTTCATATCTGTTAAGAGTTTGTGAAATAAGGTAAATAGTACGGATAGTCCGTTCTACAAACCTTATTCGTTTCGCAATGCAAAAATACTCAATAGATATTAAATTATTTGATGTTGAGGAGGTATTTGTTGTCAAATACTGTTCGTTGCGCCACTTGCTGGATGTATTCAGCAAGTTCGGGATCAAGATTGTCAGTCCATGTGCTTTGATAAGGTTTCCCAAGCATGGTGGTGTAAATGACATTGGCGGCGAGATATGTGCCGAGACGTGACGGATGACTGCGGTCTGGCCAATAGAGAGTGTTGTAGGGGCGTTCCTCCCTTACCCTTTTCCATGCCATACCGACGGGAGCACACATGGCATCATTTTCTTGTGCCATCTCGATATAACTTGTAATGAGACGGTCTTGCATCCCCTCGTACGTCGTTATAAGGGGATAATATTCAGCTGCGGGAGCAAAACCATCTTTATGTCCCCAGGTCATATAAAAAATCACTTTAGCATCAGGATTCCCGGAATTTGCAAGGCTATCCAGCCTGGCGGCGTAAGGATAGACATTTTCTATGACGGATTTAGTGGATTTCGCGGGTGCGGTACTTTGCTCCTGGAGTATAACAAAGTCCCATTTGCCGTTTCCCAGAGCTTTCAACAGTTCCGGATTTTCCAAATGCTTTTTGAACGTGCATCCGCCTGGAGTAAAGGATGTGGAAGATATCTTCATTTTCTCATGCATTCCGGCATGGCTTGCAATCTGTTTTACCATTTCCGGCAGATCATGATAATGGGTGTAGCTGTTGCCAATAAACAGTACCCTTACAGAGTCAGAGCGTTCTTCCGCTTTCAAATAAAATGGAAGCAGAACACACACGATAACAATAAAACCAAGAAAGATATTTCTCATTTATAAAATTATTTTGATTGGTAAGGATATTGCTTAAACGACACCATTTATTATTTATTCGTACACATAAAAAGATTTACTTAATGATTGAATAATATTGTATGTATATGTTTTAATGACGATGTGAAGTGGGTAGAATCGGTTCGCACCGGACCACGAAAGTGTATCGCAAGTGAAGCAGATGAAAAGTTGCTTCTTGAAAAGCGCACAAGCAGAATGTTGACCTTTGACGCTCTTCCATGCTTTGATGCCACAATTGATGATATTGACATTGCGGCATTCCGTCAGATTTATCTCCCGAAAGCTTTTCCGGATGATGTTTTGAGAACTGATATGCGCACAGTCGAGCAGCAAATGCAGGCCCTCGGCTATTTTAACGTGAAGTATAACTGTCCTACCTTCGCAGGAGTCATTATGTTTGGCAAACGTCCCGAACAGTTCCTGTCCGGAAGTTATGTGCAGTATGTACGTTTCAGCGGCACCGACCGCGCCGGTGAAATCAAGAGCGAATACAAATTTGCCGGAAATCTTGTGAAGATTCTTTCCCAACTTGATACATTCGTGGATGCTACAATCACGAATCGCCGTCCTGTGCCAGTGTCGGCGCTACGTGAAGAAATGGTTGTCGATTATCCTCACTGGGCTACCCGCGAGCTATTGATGAATGCCATCTGCCACAGAGATTACGAGGGCAATGGCCCGGTACAGTTCTATCAGTATGACGACCGTATCGAAATAATGAATCCAGGAGGTCTCTACGGCAAAGCCACACCCGAAAACTTCCCCTATGTCAACGATTACCGCAACGGCGTTGTAGCTGAAGGCATGAAGGTACTTGGGTTCGTGAACCGTTATAGCCGAGGTGTTCAGGCGGTCCAGGATGAACTCCGCACAAACGGAAATGGAGAGGCAGACTTCAAGCTTCACCTCGGCACAGCCTTTCTTGTCATTGAAAACATAGCAAATAAAGAATCAAATAAAGAATCAAATAAAGAATCAAATAAAGAATCAAATAAAGAATCAAATAAAGAAAAGCAAATAAAGAGACAGATAGAAATAATCTGCAATATGATTAGAGAAAATCCTGCCTCTACATATGGAGACTTCATGAATGCACTGGAAATTGGCTACTCATCAGTTTATGAAAGAGTGAAATTTCTTAAACAGAAAGGAGTTATCCGCCGAGATGGTGGCCTTTACGGGGGCAGATGGTTAATTAATGAAGACCTTTATTTTCAACTCTATCCATCATCTGAGACAACATTCTGATTAGCTGGCAGTTTTTATTTGCAGAGAAAATCACAGTACTAATACAGACAAGATAATGTCACACATAAGACACTTAACCACTATGTGGTACTTGTTGTGCATTTCAATATGACCGACACCGTGAGTCGAGGCATAAAAGAGGCATCAAGAAGGGTCATCGTATTGATGAAACAGTCGCGTAGGACATGATTCAGCGCGGTCTCATTGAAGGCGAAGCTCCAAACTACCGTATCTCGCTGACAATAGCCAAGAAAACTAAGCAACCTTCTGGTTATACTCGCGTTGTCGGTTTAGAGCGTGATAAGATAAAGCATATGGTACTCCAATATATTCAGAACGCTGGTGCGGATGGCGCCAAGCGCAGTGAAATCATGGAATATCTCGGTGGCACTCTCCCCAGCCGTAATACTCCCGAACAAAACGGTCAAATGGTCGGTAATATTCTCAAGGAATTGGATGCAGATAATCTCATCAAACCTATTGGTAAAAAATGGTTTGAGCAGAGCCCTGCACAGAAATAAGCGAAAAATAAGTGGTTACAATTCCAAAAACAACTAGTTGAATCTATTTTACGACTATTTCACGACTAATTAGCTCGATTTTACGACTAGTTGGCTTCCCACATCGGATTTGACCAGGTTAAGGTCTCATTCAGGCCTTTATGGGAACGGAATAAAACGATAATTCTATCATAGACAAAGCAAGAGCGAGACATTTGCCTCGCTCTTTTTGCAGCCTTAGACTGCTGACTTAATTAACTAATCTTATCTAATTTCTTATTCAAGCATCGTTGTTTATTACTGCTCACGGTATTTTATATTCACCATGCCGTTTTCCACACGTGGAGTTGTATCTTTTCCATTTACGACAAGAGTCTTGGGATTGCCTTTAATTGAAAGGTTGACTCGCGGTTGCCCTGTGACTTCAACTTTAAGAGTGTCTTTATCTGAATGGGCTATAGCGTTCAGTTTGGAAAGGGAGGAGAAATAGACATCTTTACCACTGCGCACGGAGCTGCCGTGACCGACAAACATCTCGGAAGGATTTTTCGGATCACCCCCTTCCGGATAACTTACTGCCAACATATAGGCATCCGTGGTCCATCCGTCGGCATCAATCCATGAGTTAAGATGCATCAGTCTGCCGTCGGCGAGTTGATTGATATAGAGATCTGTCACTTTCCCATTGTCGTGAATCCGCAAACCGATCCAGTTGGAACCCTCCCTACGTTCTATCACCGGAAGATCCTCCTTTTTCTGTTTGGGATCATCCTTGAGAATAATTGCCGTAACCCCTTTCACATTATCTCTAACACCGGGAAGATGAAAACTCCAGTAGGTTTCTGTGGTGTCAAGCCTTTCAGTCGGACCTTCGTGAGTCTCCCAATATAGATCTTCGGGATAGTCATGCACGAAATTGCTATATGCAAGAGGCCGTGGAAATATGGGACGGATAATAGCAGCCGAATTTCCGTTGGTTATCTCAAGATCATAACCCCGCTTCTCAGCTTTACCTCCCGGATGCCATACCCATTCGAATGTGCCCGGCTCATGGCTGTGGAGATCATCGACCACATATATTACATCGTCTATCCAAAGATAATGACGGAAATTACGGTCGAGCCAACGTGACATAGGACCTGTGCCATCGGCAAGCACGTATTTGATATTACCGCCGTCAAGAAGCCCAGAAAGAGACCCTGGAAGCATCGTACCATGATATTGCTGATAACGCGGTTGACCTTCACCATTGAATTTCACTACATTATGGGCATCACTTTGGAAGAAATAATTGCGGTATTCAGGTTTGCCATAGCTACAGTTGCCGGCATCTTTTATAATGTCTACTCCCTTATGGAACAAGACGATGGAATTTGCATCGGCATGTGAGTGGTTCCATGTCATGCCGCTTTTCACGGCAAGCATGGTTGCATCCTTTTTCCAGGAATCGCGCATAGTCGCCCAACCGAAATCTTTCCATAGATGCGAAGTCGGGAGATCAGGAATTTCCGGAGCTTTGGAAGTGTCGGGAGAATAAACAAATCCTATTGGGAAACGTACGGGGTAACCTTCCCGGAACTGTTGTGGATCGACCTGATTGATATACCAAAGTGTTTCCGGAGCCTCAGCACCCATTGCATATGCGAGAATCATTGAACTTTCACCGGTCACATTCTTGTGGCTGTCGCCAAAACTTAAGCTGTACAGTTCACCGGTGCGTGGATAAGACGCATTGCTGAAAAATGCCGGAAGTTGATACATCTGGGGGATATCTTCGAGATTTGCATCTGGATGGGAGTTCAGCCATGCGAGCCGCATCATCAATGCCTGAGTGGTGCCGAAACTGGCATAATTTATACTTTCATACATTCCACCGTCACGATCGAATGTCTTTGGCTTGTGTTGGATCACGTCTCCGGCGAAGTCAAACCATTCGGGAAGTGCCTCAACAGCCTTTTGTGCAAGCGCCTCGGCATCCGGACGTTCATTCCCTATTGCCATGGCAAGCATGGCACCGCCGTTGATACATGCAGTCCACCAGTTATGGCCCATTGAATTGAGTGAGTGAATGCGTGTTGGCTCTATAAGCCAGTCTCCAAGCAAAGGTTCTACTGCAAGATTATACAACCCGTCGGCAATCTCTTTGCGTTCGGCAGGAGTCATTAGATTATAAACCACGTCATATCCAATCGCACACTGCAGAGCTCTCCATCCCATATTCAGCTCACTACGCCATGACGGTTTGCGTGCCATCATCTCGCCGTTGCTCCAAGATTTTGTTTTGGAGGCTTTCTTTAGCAGATCGATAATTTTGTCGGAATATTTTTTATCGCCTGTCATCATATAAGCAAGGGCGATATATTCAATATCATGATAGTCATTCTTTTTGAGAAGGTCATCCGCTTTCTTTTGGATTTCCTTCCACCCTTTTTGCCGCGCCGGATCGTCTGCCATCATTTTCTTTGCATTCTCCACCCGGTCGGGTGTGAAAAGCAATGAGGGATGCTTGATCTCTTTAGCAGACAATGTCAGAAATGACGCACATGCCAGACATATCGGTAATATAAGTTTCATATTCATTGGTTTATCGTATTATTTCTTGTCTTTATTGAAATCCCAATACACACCGTAACGACAATGATTGAGATCGTAGAGCGGAGAGAACTCAAGTCCCTCGGCAGTGACGAATGTGAGAGACTCTCCCTTCCGGGTCATTTTTTTAGCAACCTCACGTGGTGACCTCCAGAACGACACGTCCGGAATGTTGACCCGGATATACCGACTGGCTGTTTGCACTGAATGCCGACATGAGAGTGGCAGATATTAAAAAATGTGATAATTTCATGTATCGGTTTTTTTATTTACGGATTGACCGGAACGTTTATTTTCCACAAGAATCGGGAGATTATTTCATTCTTGCATTTATATATGCGTATGAAATCAATTTTTTACTCAATGTTTTGCTCATTTGACACTACTGATTTTTATTGTCAGTTCCTGTACTGCCGATTTGTAATTGTTGTCGCCGTCAGCTTCCAGACATAATGTGATGTCTTTCCACTGGCGTTTCGGGTCTTTCCCAAAATAGTCCGGATCGTATTTGAAGGTATATTCTCCTGTCTGAATCACCGGGCCTGAAAGTATTACCACCTTTGGTTTTACGGAAGCATGCTTTTCACTCGCTTCGCTCCTGGTTTCGTTTGCGAAGAAAGGTTCCACTATAAATTCGGAAGTGTCGATTTCCATGTGCATCTTTACATGCATATCAGGATTATATCGGATCTGTTTGCCGTTTATTTTTGCGGAGAGATACTGCATTTTCTTACCCAAAGATGCTTTGTAACGGGATTTGGTAAGACTGACCATTTCTTTGTCATGATACCAGAATTGATCGTGCGGATCAGTGCTTTCGGTGCCGTCTTCAAACCAACGGGAATAATATTCTCCTCCGGCAGGACGGGGATTGGCGAGTGATTTTTCAATGAATTTTGCAATGTAGTCTTGCGTTTCCTCACTTAAATCGAAATGTCCCTTCCCGGCATCGCATAGAAAAGATATCCGGCTTTCCGGATACATCATGCGGAAAGCCAATGCCGGTCTCACTCTCGCCTCCCACCATTCGTACTCGCCTTGAATCATCAGTCCGGGTATGCTGTCGATATTTCTGTTTCGACCCCATTCTATGTTTTCCCTACCATATCCGCAAAGGTTTGTACGAGGGGCGTCACCATGATAGGAGATTATGCAAAGAGTGCGGTCGG
Source organism: uncultured Porphyromonadaceae bacterium (assembly GCA_947073495.1). GTDB lineage: Bacteria > Bacteroidota > Bacteroidia > Bacteroidales > Muribaculaceae > Lepagella. Next base: position 22,637 of record CAMTMX010000013.1, read on the forward strand.
GATTCCATGCTGCGAAATTCCAGGGGAATGTGGCTTGCGCCGAATGTCCGAATGGGATGACAGGTACATTTCCGATTTCCGGATGACCTGAATTTATTGAAAAATCTGATATTATCGAGTCAAATCTTTCCTGACATTCCTTTGTCACATCCCAGTTTTGTGAGCCGTTTTGGATAAAAGCCATAGCCACGCCGAGACTATCCATTTTCTTACAGAATCGTTCACTTCTGAATAATACCTCCTCTGTCATATTTTGATGCGCATATAGAACTGCTTTCACATCTTTTTGAGTTTTGGGTAGACGCAGACAAGCCCGATCTCCTTCTTCCCCCAGTATATAGTCAAAATATGGAGAGTATTTGGAAACGTCAGTGGCATAAGACGAAGTATCATGATAATCCCTGCCAATTTCTGCCTGTGGAAATTTTTCACCGAAAGCCGATAAAGATCCGGCAATCAGTATAATTGATAATAGGAGTCTGGACATATCTTTTAATGATGTTTGAGTTATAGTAGTATGGTTTTATTTTAAATACGCATAATTAATAGAATTTACACAACCCTAATGAAAATTTAAGGGCATATTTCGAATAGTTAGAAATTTCTTTTGAGATTATTGAAAAAATGCGTATATTTGTGAAATTAAATCAAATAAATCAGATTATGGGGAAGTTTATCAATCCGTTCACCGATGAGGGTTTCAAAAGAATCTTCGGTCAGGAAATACATAAGGATCTCCTGATCAGTTTTCTCAATGAATTGATTCATGGTGACAATCCGATAGTTGACATTGTCTTCCGCGACAAGGAGATATTTCCCCAGTTCTTCGACGGCAGAAGAATCATCTATGATATCTACTGCACCACAGAGAATGGAGAACATGTGATTGTCGAGATGCAGAACGCCGCCCAACCTTTTTTCAAGGACCGTTCCATCTTCTATGCCGCATCAGCGATAGCGCAGCAGGGGGAACGCGGAAAGGATTGGAATTTCGATGTCAAAAGGGTGTATGGCATATTCTTCCTTAATTTCTATATGGACGGTCTTAAGGACTGGTCACTCTGTTCGGAAGTGTCATTGCATTTCAAGGGCACAACTGAACAATTTTCGGACAAACTGCATCTTTACTATATAACCCTTCCCAAGATGGAGAAGAGCGAATCAGAGTGTGAGACAGATTTTGAAAGATGGATTTATATACTAAAGCATATGGAGACACTTGAAAGGATGCCGTTCAAGGCACAGAATATTATTTTCGGCAGACTTGAGGAGGTCTGCAACCTCAATTCCCTGTCAAGGCAGGAGCGCCTTAATTATGACGAGTCTCTGAAGGTATACCGCGACGGTGTCGCAGTAGTTGAATATGCCGTACAGCGAGGCAGGAAAGAAGGTCTGAAAGAAGGATTGAAAGAAGGACTGGAAAAAGGTATGGAAAAAGGTATAGAAAAGGGTAGGACGGAAACCTTGGCAACCAATATCCGCACTATGCGGGATGCAGGATTGGATGCATCCACCATAGCCCGATACCTGGCTTTAACACCGGATGAAGTGGCAAAATATTTTTGAAATCTTTTCCCATATTTTGGCGTAATCTAAAAAATAAAGAGCGGGGCATGCGCCTCGCTCTTTTTGCAGCCTAACCTGCTTTCCTACATTTTAACCTATTAATGATGAAATAAAATCTTTTTCGGTTTGGATTGGATTCAAATTAAAGTTTAAACAACTTTATTGAGTCAATCAAAAGATAGTGAAACTAAAACAATCTTTTTTACTTTTGGATTTTCCGTTTTAAAATATTCCGATTTATGATTACCAACCCGGATTCTGAGTCAGATTGGGGTTAAGACGGATCTGCTCAAGTGGGAGCGGATCGAGGTAATCTCTCTGGCTCCAGAGACAGTTGCCTGGAATCGTGGCAATCGGACGTCCGTAGTCGATATCGGCAGGATCCTCTGATATGAGACCCCATTGAGTCGGACGAGTCTCAGGATTGTAGAGAGGCTCGCCTGAATACTGGAGTGAGTTAACCTTCTTGGTAGGATCTGTGTAGAAGGTGCCGAGAATCTTACGACCGAGTTTCTGACCGCGGAGATTGATATGGGCGATACCCCAACGCTTGAGGTCGTCAAGACGGAAACCTTCTCCGTGAAGCTCAACCATACGCTCACGACGGATCTCATCCATCATTGTCATTTTATGAACCTCATGGCGCCCGGTCTCGAAGTTAAACCAGTTGGCGTCGTATACATTCGCGATCAAAGCGTTTGTAAGAGGAGCCACATAAGCGCGTGCACGGTTCTTGTTGATTGAGAAATTGAGGTCGGCATCAGAGATGGCACCGTTACCGAGTTCGCAAGTAGCTTCGGCATAGATGCAGTGCACTTCAGCGAGACGGATGATAGGATAGTCGGCGGCATCAGTATTGTCGGCACGACCTGAACCTTCAGGCATAAACTTGCGGGAACCATATCCGTTGTGTGTCGAGTTGAGCCCGATCATCGGATTGTAGATCACAAGTTTGCTTGAATTTGCAGGGTCTGAGGGATCGTAATGGTCGGTAGCTTCCGGGAATACAGCCTCCGGATAAGCGGCTCCTGCCTCTGTACGGGGCACCCAATGCTCACCGTCGCAGCAGAATACAGGACGGTCCGGGAGATAAGTTGTGCCGATGAAACGCATGTCGCGGTTTTCATATTCACCCATGTAAGTGTCGTAACCACCAAAATCAGGATTGTAGTATGCATCATCAATGCTGCCTGTCGTGCTAAGATAGATCGGAAGACCGTTAGAGCAAACGTAGGATTCACCAAGATATGCACTGATATTTACAGCCTGCCAGGTGGCAACTGTGTGTGCCATGTTTTTCCCTGAACGTTTCAGAGTGTAGTCATACGGATTGCAGAGGATAAACTCCTTGTTTGCGGATTTTCCTACACCCTTATGGTTGGATACGTTGCCGTCGCCATCATCAATATTGAAAAGCTCATAATAACTGAGTTCGTCACAGGCATTGAAAAGTTCGAAAGTGCCTGTCTCAGCCTCCTGTATTACAGCTTTTGACATGTCCTGAGCAATTTTCAACATATCATTTACAGATGGATACCCTTCTGGTTTCACAGTGCCGGCACCGAGAGCAGAGCCGTCACCATCAAGGTCAAGACCGATTGAGGGGACATACTTCTCCCAAGTAGCCTCATGAAGGGCTACGCGTGCAAGGAATGCCTGGGCTGCCTCTTTTGTAAGACGGCCGCGATTCTCAAGACCCGGCAGTGTAGAGCGCTTGGGAAGAAGTTCCACAGCCTTTTGCAGATCGCTGAAGACAAGGTTCATCACTTCGTATCGGCTGTTGCGGGGAGCGAAAAGAACGGGATCGTTGGTGTCAAGAACGTGGTCAACAATGGGCACGCCGCCGAAAGCCTTTACAAGAACGAAATGTTGCCATGCACGGAAGAAATAAGCTGTCCCGACAGAGCTTGAGATTGCATCGATATCTCCATATTCATTAGCTTTCTGAAGAAGGATATTTATGTTGCGGAGCTGGCTATAGCATCCGTTCCAAGTGCCGTTTGACTGTGGCGCCGAACCACCGCCGTTGCCACCAATTCCGGAAACGTCAAGGTTGCCATCAAAGTTGGCACCTTTCCAGTCGGGAAAGCTGTAAAGGGCAAGCGCAGCCTGATCAAACTGCTCAGGGGTCTTATACATAATTGCGTCTGTACCCTGATCGAGCGGTTCCTTGTCGAGGAAGTCGGAGCAAGAGGTCATAGCCAGTCCGAGTGCCAGGAAAGGAAATATATATTTATTGGTTTTCATGTCTGTTTCAATTGAGGATTATTAGAATTCAAGTTCCACACCGAAGTTGAGCAAACGGCTGAGAGGGAAGATATTGTTTGAACCTTCGCCATATTCAGGATCATAGCCGTCTTTGATCTTGGTCCATTCCCAAAGGTCGTCGCCTGAGAAGTAAACACGGAATTTCTCAACACCCACCTTCGAAGTGAGAGAATAAGGGAGTGTGTAACCTACCACAAGGTTCTTGAGACGGATATAGCGGTTGTCCTGAACGGATACGTCAGAGTTGTCATAGTTGAAAGCGTTGAAAGCACCATCTCGTGACATGACTGTATAGTAATTGGTAGGATTCTCCGGAGTCCATGTTTTGCCAAGAGAAGTGTTGTTCTGAAGTGACCAGTTTGTTGCAAATGGCGCACGGAGGTTGCCGCTTCTCATAACTTTCTGTTTGCCCACACCCTGGAAGAAGAATGAGAAATCAATACCTTTCCAGTTAAGACCGCCCTTGATGCCGAAAGAGATACGTGGAGCAGTGTCGCCTGCATAATAGATATCCTTAACTGTGATAGCACCGTCACCGTCGATGTCGACACGTTTGCGGGCACCCGGACGGAGTCTGTTAGTGCCAGTCTCGGATGGTGCCGGAAGAACGTTGCCTGACTTAGGTCCGGTGTGGTCGGCATTCCAGTAATACATCTCATAGTAGGCGTCTACCTCTTCCTGGTTCTGGAAGATTCCATCTGTCTGGTATACATAGATAGCATTCAGAGGCTTGCCGATAAGACGGTTGGTATTGATACCGGGATTAGGCACATTCTGGTTGCTGGTCAATTCTTTAAGCTCGGTCCATGCATCAGAGATCTGGAAGCCTACGTTATATTGGAGTTCATTGATCTGGTCACGCCAGTTGACTTCAATTTCCCAACCTTTTGTGTTAAGTTTACCATTATTGGTCTTAGGAGCGGAAGCTCCAAGAATTGAAGGATAAACCACATCGATAAACATACCGTTGTTGGTCTTGCTGAACCAGTCGAAAGAAGCGCGAAGACGGTTATTGAAGAAACCGAAATCAACACCTACGTCATGAGAGAGAAGTGACTCCCAAGTACGGTTTGCAGAACGCATGCCGTCGATCCACATTGACGTGAGGTTATTACCTCCGAGATATACAGATCCGGTCTTAATAGTGGAATATGATTCGTAGTTCCCGATACCGGTTACTGAACCGGTCTTACCGAAGTTATAGCGGATCTTACCGAAGTTCATCCATTCATCGATATTAAGATTGCGGAAGAAGTTTTCATTGGTGAATACCCAACCACCGGAGATTGAATAGAAGTCTTTCCATCGGTTTTCAGGAGTCAGTTTTGAAGACCCGTCATGACGCCAGAGGAAGCTGAGGAGGTAAGTGTCGTTGTAGGCATAGCGGAGATCGGCAACATAAGAGAGGAAGCTCCAGGAGTTTGCACCGCCGTCAGCAACGTTGTTGTCGCCACCTTGGAACACGTTGAGATCGCTAAGACCTGATCCGGGATAAAGTTCACCTTTATAGCGGCCTGCCTTTATACGCTTGTAGTCTTCGTTCTCTCCTGTGATACCGAACATTGCATCAACTTGATGTTTTTCAGCAAAAAGACGGTTATATTGAGCGAACAGACCGAGGGTATAGCTTGTCCACTCTTTGTTTTCCTGTTCAAGCTTGGCGGGACTGTTCTGAGTAGCGGATGTCTGATTTCCCACCCAGTCGTAGAATTTCACTTCAAGATTCTCGGTTTAGACATCCTGACGAACGCTCTTATAGGCTGCGCTACCATAGATAGAGAGGCCTTTCACCCATTTAGAAAAATCGAGTGTGATCTTACCGTTTGCACGGAGTGTGCTCCATTTGGCTTTTGACTGACCTGCCTGAGTGAACCAGCCGTAGGGGTTACGGTTGTTTGAGAACGTATCGTAGGCATCTCCGTTTTCGTTGGTGATTGCCCAGAACCACATGTCCTGCCATCCTCTGCCAATACCTTGCGACGGAGTCGTGATGTCGCGCTTTTCGTAAGACATACCAGTTTCGATCTTGAAGAAATCGGTAGGTTTATAGTCCATGTTGACACGGGCGCCATATTTCTTCTCACCGTCTTCCGCAACTTTCAACTGAGACTGGGCGTCAGAATAGTTGAGTGCCGCAAAATAGTTGAATTTATCATCTCCACCTGAAACAGATACGTTATGTTTCCAGGTATTGGCATTGCCATAAAGGAAATCAAGGAGATAGTTTCCCGGTTGCCAGGAGTCGATGAAATTTCCGCGCTTAAGGAAGAATGGCTGGCCTTCACGAAGTTTGTTATACAAATCTTCACCCACAACGGTCTCACCGTATGTTTCCCATTCGCCTGTTGCCTGATTTTTCTGAACAGGAGTGCCACCGAATGAATTGAATATCCACCAATTAATACGATTATGGATTTCCTGAGGATCGGTAATTCCCGGGTTGCTTGCCTCGGCGTCGCGATATTGAGCCTCGTAGAACATATCGAGCCATTCGGTATTGTTTGTGATAGGGAGCTGTATACCGTCAATTGTGCGGCTGTAAGAACCGGAATAGCTGACTCTTGCCTTACCAGCCTTACCACGCTTTGTTGTCACGAGTATAACACCTCCTGCGGAACGGGCACCATAGATCGCAGCAGATGCGTCTTTCAATACAGAGATGTTTTCTATTACGCTACCGTCCATTTGGTTAAGCTCATCCATTGAACCAGCCTGACCGTCAATAAGGATAAGCGGACCGTCGCCACCGTTTATGGTGCTGGCACCACGGATCTGGAAAGTTGCACCCTCACTACCCGGACGGGAAGAACTACGGGTTACAGTCAAACCTGCGATCTCACCCTGAAGTGCTGTAGCGGTATTGGTCACACCGCGACTTTTATAGACCTGGTCACCTTTGATCTGAGAGATCGCACCGGTGAGAGATTCCTTTTTCTGAGTGCCGTAGCCCACCACCACAAGTTCTTCGAGTGCTTCTGTAGAAGGGAGCATTGTTATGCGAAGTTCTGTCGAGCCTTTCACCTGTACTTTCTGGGTGAGATAGCCCACATAAGAGATCTCGATCTCCTTCACACCTGCGGCACGGAGAGTGAATTTTCCGTCAATGTCAGTCACAGTGCCGTTTGCCGGTTTACCTACCGGTCGCACTGTAGCGCCGATGAGTGGTTCGCCGGCTTCATCGACAACCTCTCCGGTTATTACCGCACCCTGGGTCTGTGAGGTCTGAGCCGACACAGTTCCCGTCATTGCCGGAACTGCAAGTCCGAACAATGTGCTTACTAAAATCGATTTGATATACATGGTTCAGTTAGTTTCAATTGGTATTATTCAGCAGGTGTGTAAGCATTGAACTCAGACACCATCACGAAGTTGCCACCCTTGTCGGAAGATGCGTAATACACCTTGATATAGCGGGCGTTTTCTGGATTAGGCATGCCAAACATCTGATGTTTGTCGGAATTGCGGTCGAACGGGTTCCAACCCTGGTTGGTCCAATTCCATTCGTCTGGGCTTGACCCGGTTGCGGCAGCCTCGGAGCAAGTGTAGATTGTTTGACCGATATTTGTCCCGTTGTTGCCTGAGCGACGACGGATTGTAACGCTTGTCACGAGATTCTCTTCTCCCATGTCGATTATAAAGAAGTGGGGATAATCGGATGCTGTTTTCCATGCGGTATGCCAGAATGTACCCTCATCTCCATCAAGCATCGCAACCACACGACCTCTGGGATAACCACCTTCGCCACCGGCTTCCTGTGAACTATAACCGATCTGAGCGTCGTTTGTATCCGCGAAACCGGGGAATGACCAGTTGGTGCGGTCAAGAGCCACGACTTTCTTAGTGCGGACCTCAACACTGCGGGGATCTGCCGAGTTCCCTTCAGAGTCTTGGGCAGAGATTTCAAGCACCGCCTCTTCTCCGTTGATAAATTCAGAATCGGAAGTGTTGAGGGCAACGAAATTACTTGCAGTGGTGTTGCCGTTGGCTGTGAAAGAGGTTTCGCCGGCTTTTGAAGCATCTGATTTCAAATGATATTTGACAGATATGATCACATTGGCGTCAGTTTCATTAGCATAAGAAACGTTGACACCACCCCATGCCGGCTCTGCGCTTACCGACTGAGCCACCATAAGGAACGCGGGAGCACCCGGAGCGGCAGAATAGACAACAGCATCACGTGAATTACCTCTAACAGAACATGCATACAGGCGGAATTCAACAGGATCTGTGCTTGCGAATCCGGGGATAGTGGCACGTATCACGCCATTCTCATCGGCATGGTCTTTTGAATACATCCTGTAGGTGTCTTCTCCACGGCTGTTCTTGTATTCCACTTTCGTATACATGAAGCTTGGATCTGCGGGTATTTTCCATTCAAGACGGACCTCACCCGGACCTTCCGTATATTTGACATCGGATACCTGGGCTGGAGCGGCGTTATTGATTTCAATACGCCCTTCAGAGTCGTCTCCGCAAGCTACGGAGAGCGTCCCGATTCCGAATGCCAGTGCATACACGGCAATGTTTCTAATGTTTCGGATTTGTTTCATGATTGTTTTATTTATTTTTGGTAAAAGTTTATTTCGTCAGGTTAAAATGATCGGCAACACCACAAGGGGTAATTATGTCCACAAGGCAGTGCACCCCGGGACTCACATGAATATTTGTAAAGATTATATCAGCAGCATCTTCTAAGAGCGTCCTTTACCTCCTTTTTCCCAATAAATATATGATTTTCTGCAGTACGCCTCGAAAGTCCCATGATTTTAGCGATATCGGCGGCTGATTTCCCTTCAAATCTATTGAGGATATATGCAGTGCGTCGCTGACGGCTCAGACCGGCGACTATGCGGCATTCCATTCTAAAGAGATCTGCAGCTATTATTGAGCTTTCCATGCTGGTGTCGTATAAAATATTTGATTCCGCAACGTGGCTGTCGTATTGTCTCTTCACATACACGCGGCGTAAATAATCGTTGAGAAGATTGCGTGCTATTTTAAAAACCAGGCTGCGGACAGTTTCACACTTGATCTCCTGCCTCCATTCTGTGAGGCGTACAAACACGTCTTGAGTAAGGTCTTCGGCTGTTGTCGTGTCTTGCACATACTTTACGAAGAACCTGATCAATCCCGTTCTGTAGTTGCTATAAGTGTCAGAGATGAGTGAATGAGAGTCGTTCATGTCGGTTTATCGGTTTGTGAGCCGCTGGCAGATTTTTGTATGCCTGTGGAATTCGGCTCAGGTTTCGGTTGCAAAATTAGGACACAAAAAGGGGGTGTCAAATTATTTTCAAGCGATTTTCATGTCAATCAATTTTGAGGGATATCTTGGAGTCCAAATTGGTGATTGATAGTGATATAATTTTTTGACACTCTGATTTCACTCAATTTATTGAGACTAATTTCATCCAAAATCAGGCGTTTGGAGGCTACTATTGCGTGGGGAAGCCAACCCGAGGGGAGTCTTAAGGTAGGGCTTATTTGTCAAATCTCAAAAACGAACAACTAATGACTAATGACTAACGACCAACGACTAATGACCGGTATTGCGTTTCAAGTATTCTCCGGGAGTGATCCCCTCAAGCTTTTTGAAACATCGGAAGAACGAAGAACGTGAACTGAACCCGGCACGCTCCGACATCGCAGTCAGTGTAAGGGTCTGATCAGCTCCCGAATCCACAATTCGTTTAAATTCAGCTATTCGATATTGATTGATCAGATCGTAAAACCCCACATTAAGATGCTGGCTCAACACATAGCTTAACTTATGCGACGAAATATCCGCCATTCTTGCAAGATCAGATATCTTTAGATTAGGATTAGTATAAGGTTTCTCTTTTTCAAGAATATTATTAATCTTCTTCATTATTGCCTCACATTCTTTTGTAGACATCCCGACCGTAGCATATTTAGAACGTTCTGACTGCGAATACAATTCTTTATTTTCGCCGTCATCTTGATCATTCTTTTTCAAATGTTCCATCTCTGCTTCCTCATTCTTCCGCAGCATAGCCTCGATCCTGATCTTAACTTTTCTCGCCACTACATATATTATCACAGCGACAACAGCAACAGCCACTACGATCCATACCCACGGGCTGACCCTTCCCGGCATCTGCACAACTATGGTCGACATGGCGGCATCGTCATCTACCGGCCGCATAAAGATCCTTGTCTTACCATAGTCTACATTATGCAGTGTTATTGTGTATCCGGCAGGCATTGAAAGCCATTCCCCATCATTAATCCTATATTCATATTTAAGATTGTCGGGTTCACCAAAATTCATGGTAGATATTTTAAGTGTCACCTTCCTTGAATACTCCTCAAATCTGACCACAAATTCCTTACCGTCTTCAGATGACGCAAAATTATCAACCGGAAGATTCCCGTCGGCGGTCACCATCACAGGCACAAGCGAGGCCTGCGACACAAGCTTTGATAATACGTCGGTGTTGACACTAAGCATGCCGCATGCGTTTCCAAACATGATCACCGAATTTTCCTTTGCCGGAAGACAATGAATAAATGGGTTGTCTGGAATTCCGTTGTCTCTTCCAAAAACTGAAAGTTGCGACAATCTGTCCCATCTTATCAGTCCGTGGTTAGTGGCAAGCCATACAAATCCGAATCTGTCTTCCATGACAGCTTTTATAATGTAATTACGTTTCTCAAAGATTTCAGGACGACTGAATTCGCTCATGTCGATGTTGGAAAGTGCGATTTTCCCATTTTCCAGCACAAAATAGAGGGTATGGTCTTTCCCTTCATAGATCTGACGTATTTTTGCTTTTGAAACAAAATCTTCAGGGAAACAATCCGTACGCAATTTTTGTAATGCCGGATCCCATATCGTAAGTCCGTCTTCCGTCCCTACCCATCCCTTTCCCGATGAATCGAAAAAGACTGTGTAGACATTCCCTTTTGTCAATGATGAGTTTTCAGATGTGAAGTGTGTGAGCACCCCGTTAAGAGAGCGAAAAAGGCCGTTGGATGTGCCGAACCATAATCCCCCTGATGCATCCTCCTTGCAGATGCTGAATATATGTGCGGCGTTCATGTCGGCAGGAAGCGGACCGGAACCTCCAATCAAATTCCCACTGGTTGCGCTGAGCATGGAAAGCCCTCCGCCATAAGTGCCGGCATAGATGGTGTCTCCTGCCACTGCTGCCGATATCACCATGTTTGACCGTAGAGTGGGACGGCTGATGTTTTTCAATACGCTCGAACCACCGGGCGAAAGGACATACATCCCCAGCCGGGTGCCGACAAGGATATTACGGTTTGGAAGTATATTGATGGTCCGTACAGCCTTGTCGTCAGGATTGACCATAGTCAGAAATATTCCGGGAGACATGGTTTCTGTATGATCCACCCCTCTCTGATAATGCCCTACCCACAACCTGTTTTCCCGGTCGGTAAGCAGAGAATATATCTGATTGCTACGCAAAGATGACACAACACCGGGACGGTGCATCAGCTGTCTCCGCACTTTTCCTGAAGGGAGTCCAAGTTCATACACCCCGACCCCGTCAGTACCCACAAAAAGAGTGGAATCATTATGTCGCGACAATGATGTGACAACATTCGCCTCCACTCCCTCAACCCTACTTGCAGCCCCGTCGGCACTGATTTTCCAAAGGCCGTTGGCTTCTGTGGCGAGATAAAGATCACCACCTGTCTTGACTGCTTTTTTGGGGAGTGGGAAATCAGAAGCGCCCTTTCTTATGCATTTCACTCTGAAATTCTTTTCAAGCAGATAGATACCACCGTCTTCCGCAATTATTTCCACCCCCGCCGGAGAAGAAGCCATCGCACATGGAATGTTCGTGCGGGAAAGTGGGTCGCGGTCAATCAAAATACGGGAAAGCGTACCTCTCAAAAAGCTGTAGCTCCAAAGTGATGACGATGTCGCAATTAGAAGATATCCATCAGGATGCAATGACAAACTCTCCACATCCGTAATCTTATCCCTCATAAACGGTTTTACCTCAATCTGTCCCTTTGATGTCATATCCATGCAGAAGAGCCCGTTGTCGGCAGCAACAATTATATTACCGGAAGGGGTCTCGACCATATCTTTTACAAGAACCACCTTATCAGAATTTTCCGACACAAGGGAATATGCCGCCACATGCACACCATCAAATCTATAGACATAATTGTCAGATCCGAGCCATACAAATCCCCGCGAATCCATCATCATGCTCCGGATTGTGACATCGGGAGGACATGAGTTCACATTATAGAATGACAAATAAGATTCTTCTGCCATTATAAAATAGGGAAATAGCAGAATCACAATAAAACAGAATAATATTCTTAAGTAAGTAACCATTCCACGGATGTTTTGCAGTTGTGCCGTTACAAATTTATACTTTTCTGTCAAATCTTCCAAATTCAAGTATCTAAAGCACGACATTTATAGATACGTACAACTATTCAATATTACTCATTCTTTTTATAAAATTTAATATTCTGTTTCTTCCTTTTCCCATACAACCCGTTTATATTTTAATTAAGATAAACCATACTCTTGAAAGACAACACCCTCCCGACTTTCGTCGGGAGGGTGTTGTCTTTCAAGAGTTCAGTCTGCCTACCGGATTACTGCATGCCTATCATCAGGCGCAAAGCCTTTGAAAGCTGGTCAGGACAGGAAGTTGGTTTATTGCCACACTTGATATTTTCAAGTCGGGCGATAACGTCTTCCGGGGTCATACCTTTCACCAAGGCGCCAATTCCCTGCAGATTGCCATGGCAACCTCCAATAAAACCGACATTCTTGATTATCCCCTCTTCAACCTCTATTTCAATAAGGCGTGAGCAAGTCCCCGATGTGGGATACTGAAACTTTCCTGTCATTTACTTTGAAGTTCTTTCAGCAACCATCTCCTTGAATGTGTTGCAAGGCTTGAATGAAGGAATCTTGTGTGCCGGGATGATCACAGCTGTATTCTTAGAAATGTTACGGCCTGTCTTCTCTGCACGCTCCTTAACGATGAAGCTGCCGAAGCCACGAAGGTATACGTTCTCACCTTTGCCGAGGCTGTCTTTTACAACTTCCATAAACTTCTCTACTACGTTAAGCACGTTCTCTTTGTCAATGCCAGTAGCTCTTGAAATCTCGTTGGTTATTTCTGCTTTTGTCATTTCTCAGTTACATGATTTGGTTTCAGGGTGCAAAATTAATTAAAAATCTTAAATTAGGGAATGATTATGCCCCAATAAGATAGAATATTTTGCAATAAACGCCATAAATTACCATTTTTTTAATGGATTTTACCCTTGAATCAATGAAATCGGGAGGTTCTGCCCTTTCATTACAGATTTAGGGATGGTATTTCATTCGGCATATTGGCGCATCATTTCGCGATAGTCGCGCATCATCCGGAAGTATTGGCGCAACCCGATACATAGCCCTACTACCCCTCCGGTGATCATTCCCGTTATGATAACCGGCTCGTTAAGAAACGGGATTGCAAATATAGCGAGTGTCACCACAGCAAAAGGAATCAGGATTATCATGAATATGTGATGCCGGCGTTTGAGGGTGCGCGCTTTGTGAATCACCTGATGCACCGTCATCATGGAGAGATCCATGCTTTTCACCTCATTATATAGATAGGAGTCCATGACTGCAGCAGTTATAAAATATAAGAAAAAAAGTGCTGCCGAGACATATTTCATCAAGTCGTCTGGGAAAAAGTCTGAAGGAGACGTTATGAGATACACCGGAAATGCAATCCCCATGAGGAATCCTATTATCATGAATCGTTTGTAACGGGAGGCAAGATCTTCACAGGCTGTCTTTATTTTGCCGGATGTCACTTTTATTCCTTCTTGAATAGTTTGATTTTCGAGACGTTCTATGCGGCGGTTGAGATCACCCCACATTTCTTTGAGCCGGTCAAGATCATTTATTTGTGTTTGATTTTCCATTTTCAATTTTTGTTCAGAATCTGTTTAATGAAACTGCATGCCAATGAGGCCATTTGATTCCGGTTTCTGCAGTATTGACAAAGAGTACATCATTTATTCGAGAGACGCACAATCTTCTCCTTGATACGACGCAGACGGGTGGCAAGGGTGTTGCGCTGACACCCCACGATCCCGGCAATCTCATCGTAGCCCATATCATCAAGCCAAAGAAGTATAATAGCCTTCTCCTCAGCCGTGAGTTGTGATATCAGCCCGTGCATCTCCCTGTGCATTGCCGACAAATCTGTTTCATCGGCTGTAAGATATCCTATTGCATCTATACTAACTTTCTCCCCTTTGTTCTTTCGCTTGCGCAGAGCGGAGATGCAAGTATTGAGAGAAAGACGATAGATCCATGTTGACAGTGAGCAATCTCCGCGGAATGATTGCCTATACGCCCACATGTTGGTCAAAACGTCTTGCCGGAGATCCCGAAATTCCTCGGCATCTTTGGCATAATAGTAGCATATCTTGTTGATGATGCCGCTATTGTCTTTAATCGTCTGAAGAAACCGTTGTTCTTCTATAATGTTTTCTGTGCTCATTGTAATTCATTAGTCGCAACTACACCGCGATAGTTTCAAGACACCTTATATTTCCCGCATTTTTCTATATAAGCGACAATATTGTCTCACTCAAATAAAATGGTGAAGAATACGTATTCTTCACCATTTTATTTGAGCTTTAATTATTTAAGCACCTACAAAAAAATGAACAAATGCCAGGCATAGATCGCGGCAATCTATAAGCCAATCATCTGCACATTTATTTATCGTAGGTACTTGGCATTATAACACTCCGGTTTCGCAGACGAAACTTGAAATCATGGCTCCCAATCGTCTGTGCGGAACGGCACTAACGGGAGATAGTTGCCACTATGTAGATTGCCCGGCAAAAAATCCCGCCATCCATAACGCACTGCAACCGGATCAGGAACCGCCTTGCTCGACACCACCAGTTCATTTGTCTGCCAGTGAAGCCATACGGAATCTGCAGGATGGAACACTTTATCCCGACCGGCAATTTCAAATCCATCTATCATATAGTTACGACAGATGCCGTCACTCGGAGAATCAATCGCCACCCATGCGGCTCCCTCCTCAAACTTGTGGCTCTTGTACCTTGGAGAGATAACCGGGAAACGGGACTTACCGTACGTCTTGTTTAGAGCAAGTTCGGCAAGACGCTTTCCCGGAGTCGCCTTGTCGGAAGGATGAATATTAAACCGTTCGTAAGGTTTCACAATGTCATTCGTGCAGATAATTCCTGAATTGGGTATGATTCCGGTAGCCTGCCATTGAGCCTCACGCAAAAGGGGCGCCCACTCCTTGCCGTCGGGAGAACCGTAATCGTAGGGGGCGATCTCCACGCTATAGAATGGTATTTCCCCCTCCCCTATCTCTTTGCGCCAATGTTCAACCATATTGGCAAGACGGCGCGGATACGTGTCATGAGCTCCTACATTAGAACAACCCTGATACCATATAATACCCTTATACGTGTAATCCTTAACCGGATTAAACATGGCGTTATACATAAGCATCGGACGATAGTAATGAACCATCTTCTCATGATCGGCGGGATCGAGCGACACATCGGGGTAAGTTTCAAGAATTTCACGCGGTGTCCAGCTTTCAACCTTCGCACCACCATAGGCACAACTCACTACACCCACAGGCACATCGAGCACATCACTCATCCGTTTTGCAAAATTCCAGGCGAGGGCACTGAAATCGGGCGCAGTATCCGGAGAAGGCACAGCCCAAGTGGCATCCACCGTTTCGAGAGGTGTGTAACTCTGCTTTAACGGCACAGTATAAAATCTTATCTTATTTGCCTGTTCCCTTGACGATGCGATCTCATCATAACCATTTTCCGTGCAACATCCCGGAAAACCCTTCAAAGGCATCTCCATGTTAGATTGCCCTGACGCAAGCCACACCTCCCCTATCAAAACATTATTGACAGTGACAGGGGTACCATCGGAAAATGTAATACTATAAGGTGTGAAACCGCCGGCAGGAGTGTCGACAAAAAGCTGCCATCTCCCTTCCTTGTCGGCTTTCACCTGATAGGGAGTCTCATTCCATGAAGGCGTCACCGTCACCTTTGCTTCCGGGTCGGCTGTCCCATAAATCTTGGCTTTCCCCTTTTGCTGAAGCACCATGTTGTCAGTGATAAGTGAGCCCGGAACTACTTTGGCTGCACTATCAGCCGTCCAGCCGACAACGATTGCCGAGACTACGAGTCCCAAATAAAATCTGCGCATTTTTGTTGTATGTTGTATGTTGTATGTTGTGAGTTGTGAGTTGTGAGTTGTGAGATTTCAGATTATTCTTAAACCCTAAACCACTTTTATCTCGCAAATATACTAATATTCCTATAATTCAATGCATTTTTATTTTGACAAATGATAAAAGATGTTTAATTTTGTATAAATATTGTTTTTCATATCCGGATAATTCATCTTGATTTGCTGAATTAACCTATACAAAACATCATGATTCATTTAATCTGCCGGATTGCTCATGACTTGTGCAGATTACACATAATTCACTATAATACTGACAAATATGAAAAGAGCACTAATTGTTTTATGCTTTTGCATTCTTTGGCTGTCAGACATCATGGCTCAGGAAATTGTGACAGGAACCGTGGTAGACAGTAAAAACGAACCCGTGCCGGGCGTACGTGTGGAAATCGTGGGACGCACGGAAACCACCACCACCGACATTGATGGTAAGTTCCGCATCGAACTACCTTCGCCTGCCAAGAAAATCAGGTTCACTTATCTTGGCTACAAACCCATAGAGAAAAGTATCAAGCCCTATATGCTCGTGAAACTCGGTCACGGATGGGGAGGAAAGACAAGCGGATACCGCGGTTTTTTTGAAATCACAGGAGGCGTAGGGTTCGGAGGAAAAGTAAACGTATATGGCGGCGACTGTGCAGTGACAGACATAGGCAGTCCCATCGTGTTCGGATGGAACATGACACATGGTTATCAGATCAATCGTAACCTCTTCGCCGGTCTCGGGTTCGGAGTGAATGCAGCTATGCTTTATGGAGTTGAAAACGACCGTTATTATTATAATGAAAAGTATGCCGAGCACAAATTTTCGACACTTAATGTGCCAATTTATGCCGACGTAAGATGGGATTTCGGTCTTGAAAAAAAGACCGCACCCTTTGTAGATCTTAAATTGGGATACACACTCAGCCTTGCTTTTGACAGCTACGAGGATATGTTCTATTCTTACGGATCTAACACCCGGCTTTATGTATACGACAAAAACACCGGAGGATTCCTCCTTATGCCTACAATAGGTATGCGCACCACAATCAGAAATAAAGTGGGGTTCAATATCGGATTGTCTTACAATATGATGTTCCGTAAGAAGATGAGCGCCCGATTTGAAGGCTATGAGACAGACTTTATTGGCAATTACACATATCTTGAAGAAGTTATGGATCTCGGGAATTCAACCGGCGGCGTGCTTATGCTCAACTTCGGTTTCGATTTTTAACCAACAAAGCTTGCAAAACTTTAATAAACAATTGAAACAATGAGAAAACTTCATATATTCACACTTCTTGCCGCATTCCTCATAATCATAGGATGCACTGAAGAAAAAGATTTTTATTTTTACACAACGCAGACAGCCAACGTCAATTTCAAAGCCGTCAACCTGACTGTCGGCTATCCTGACAGTGCACTTTCCGTAAGATATGACGGTTACTTCGATGAAGTCTGGGCAGAAGGGGAGCGTCGGGACAGCTTCTCCATTGACTATTACCGTATAAACGAATGGGACGGTGAAGAGGAATGGATGGGATATATCAATTTTGAGCTTAACTATAAAAACGTATTATGGTCCGGAGGATATAACCAGATCGAATTCACTTTCCTTCCATCTTGTCCGGAAGAGAAGGAGGCTAAGTTCACTATGCCCGACGGACAGGTGTTTAATGTCACTGCCGACAATCCCACATTCAAATGGACTGTAAGCAAAGAAAAATGGACCGAATCCAACCTTTGGGAATACAACCGTCTTATAGCCACTGCTGAAAGCACATATCAACGCGGAGGCAACACAATCTCGGCAAGGGGATACGTCATCATCTCTCTGAGCAATGAAGGTAATTATTTACGTTATAATTCATACCGAGGGAAATGGTATTGGGACAACTGGGAAGATAATCCGGTTATGACTTTCAAGGGTAATGTAGATTTCACGGTAGAGAATCTTACGGTGGGAAGCATTGATTTTGCAAGGTCTGAAAAGATTGTGAATGACTATTATCCGTCAATCAGTAGAGAACCCTATGATTATTTCAGCATCGATATCTATGATCTATATGATTCCGTCCCCGAATATTTATATAAAGAAGATGTATACCTCCAATACACCAACAGAATATGGGCTGCCGGTGATAACCAGCTCAAAATAACTTTCCATCCTTCTGAAGATGAACCTAAAGGGGCTACATTTATATTACCCGACGGTAAAGAAGTGTTCCTACAAGCCTTGGAAGATCGCACTTATGTCTGGACTCTTGACCGGGAAACCATGGCAAATATCAATATGAACGACGGAAGAATTGCGATTGTAGCATGGAATAATTACTCAGGTGATGATGGAGAACACGAAAATCGGGGGGTTGTAGAGATTGACGTTGCTACCGACATCAGATACGATTCCGACATGAAACTTTGGATCCGTGATTATTGGACAGAACAGACCCGTTCGAACGCGATACGCCGCAAATGATCCATGTGCATCTATTTCAACTTTACCAACAATTTTAGAAACAATTATATGAAAAAGATATTTCTGATAATAGCAATACTGACAATGCCTTTTGCCGCATCGGCTCAAGGATTCAGAGGATTTATC
This sequence comes from uncultured Porphyromonadaceae bacterium, assembly GCA_947073495.1. Taxonomy (GTDB): domain Bacteria; phylum Bacteroidota; class Bacteroidia; order Bacteroidales; family Muribaculaceae; genus Lepagella. The sequence goes on from CAMTMX010000013.1 coordinate 41,350, forward strand.
GATATTTTCGGAGGAAATCAATTAGGGGGAGGAATCGATATTCCTGTCCCGAACTATGACAATGTCACAAATATCAAGAACGATCTCGCTTTCGGTCTTAATGTCACCGGGGGATATCAGATCACCAATTTCCTTTTCGCCGGCGTAGGCTTCGGTGGATACACTACTATTACGGGAGCCACTACACATGATTATTACACAGAACGGGAACGGGAGTTCCATTCTTTCTATTTCCCGTTTTTTGCCGATGTCAGATGGACCCTCGACATTGAAAGAAAAATCACACCCTTTGTAGATATGAAAATAGGATATCAGTTTGCTTTCGAAATCAATGAAGGGAGCCTGACCTATTATGATTCATACCGTGAAATATATGCAAAAGGAAAGAACGGAGTATACTTCATGCCTTCTGTAGGCGTTCGCTTCGGCAAGGCTTCAGGCTTCAACCTCGGCATCGCCTACAACTCCTCTATCGGCACCCGATTCCTTCAGAATTATGAAGTAAGCGCCGACAACTACGAACTCCGAGAAGTAGCCAAAACAAATAAGGGCGTTTTCATGATCACCTTCGGCGCAGATTTCTAACCCCGCAGGCTATAAAACTAAAGTCTATATGCTACAAAGGGCATCCGGAAATCCGGATGCCCTTTGTAGCATATAGACTTTAGTTTGTTGGTGTACTCACTTTGTTCGCACCACACTCAAGGCCTGAATCAATAAGTAATTAGCAATGAGTAATTGCTAATTACTAATTACTAATTACTAATTGCTAATTGCCTTAGAGCTTAGCCTTGATTGCCTCTGTCTCTTTTTCGTAGCCGGGTTTCTCAAGAAGAGCGAACATATTTTTCTTGTAAGCCTCCACGCCGGGCTGGTTAAACGGATTGACACCGAGGATATAACCGCTGATACCGCAAGCCTTCTCAAAGAAATAGATCAACTGACCGAGAGAATGTTCGTCAAGCTTGTTGAGCTCGATCTTGATATTCGGCACACCGCCGTCTACATGAGCGATCTTTGTGCCGAGCTCAGCCATCTTGTTGACTTCGTCGATACGCTTGCCGGCAAGATAATTGATTCCGTCAAGATTTGCAGCGTCTTCAGGTATACGGCGTGTGATTGCAGGTTCCTTTACGGATACGACTGTCTCGAAGATTGTACGCTCACCTTCCTGAATCCACTGACCCATGGAGTGAAGGTCAGTTGTGAAATCTACGGCTGCCGGGAAAATACCCTTTCCGTCCTTACCCTCGCTCTCGCCATAAAGCTGCTTCCACCACTCTCCGAAATAATGGAGCTTCGGGTTGTAGTTGACGAGAATCTCGGTCTTCTTTCCGCTCTGATATAATGCATTGCGGAGACGTGCATAAACCTCACTCGGATTTTCATCGCCGGGATGCTTGGTAGTCTCCTCCATCTGTGCGGCACCTGCCACAAGTTTCTCAATATCGAAGCCAGCACATGCAATCGGGAGAAGTCCGACAGGGGTGAGAACCGAGAAACGGCCGCCCACATTGTCAGGGATAACGTATGTCTCATACCCCTCCTGGGTAGCGAGAGTACGAAGGGCTCCTTTCTTCTCATCGGTCACTGCAACGATAAGGTCTTTCGCAGCTTCCTTGCCTGCCTGCTTCTCAAGGAGTTCCTTGAGGATACGGAAAGCGATAGCCGGTTCGGTAGTTGTTCCTGATTTTGAAATTACTATGATGCCGAATTTCCTGCCTTCGAGCAGCTTCTCAAGTTCAGCTGTATATTCCTCGCCGATATTCTGACCGGCGTAAAGCACTTTCGGATTGTTGGGTGTCGGACCATAGAAATCCGCAAACGAATCAGAGAGAGCTGAAATCACTGCTTTAGCACCAAGGTAGCTGCCTCCGATACCTACACAAACCACATATTCGCAATTTTCGCGAAGACGGGCTGCAGTCTTATTGATTTTTGCGAGAAGTTCGGAAGAAGTCTGCGACGGCAGGTTGACCCAGCCAAGAAAATCAGAACCTTCACCGTTCCCTTTTTCAATTTTAGACATCGCCTCTACTGCGGCTGCCTTGTTTGCCTCATATTCTTTCTCTGCGAAATAGATCGCGTCCTGAATATTGATTTCAATTGATTTCATTGTCTTTATAATTTAAAATGTTTCGGGCTAATACATATTCCAAAAAGATAATGATTTTAGATATCTTTTTGTTCCGGGAAACCACGTGATATAAGAAATATTAAACCTTAAATCCCGATTCCGGAAATAACGTTAAGCAAATGTTTCAAAAATCCGGGAGAAAGCCGACTTGGGCGATTCCCCCTTGTAGAGTATGCGGTAGACGCAATCAAGAATCGGCATCTCCACCCTGACGGTGGCTTCGTTGATCTCATACATGCAACGTGTGCCATAGTAGCCCTCGGCAACCATCTCCATCTCCATCTTTGCCGCTTTCACGCTATGTCCCTTGCCGATCATGGCTCCGAAATTATGGTTGCGCGAAAAGAGACTGTAGGATGTGACAAGCAGGTCTCCAAGATACGCGGAGCGGCATATATCACGGTCCATCGGATAAATGGCGTCGATAAAAGAGCGCATCTCCCTGACAGCATTACACACCAGCATCGCCTTGAAGTTGTCGCCCGCTTTCATGCCGTTGACCATGCCTGAGGCAATGGCATACACGTTCTTCAGCACTGCGGCATATTCAATCCCCTCCACATCTTCCGAGTGGATGGTCTTCAGCCGCACTCCGGCGATAGCCTTGCCGAATTCGCGGCTTTTTTCAAGATCGTGACATCCTATTGTGAGATAGCTCAGATGGTCGAGCGCAACCTCTTCGGCATGACAGGGCCCCCCTATTACAAGCAGATTGGAATCGGCACATCCGTAGTTGCGGGCAAACCATTCGGTGACAATCATATTGTCGCCGGGCACAAGCCCTTTAACCGCGGAAACGATATTTTTTCCTGAAATATCGGCTGAAATCTTTTCAGCCTCGCTTTTGAAATAAGGGGACGGGATCGCCACCACGAGAGTGTCGGCATCCGCCACCGCCGCGTTTATATCAGAATAGAAATCTATACGCGCGGTGTCGAATGTCACATCGCTGAGATAGACTGTGTTGCGGTGATATCGTATAAAATCGTCTATACGCTCCTGACGGCGCACATACCAGTTGATGCGGTCGTTATTGTTGAGCAGAAGCTTGGCGAGTGCGGTCGCCCAGCTTCCTGCCCCTATCACTGCTATCTTTCCCAGTCTGCCCATTACTCAGCCTCTTCCTCTTCCTGGTTGTCTTTATTCTGTTTCTTTTCCGGACGCATCTGCGGGAAGAGAAGAACTTCCTGAATGGTGGACTGACCCGTCATGAGCATTGCAAGACGGTCCATGCCGATACCCATGCCGGAAGTAGGAGGCATACCGTATTCAAGGGCGCGGATAAAGTCGCCGTCGATGATCATTGCCTCGTCGTCACCCTTGTCGGCAAGCTTCATCTGCTCCACAAAGCGTTCATACTGATCGATCGGGTCGTTAAGTTCAGAATATGCGTTTGCAAGCTCCTTGCCGTTGACCATGAGCTCGAAACGCTCTGTGAGGCGCGGATCGTTGCGGTGACGCTTGGTGAGGGGCGACATCTCGATAGGATAGTCGATGATGAATGTAGGCTGAATGAATGTGCCTTCGCATTTCTCCCCGAAAATCTCATCAATAAGCTTCCCTTTGCCGAATGATTCGTCAACCTCTATATCGTTCTGTTTGCAGAATGCGCGGAGTTCCTCCTCTGTCTTGCCGGCGATATCGAAACCGGTCTTGTCGAGGATCGCCTGGGTCATGGTGACACGTGGATATGGAGCCTTGAAAGAGATGGTGTTGTCGCCGACCTGAACTTCTGTCGTGCCGTTCACATCCATACAGATCTTCTCAAGCATCTTCTCTGTGAAATCCATCATCCAGTTATAGTCTTTGTAAGACACGTAGATCTCCATGCAGGTGAACTCCGGATTGTGGGTCCTGTCCATACCTTCATTGCGGAAGTTCTTTGAGAACTCATAGACTCCTTCGAAACCGCCCACGATAAGGCGTTTCAGATAAAGCTCGTCGGCGATACGGAGATACAGGGGTATGTCGAGCGCATTGTGATGGGTGATGAACGGACGTGCGGATGCGCCGCCGGGAATAGCCTGAAGGATAGGAGTCTCCACCTCGACATATCCGTGAGAATTGAAATACTCACGCATTGAGTTGAACATCCTTGTGCGTTTCAGGAAAATATCTTTGATCCCTTTGTTGACCACGAGGTCTACGTAACGCTGACGGTAACGCTGCTCGGGATCCGTGAAGGCATCGTAAGCCTTACCATCCTTCATTTTTACCACCGGGAGAGGACGAAGGCTCTTTGAAAGCACCGTGATCTCTTCCGCATGGATAGAGATTTCTCCCATCTGCGTACGGAACACGTAGCCCTTCACTCCGATAAAGTCGCCTATATCGAGAAGCTTCTTGAAGACAACGTTATACATATCCTTGTCTTCACCCGGACAGAGGTCGTCGCGACTTACATACACCTGTATGCGCCCCTCTGCGTCTTGAAGTTCCATGAATGACGCCTTCC